>DATLCG010000188.1:0-4441 GCA_035526525.1 Binatia bacterium
TGCATCACCTCGACAGCCCGCGGCTCGGACTGCTGGTGAAAGTGCAGAAGGCCGACGCGGCTCCGGCAAAAGGCGGCGGCTGAGCCGCCCGCGCAATCCGACCCTAGTAGCCCTTGTCGCCGCGCACCGCGTCGCGGACGCTGCGCGCCGCATCCCGCGCGCCCTGTGCGATCTCGTGGCCGAGCTTGCGCGTACCCTGCGCCACCTCGCGGCCGGCATCACGCAGCGCCGGGCCGGCCTCGCGCGCACCCTGGCGCGTGCCCTGTGCAACGTCGTGGCCCATCTGCCGCGTGCCGTCGCGCACGTCACGGCCGGCGCCTTCCAGGTCGGCACAGCCGGCCAGCAGCAGCGCTGCAGCGGCGAGCAGGGTCATGCGCATCAGTTCAGCTCCTTCTTGGGCGGCGCTTCGGCCACCGGGTCGAGTGGCCACGCGCGCGTGAGGAATGCGGGCACGGCGGTTGCGGGCGGTGCCGCCAGCACCGGACTCGCGGGCCGCGCCACGGACAGCGGCCGCGACGTGCCCTGCACGATGGGGCGGACATTGCCGGCAGGCGCGGTGGCGGTGACGCGCACCGGCTCCTGCGGCCGTGACTCCAGCCAGTCGAAGATCGTGGTCCAGGCGCCGCGGTCGTTGCGGACCTGCGGCGCGGGCAGGTCGGCGATGCCCATGCCCGTCTCGGCGGCGATGGCGTAGTTCTGGGAGTCGCGCAGGTGGGTGAGCACCGGGATGCGCAGCGTGTCGAGGAAGCGCTGCAACGCCTCGAACGAATGGGTGTGGCGGCGCGTGCGGTTGCCGATGATGCCGATGCGGCCATCCTGCGGACGCAGCTTCGCCAGCAGCAGCAGGTCGCGGATGAAGTCCGCGGTGGCGCGGATGTCGATGGCGGACGGCTGGATCGGGATGAGCACGAGGTCCTGCGCGGTCAGCCGGCCGCACAGGTCGATCGCCCGCACGCCGGCCTGGGTGTCCACCACGACGCGCTCGGTGTCGCGCGCGATGCGCATCTGCCATGCGCCCGACAGCGGCACGCGGCTCGGCTCCTGCACCGCCACGCCCTGGATTTCCTTCAGTCCCGCCGGCCGCGACTTGAGCCATTGCAGGCTCGAGCACTGCGGGTCGTAGTCGATGAGCGCGGTGCGCAGCCCCCGCGCGGCATACCCGCTGGCAACGTTGGTGGCGACGGTCGTCTTGCCGCAACCGCCCTTCGCATTCAGCACGATGATCCGGCGCATCGTGAATCCCCCAAATTCCCCGGAGGGATCATAGCCCCGCGACGGCGCCTAACGGAACCCTACGTAGGCGTCGACAATCCGTACTTGCACACCGCTGGTCGCTTCGACCGGTGCCAGCACCTCCAGCCACAACTCGCCCCCGGGCAGCGCCGGCGTCTGCAGGCGCGCGGTCTTTGCCGGACCCTTGCGCGAATACGGTCCCTGGCGCGCGCCGTCCGGAGTGCAGAGCCAGAGCTCGCTGCCCGAAGGCAGGTCGAATGGCTGCAGGCGCACCGACAGCGACTTTGCCCCGTCCGAGCTCAGCTTCAGCCGCCATGCGCTCCAGCCCGGGCCGGCGGGCTTCCAGACGCCGATGTCCTTGACGCCGCCGCCGATGGGAACCGCGTCCGCCATTTCCAGTGCCCTGCCCTTGCGCGCGGGCGGTATCTCGCTGCGCGGCGGCGGCAGGGGCAGGCTCGAAGCTGCGACGAAGCTGCGGGCGACGCATGGCACCGGCTTGCCGTTCTTCATGGGCGGGCCGCCGGCGCAGCCGGCAAGCATGGCCGCCGCAAGCATCGTTGCACCGCGCATCGTATCGTCCCCTTTTTTCGCGGATGATACCGGCTGACGCGACCAGGCCGCAGCACGTGCGGCGTGCGCATCGGGGGAAACGTGAGCCGCATCGGCGTCTGGGTGTCGGGATTTTTCTGGCTGGGCGCCGCGCATGCGCAGGCGCTGCAGGTCGTGAGCGGCCCTGGCGAGCTGCTGCGCGGCGACGTTTCCGCCGCGCTGACGCCCGGCGCCTCCATGGCTGCGGGCGACGACCTGCGCAGCGCCGATGCGATCGTCGAGCTGCGCAGCGACCAGGGCCGATGGCAGCTCGCACCTGCCAGCGAGATGATCCTCGAGCAGGCCTCCGCCGTGCCGGGTTCCCTGGTCGGCGTGCGACTGATGCGGGGCCGTCTGCGGGTGCAGCCCGCCGCCCACCAGGCCGCGGAGACCCGTCTCGACGACCACGTGCTGGCACTCGCGCCCGGCGACTACACGTTTCAGCGCCTCGACGGTGCGTGGCAGGCCTGCGTGCTCCGCGGCCAGGCCACGCTCGGCACCTTCCGGGGCGTGGTGCGCGGCACGCTGCCGGCACGCGGCTGCTACCGGATCCGCGGCGACTCGGTCGCGCCGATGCGCAGCGCGGATGCCAACGAATCGATCGCGGTGTTCGGAGGCGACGCAGAGGCTCCTGCCTCCGCGGGCGCGCCCTCGCCGATGTCCTCGACGACCACCGCTTCGTCGCCCGCTCCAGCCCCGGTGTCGGCCTCGGAGCCAGCCGGGGTGTGGGACCCGCGCATGAATCGCCGCATCGTGGGAGACGCGCCAGCACGGAGCGCGGACCTCGCGGAGCCCGCGGGCACGGCTCCCGCACCGGGTGAAACGGCGCCCGCACCGAAGTCCTACTGGCAGCAGGACGTCGCGCCTGCACCGCCCGTCCTGTCGCCGGCTCCGGCTGCTGCGCCGCGCGATACGGAAACCGCTTCGACCCAGCCCGCCTCTTCCGGGCACTGGTGGGTCAACGTCGGCTCGTTCAGGGATCGCGCCAGCGCCGAGCGCGAGGCCGCGCGACCCGAACTGTCCGGCCAGCGTCCGCGCATCGCCGAAAACAGCGTGCGCGGCGTGCCGTGGTACCGCGTGCAGGTCGGCGGCTTCGATTCGCAGTCGCAGGCGCTCGCCGTCGCGGCCCGTCTGGCGGAGGCCCTGGGCAATCCGTCGGTGTGGGTGCTCACGTCGCCGTGATGGACGGCGACACACCGTCATATTCGCTCTACACCGTTCATCGGCCAGCCCCCGCCGTTGAACTCGTATCGCTTTGTCCTGCAAGGCAAAACTGGTCTACGCGTCCTACACTTTCGCGGCCGATTGCCGCACTCGCAAAAGGAATCACGCGCACATGAAGAAGAGCCGGCTCCAGGGCTACACGCTGATCGAGCTGATGATCGTGGTCGCCGTCATCGGCATTCTCGCCTCGGTCGCGTATCCGTCGTACCAGAACAGCCTGACCAAGGGACGGCGCACCAGCGCCAAGACCTTCCTGCTCGACGTCGCGCAGCGCGAGCAGCAGTTCCTGCTCGACAACCGCGCATACGCGACGACGCTGACGCAGCTGAACCTGACGGTTCCCAGCGAGGTGAGCAATTTCTACACCGTGCCCGATCCCGCGGTGGACAACGCCGCGGCGCCGCCCAATTTCACCGTCACCGCCACCCCGCGCGCCGGCACGAAGCAGGTCGCGGACGGCTGGCTTGCGGTATCGAATACCGGCGCCAAGACGTCGCAATACGCGGGGAAGTGGTAGCCCGCTCATGCGCCACGGATCGCCCCGCCGCAGCCGCGGCTTTTCGCTCATCGAGCTGATCACCGTGGTGGTGATGATCGGCATCTTCACGGCCATGGCGATCCCGGGGTTCACGTACCTCACCCGCATCACGCGCGTCAAAGGCGCCGCGACCACCGTGTACCTGTCGCTGCTGAAGGCGCGCAGCGAAGCGGTCAAGCGCGGCAGCGCGGTCACCCTGACCCCCGTCGGCGGCAACTGGGCGGCGGGCTGGACCATGACCGACTCGGCGGCGCGCACGCTGCTGCAGCAGGAGGCGTTCACCGGCCTCACGCTCGCCGGTCCGGCGACGGTGGTGTACCTCAGCTCCGGCCGCATCCAGGGCGGCGCGGTTCTGGCCTTCTCGGTCAGCTCGACCCAGACTTCCGGCTCCAAGACCGTCGCG
Source organism: Binatia bacterium (assembly GCA_035526525.1). Classification (GTDB taxonomy): domain Bacteria; phylum Pseudomonadota; class Gammaproteobacteria; order Nevskiales; family Nevskiaceae; genus JACPFV01. The sequence goes on from DATLCG010000188.1 coordinate 3,987, forward strand.
CGCTGCGTGACGGCGTCCACCAACGGCAGTCCGTACGTGAAGGACGCGGTGTGCTCGTGAGACCGCACCTCCCGGCTGCGCAGCGCGGCTTCACGCTGCTCGAAGTGCTGCTGACGATGGTGATCCTGGCGTTCGGCATGCTCGGCCTTGCCAGCCTGCAGGCCAAGATGAACGTGGCCGAGGCAGAGTCCTACCAGCGCGCCCAGGCCGTGATCCTGCTGCAGGACATGGTGGATCGCATATTGCTGGTCAGCCGCAACGATCCGAATCTCGCCACCACGCTGGGCGGCTACGTCACGTCCGGCAGCAGCCCTGCCTACGTCGGTGTGTCGGATGCGCAGCCGACGGCATCGCCGGCCGACACCCAGGCGACGCGCGCCTCGTACGACCTGTGGCAGTGGAGCAACTCGCTGAAAGGCGCTGCCGAGCTCAGCGGCACCACCAAGGTCGGCGCC
>DATLCG010000142.1:0-56403 GCA_035526525.1 Binatia bacterium
GCGGCGCCGCGGTTGCCGCCTCACCGCCACGCGGCTGCAGCGAGGCGAGCGACTGCCTGGGGTGCGCGCTTTCGACTGGCTGATCGTCATGGGCGGGCCCATGAACATCTACCAGCAGGACCGGTACCCATGGCTGGTCCGGGAGAAGGACCTGATTAATGACGCATGCGTCACAAATAAGAAGGTTCTGGGATTGTGCTTGGGCGGTCAATTGCTTGCCGACGTCCTCGGCGGGCCAGTCACTTCCAACCAGTCCAGCGAAATAGGCTGGTTTGGCGTAGAAATGACGGCAGAAGCCTGCCGATCGCGCGTTTTTGCGGGACTGCCACGGGCCTTCCCCGCTTTTCACTGGCACGCGGACACCTTTGCCATTCCTCCGCGGGCCCGGCACGTCATGCGGAGCGCCGCGTGCGCAAACCAGGGTTTCGAGGCCGATGACGGGCGCCTCGTCGGGCTGCAGTGCCACCTCGAGGTGCGCCATAGCGACGTCGGCCGCTGGGTCGCCGAGGACCCGCCGGCGCCCGGACCCTGGGTGCAGACCCCGCAGGAGATGTCGCGCTCGCCGGCGCGCTTCGCGGCGACACATCGCCTGCTGCACACGCTGCTGGAACGCATGGCCGACTGAAAAAGCAAGGCGCCGGCGCGCTCTACACTACGCGCCGTTTTCCGCGGATCCGCTTTCGCCGATGGATTGGCTGTTAGACCCGCAGATCTGGGCCGCTCTCGTCACGCTGACCGTGCTCGAGATCGTGCTCGGCATCGACAACATCATCTTTCTCGCCATCGTCGTCGGCAAATTGCCGGCCGAGCGCCAGGCGATCGCCCGCACGCTGGGCCTCGCGGGTGCGATGGTGACGCGCATCCTGCTGCTGCTGTCGCTGACCTGGCTCACCGGCCTGACGGCGACCTGGTTCCACGTCGGCGCCCGGCCGGTCTCGGCGCGCGACCTCGTGCTGCTCGGCGGCGGCGCGTTCCTGGTCTACAAGGCGGTGCACGAGATGCACGGTCAACTGGAGGGGCCGGGCGCGACCCCGCGCGCCAGCGCCGCCGCCAGCTTTGCGGCTGCCATCGCGCAGATCATGGTGATCGACGCGGTGTTTTCGATCGATTCGGTGATCACCGCCATCGGCATGGCCAACGACATCGGCGTGATGATCGCCGCAATCGTGCTGGCGGTGCTCGCGATGATGTTCTTCGCCCGGCCGCTGTCCGCCTTCGTGGAGGCGCACCCGACCGTGAAGGTGCTGGCGCTGGCCTTCCTCATCATGATCGGCGGTGCGCTCATGGGCGAAGGCCTCGGCCTGCACGTGCCCAAGGGCTACATCTACTTCGCCATGGCCTTCGCCATCGTCATCGAGGTGGTCAACCTGCGAGTGCGCCGAAAGGCGGAGAGGCTGCCCGCGCCCGGCGATTCGAGCGGGGTGTGACGGTGGAGCAGGAGCGCGTGCCGGACTGGCTCGCCGGTCCCGCGGAAGACGTGACGCCGCTGGTGGGCCCGCTCAACGCGGCGCAGCGCGAGGCGGTGACCGCGCCGCCGGAGCACCGCCTGGTGCTCGCCGGCGCCGGCTCCGGCAAGACCCGCGTGCTGGTGCATCGCGTGGCCTGGCTGCTGGCGGTCGAGCGGGTGTCGCCGCACTCGATCCTCGCGGTCACCTTCACCAACAAGGCCGCCGCCGAGATGCGCGGGCGCCTCGAGGCGCTGATCCGCGTGCCGGTCCGCGCGCTGTGGGTCGGCACCTTCCACGGGATCGCCCACCGCCTGCTGCGCCTGCACTGGAAGGAGGCGAAGCTGCCGCAGAACTTCCAGATCCTCGACGCCGACGACCAGCAGCGCTTCATCAAGCGCGTGATGAAGGGCCTCGGCATGTCCGAGGAACAGTGGCCGCCGCGCACCGTGGTCGGCTTCATCAACGGCCAGAAGGAGGAGGGCCGCCGGCCGCAGGACCTCGGCGACAGCGGCGATCATTCCTTTCGCCAGCTGGTGCGCGTGTACTCGGCCTACCAGGCCGCCTGCGATGCGGCCGGCCTGGTGGACTTCGCCGAGCTGCTGCTGCGCGCCTACGAACTGACGCGCGACGTGCCGGAAGTGCAGGCGCACTACCGGCGCCGCTTCCGCCACCTGCTGGTGGACGAATTCCAGGACACCAATACGCTGCAGTACCAGTGGCTGCGCGTGCTGGCCGGCGACAGCGGCGTGCTGTTCGCGGTGGGCGACGACGACCAGAGCATCTATTCATGGCGCGGCGCGCGCGCCGACAACATGATGAAGCTGTCGCGCGACTTTCCCGGCGCGCAGGTGGTGAGGCTCGAGCAGAATTACCGCTCGAGCGGCACCATCCTGAAAGCGGCCAATGCGCTGATCGCGCACAACACGGGCCGGCTCGGCAAGAACCTGTGGACCGCGGGCGGCGAGGGCACGCCGATCCAGGTGTACGCCGCGTTCAACGACTACGACGAGGCTGAGTTCGTGGTGCACCGCATCCGCGAGTTCCACGCGCGCGGCCGCGAGTGGGCCGAGCAGGCGATCCTGTACCGCACCGCCGCGCAGTCGCGCGTGTTCGAAGAGACGCTGATCCGCGAGCGCATCCCGTACCGCATCTACGGCGGCCTGCGGTTCTTCGAGCGCATGGAAGTGAAGGACGCGCTGGCGTACCTGCGGCTGATCGGCAACCGCGCAGACGACCCCGCGTTCGAGCGCGTGGTGAACCTGCCGGCGCGCGGCATCGGCGCCACCACGCTCGACCGGCTGCGCGAGCTGGCCCGGGCGCAGGGCCTGTCGATGTGGGCGGCGGCGAAGGCGGCGGGCTCCGCGCTCGGCCGCGCCGCCGGCGCGCTGCACCAGTTCATGGAGCTGATCGAGGCGTTCGACCGCGACACGCAGAACCTGCCGTTGTCGCGCGCGGCGGAGATGGTGATCGAGCGCTCGGGGCTGAAGGAGCATTACCGCAAGGAGCGCGGCGAGCAGGCCGAGTCGCGCATCGAGAACCTGGACGAGGTGGTCAACGCCGCGCGCGGCTTCGAGGAGCCGCAGCCGGCGGAGGAGGGCATCACGCCGCTGTCGGCGTTCCTGACGCACGCCGCACTGGAGGCTGGCGAGCGGCAGGCCGGCGCCGGCGAGGACTGCGTGCAGCTGATGACGCTGCACTCCGCCAAGGGCCTGGAATTCCCGGTGGTGTATCTCGCCGGGCTGGAGCAGGGCATGTTCCCGCATTCGCGGGCGGTGGAGCAGGGCGGGCTCGAGGAAGAGCGGCGCCTGTGCTACGTCGGCATGACCCGGGCGCGCGAGCACCTGTTCCTGACGCATGCCGAGATCCGCCGCATGCACGGCGCCGAGCAGATCGGGGCGCCATCGCAGTTCCTTCGCGAGCTGCCGCCGGCGCTGCTGGTCGAGACACGGCCGCGCGCGGCGGTGCTGCGCCCCGCGCCCTACGCGTCGCGGCCCGATTTCCGGTCGCGCTCGCCGTTTCGCGCGCCGGTCGCGGACGACGCCGCGCCGGGCTTCCGCCTGGGCCAGCGCGTGAAGCATCCGAAATTCGGCGAGGGCACCATCCTGTCCTTCGACGGCGACGGCGAGCGCGTGCAGGTCGAAGTGCGCTTCCGCGAGGCGGGCACCAAGCGGCTGATGCTGTCGTTCGCCAACCTGCAGGCCTGTGACTAGCGTGAGCACGCTCGGCGTCGTGGTCACCCTGCTCGCGCTCGGCGCGATCGCGGCGCCGTTCCTCGTCTACTGGCGCAGCGTGCGGCGCCGGCGGCCGCCGGACCGGCCTCCGCCATGAGCTGGCTGCGACGCCTGCTGCGTCGCGGCCCGGCGCCGTTTGCGCCGGCGTGGCGCGCGCTGCTGGAGCGCCGCCTGCCGCAGCACGCGCTGCTGGACGCCGTGCTGCTGCCGCGCTTCGAGGCCCGGGTCCAGGATTTCCTGCGCCGCAAGCGCTTCTACGGCTGCGACGGCCTGGTGGTCACCGAGGAAATGCGCGTGCTGGTCGCGGGCGTGGCCGCGCTGCTGGTGCTGCGCGAGGACGCGGCGGCCTATCCGCAGCTGCGCTCGGTGCTGCTGTATCCGCGTGCATTCTGGGTGCGCCATCGCGAGCCGTACGACATCGGCGGCGACCTCGAGCTGGTGTCCGACGAGGAGCAGCTGCAGCTGGGCGAATCGCAGGACGTGGGCCGCGTGGTGCTGTCCTGGGAGGACGTGCAGGCCGCGCTGGCGGGCGACCCGGTGCACGTCGCCGCGCACGAGTTCGCGCACCAGCTCAACGACGAGAACCCCGGCATCGAGGGCGCACCGCCGCTGGCCGACTACGGGCGATGGTCGCGCGTGATGGAAGCGGCTCTCCAGGAACTGGGGCGTCGCGGCTCGCCGGTGCTCGACGAATACGGGCTCGAGGGCCCGGCCGAATTCTTCGCGGTGGCGACCGAGGCCTACCTGCAGCGCGGCGCCCTGCTGCAGCGCCACCACCCGGAGCTCTACGCGCTGCTGCGGGACTACTACCTGCTCGACACGGCGCAGCTGCGCGCGCACTGACCCCGGTTTACTGTCCCGGGGGCAGCCGCATGGTGATGCCGTCCAGGCCGTTCTTCTCGAGCTGCGACACGATCGCATCGACGCGCGCGCGGTCCTTCTCGGGGCCGATGCGCACGCGGTACCAGGTCGTCTGGTTGTCGATGGTGACCTTTTCGACGCGCGACTCGATGCCCAGCAGCGCGAGGCGCGCCTTCTGCTGGTCGGCCTCGGCGCGGTCCTTGAACGAGCCGACCTGCACGACGTAGCGCTCGCCGGCGCCGCCTTCCGGCTTCGCACCCGACTCCGGCTTCACCGACTCGCGCGGCACCACCACCTCGTAGCTGGGCAGCAACTCGTAGAAGGCGAAGCGGGAAGGCTCCTTCGGCGGGATGGTGATCTTCTTCTTGCCGCCCTTGGCCTTGTCGGCCGAGGCGTCGAGGGCGGGAGCGGCGCCGGGCAGCGGCCGCGTGACGTAGTAGCCGGCGGCGCCGGCTGCACCGAGCGCCACGCCCGCCACCAGCCAGAGCCAGCCGGGCACCTGCGGCCCGGCCTGCCGGCGGCCGCCGTCGCGCTGCGCGAAATCCTTGCTCATGCCCTGGCCTCCAGCCGCTCCATGCGCTCGGGTGCCGACACGCCGAGCCAGCCCAGCACGTTCTTCAGCACCTGCCCGGTCGCGGCCACCAGCGCCAGCCGCGCGTTGCGCAGCTCCGCATCGTCCACCAGGAAAGGATGGGCGTTGTACCAGCCGTGGAAGGCGTCGGCCACCTCGCGCGCGTAGAACGCCAGCTGGTGCGGCGCCAGTTGCGCGGCCGCATCCTGCACCAGCTCCGGCAGCCGCGCGAGCCGCTGCAGCAGGACCTTCTCCTGCTCCTGCACCAGCAGCGACAGCGAGCGCTCGCCGAGCGCGCGGTCCACCGCCAGGCCGCGCTCGCCGGCCTGCCGGAACACGCTGGCGGCGCGCGCGCAGGCGTACTGCACGTAGAACACGGGGTTGTCGTTGCTCTGCGCCCTGGCCAGCTCGAGGTCGAACTCCAGGTGCTGGTCGTGCGACCGCAGCAGGTAGAAGAAGCGCGTGGCGTCGCGGCCGGCTTCGCGCAGCAGGTCGTCGAGCGTGACGAAGTTGCCGCTGCGCTTGCCCATGCGGCCGTGCGCGAGCGTCACGAACTGCATCAGCGGGATGCGCAGCGCCTCGCTGCGCCCGGTAAGGGCGTGCATCGCGGCGCGCATCCGCACCAGCAGGCCATGGTGGTCGGCGCCCCACACGTCCACCAGCAGCGGCGCATGGCCCGGACTCCCGGCGCGGCGCAGCTTGTCCACGTGATACGCGAGATCGTTACCGAAATAGGTCGGCTGGCCGTTGGCCTTCACCAGCACGCGGTCCTTGTCGTCGCCGTGCGCGGTGGTGCGGAACCACAGTGCGCCGTCCTGCTCGTAGGTGTGCCCGGACGCGACGAGCTGCGCGCGCGCGCGCTCGGCCGCGCCGGACTGCACCAGCTCGCGCTCGGAGAACCAGCGGTCGAAGCGCACGCCGAAGGACTCCAGCGTCGCGCGGATGCGCTCGAGCTGGTCGTTCAGGGCAAAATCGCGCATCGCCGCGTACATCGGGCCCAGCATCTGCTGCGCGCGCGCGATCAGCGCGTCCAGGTGCGCTTCCTGCTGCGCCTTGGCGGCGTCGCGCGCGGCGTCGTCCGCGCCCTCCGGCGTGACGGGATCCGGCGGCAGGCCCGCAGCGACCTCGGCCGCGGCGCGCCCGAGCATGGCGCCGGCGCCCTGCAGCAGTTTCTGCGCGGTCTCGCGCACGTAGTCGCCGGGGTAGCCGCGCGCGGGAAAGCTCACACGCTCGCCCTGCAGCTCCAGCGCGCGCAGCCACACCGACACCGCCAGAACATCCACCTGCCGGCCGGCGTCGTTGATGTAGTACTCGCGCAGCACCTCGTAGCCGGCGGCGTCGAGCAGGTTCGACAGCGCATCGCCGTACGCCGCGCCGCGGCCGTGCCCCACGTGCAGCGGTCCCGTGGGATTCGCCGACACGAACTCCACCAGGATGCGGCCGCGGGTCGTCGCCGCGCGGCCGTACGCGCTGCCGGCAGCCAGGATCGCGGGCACGACCGCGTGCAGCGCGTCGGCGGTGAGAAAGAAATTGATGAAGCCCGGGCCCGCGATCTCGACCCGGGCGACGCGCGGCGAGGCCGGCAGATGCGACACCAGCGCCTGCGCCAGGTCGCGCGGCGGTCGGCGCAGCGGCTTGGCGAGCACCAGCGCGAGATTGCTGGCGAAGTCGCCGTGCTGGTCGCCGCGCGCGGCGTCGATGGCGATCGCCGCGGGGGGCTCGACGCCGCTGCCGGCGAGCACCGGCCCGAGGGCGGCGCGCAGCAGGGATTCGAGATGATCTTTCACGGACGGGGACAGGCGCGAGCGGCGGCGCAGTGTAAACGCTTTCCCCGCGAATCCTTCAGCGCGGCGGCCCCGATTGCAGGCGCTCCGCGCGGCGCCGCTCGCGCTCGCGCTCCTCGCGCTGGTGCAGGGCCCACAGCTCTTTCGGCGTGAGGCCGCCGTCGTGGTCGGTGTCGATCTCGTCGAAGTGGCGGGACAGCACTTTCGGCAGTCCGGCGGCGGCCTCCTTGCGGTCGAGCGAGCGCGAGTGATCGAGATCCGCGGCCCGGAAGCGCTGCTCCCACTCCGCGCGCAGCTTCGCGTCGGGCGCGGCGGCAGCCGCCGCGAGCGGCAGCAGGGCAGCGAGCATCGGGACGAGACGCATGCTGCATTGTAGGCGCCGTCGTTGCGGTACCCTGCGCCGCGATGACCGCGCCGCTCGTGCAGATCGAGGACGTCGCCAAGACCTGGCGCGGCGGCGCGCGCGCACTCGACGGCGTTTCGCTGCAGATCGCGGAAGGCGAGATCTTCGGCCTGCTCGGCCCCAACGGCGCCGGCAAGACCACGCTGCTGTCCATCCTGCTGGGCCTGGCGCGCAAGGATCGCGGCACGGTGCGCGTGGCCGGTCGCGACGTGGACCGGGAGCGCGCCGCGCTGCGCGCGGTGTGCGGGCTGGCGCCGCAGGACCTCGCGTTCTACCCGACCCTGACCGTGCTCGAGAACCTGCACTTCTACGCCGCCGCGGGCGGGCTGGATCGCAGCCGCCGGCGCGCACGCGTGGATGAAGCCGTCGCCCGCACGCAACTCGCCGCACACACACGCCAGCGCGCCGACCGGCTTTCCGGCGGGCTGCAGCGCCGGCTCAACCTGGCCATCGCACTGCTCGGCGCGCCGCGGCTGCTCTGTCTCGACGAGCCCACTGCCGGCGTGGACCCGCAATCGCGCGCGTTCCTGCTCGACGTCGTGCGCGAGCTGGCGCGCGGCGGCACGACCGTGGTCTACACCAGTCATTACATGGACGAGGTGCAGCAGGTCTGCTCGCAACTGGCGATCCTCGACCACGGCCGGGTGCTGGCGCAGGGACCGCTGACCGCGCTGCTGGCGGCCGATCGCGCGCTGCACGTGACGCTGTCGGGGGCGGCGCCGCCCGCACTGATGCACGAGCTGCGTCAGCGCTTCGGCGGCGCCGAGGTCGAGGGCGCGGAGATCGCGCTGCCCGTGCAGGACCCGCTGGCCGCCGCCGCCGGGCTGCGCGAGGTGCTGGCACGCCACGGCCTCGGGGTGGCCGCGATACGTCACGGGCATGGCGACCTGGAGGGCCTGTTCCTGCGCCTGACGCAGCGTCGGCTGCGCGACGGATGAACCTGCGCATCGCGGCGCTCGCCGCCAAGGAATGGCGCATCCTGCTGCGCGACCGGCAGGGCATGGCGGTGCTGTTTTTGATGCCCGCCGCGTTCATCCTGATCATGTCGCTGGCGCTGCGCGACGCGCTGAGCCCGACGCGCACGGGCGCGCTCACGGTCCTGTGGCTGGACCAGGACCGCTCCTATTTCGCGCTCGCGCTTTCCGATGCGCTGCAGGGTCACGCACAGCTGCAGGCCGTCAAGGACGACGCCGCGCTGCAGTCGGGGCTCGCCGCCGGCGCGGCGCCGTTCGCGGTGCGCATCGCGCCGCAGTTCGCCGCGCGCATTGCGGAGGGGCAGGGCGCGGCCCCGCTGGTGCAGGCACTGCTGTCGCCCAGCGCGCCGCCGCAGGCCCGGCTGCTGTTCCTGGCGCAGCTGCGCGCCGCGCTGGCGCAGGTGCAGGCCGAGTGGCTGATGGAGGACGAGATGGGGGTGCCGCACGCCGACGCCGAAAAGATGCGCGCGCGGCTGGACCCGTCGGCACTGAAGATCGAGGAGACCTACCCGGGTGCCGTGGGGCCGCCGAACGCGGTGCAGCAGGCGGTGCCGGCGTGGCTGGTGTTCGCCATGTTCTTCGTGGTGCTGCCAATCGGCGTCAGCGTGCTGGCGGAGCGCGAGCAGGGCAACCTGCGCCGGCTGTCGCTGCTGAACCTGCCGCCGGCGCTGCTGCTCGCCGGCAAGTTTCCGGCTTATTACGTGGTGAACCTGGCGCAGTTCGCGCTGATGCTCGCGGTCGGCGTCTGGGCCGTGCCGGCGCTCGGCGGCGACCGTCTCGCGCTGGGCCACAGCCTGCCGGCATTGTGGCTGGTGGCATCGGCACTGAGCATCGCGGCCATCGGCTTCGCGCTCGCCATCGCCGTGATCGCGCGCAGCAGCGTGCAGGCGACGACCCTGGGCGGCGTCGCCAACCTGCTGCTCGGCGCCGTCGGCGGCGTCATGGTGCCGAAGCTGGTGATGCCGCCCGCGATGCAGGCCGCGTCGGTCATTTCTCCCATGTCCTGGGCCCTCGAGGCCTGCTGGGATATCCTGCTGCGCGGTGGCGGCGTCACCGACGTGCTGCCCGAATGCGCGGCGCTCGTGCTGTTCGGCGCCGCCGGTTTCACGGTGGCAACCCTGCTGTTCCCGACTTCCGAATGAAAGGCTCCCAGGACCCGGCGCTCAAGCTGCGCCTCAAGCAGCTCATCGTCACCGAGGCCGACAAGGACGTCGCGCCCGAATCGATCGGTGACGACGAGGGCCTGTTCGGCCCGACCACGCGTCTGCAACTCGACTCCATCGACGGCCTGCAGGTCTCCATGGCGCTGCAGCTGCAGTTCGGCGTGCGCGTGACCGACCCGAAGGAACTGGTGCGCATCATGCGCAGCATCAACACCCTCGCCGACCACCTGCAGCCGCTGTGACCGGCGACGCCTGCCTGCTCGGCTGCGGGCTGGTCACCTCGCTGGGCGACGGCCTGGCGGCGCAGCTGCCCGCGCTGCGCGCCGGGCGCGCCGGTGCGCACGCCGTGCCGCAGGGCTACCAGATGCCGCCGTGGCCGTATCACCTGGCCGTCGCCTACGCCGGCGCAACGCGCATGTACGACATGCTCGATCGCGCGGTGGAGCAGGCGCTGGCGGAAGCCGACCTCGCTGCCGCTCAGCTCGATCGCATGGCGGTGCTGGTCGGCAGCACCTGCCTGGACCTGCCGCTGCAGGAGAGCGAGTACGCGGCGCAGGCGGCGGCCGGCGCGGGCCGCGTGCCGATCAAGGGGCCGAATTACGGCAACGTCGCGGCGCACCTGGCGCAGCGCTTCGGCCTGCGCGGCCCGCAATACACGCTCAACACGGCCTGCTCGTCGAGCGCCAACGCCCTGCTGCACGCGCGCCTGCTGCTGCACGAGGGCCGCGTGCAGCACGCGCTCGTCGTGGGTGTCGAGTCGTACAACCGCCTTTCGGTGCAGGGCTTCGGCTCGCTCATGCTCCTGTCGAAGTCGCGCTACCGCCCCTTCGACCGCGACCGTGACGGCCTGATCCTGGGTGAGGGCGCCGGCGCGCTGGTGCTCGGCACCGGTGGCGGCACCGAGCGCATCGTCGGCGCCGCGTCCGCCTGCGACCCGTCGAGCCCCACCAACTCGGCGCCGGCTCGCATCGCCGAGGTCATGCAGGCGGCACTCGCCGACGGCGGCGTCCCGCTGGGCGCGCTCGCCGCCATCAAGGCGCATGGCACCGGCACGGGCAGCAACGATGGCGCGGAGGGCCAGGCCATGCGCGAGCTCGGCGCCGCCGCGGGCGGGCTGCCGCCCTTCACCTCGCTGAAGCCCTACGTCGGCCACACGCTCGGCGGGTGCGGGGCGATCGAGCTGCTGCTGCTGCTCGCCGCGTGGCGCGAGGGTTTCCTGCCGGCCACGCCGGAATTCGCGCAGGCCGACCCGGCGATCGGCGTCGCGCCGTTGCCCGCGGCGGTCGCCCTGCCCGCGCGCGGCGCGGTGCTGTGCAATTTCTTCGGCTTCGGCGGCAACAACACCTCGCTGGTGGTCGCGCGCGGATGAAGCCCCTGGCGATCGTGGGCGTCGGCTCGTGGGCGCACGTCGCCGGCGACGCGCCGGCGGAGCTGCGCGCCGAGCTGAAATCCGCGGTGCCCAACGCGCCGCGAAGGCTCAATCGCCTGATCGAGCTCGCCCTGATCGGCGCGCACCGCGCGCTGGCGGGGTCCTTGCCGCCGCCGGGCACCGCGATCTACACCGCTTTCACCAGCGGCTGCATCGGCGATTCGGCGCTGATGGTCAACAACGTGGTGCACGGACGGCCCAGCATGCCGGTGACGTTCATCAACGTGTCCAGCAACATGGCGGGCTTCTACGTCGCCTCGAGCCTCGGCCTGCACAGCGCCAACCACGTCGTCTCGGCCACCGACTTCGCGTGGGAATCGGCGCTCGAGCTGGGCCTGCTCGGCGCCGGGCGCAGCCTGCTGCTGGGCGCGGTCGAGGAGTGCGCCTGGCCGCTGCCCGAGCACCGCGAGCGCCTGCACCTGTCGCCGGGCACCCCGTTGCTCGAAAGCAGCCAGTGGCTGTTCGGCGATCGCGAGGCGCGCGCATCGCGAGGCGCCATCCGCCATGTCGAGCGTGTCGCCGACGATGCCGCGCTCGCCGGCCTGCTCGGACGCCTCGCGCCCAGCACCCACCTGCGGCTGCAGGGCGGCGACGCGTCGCGCGCGGCCGCGCTCGCCGGCCAGACCGGCGCCGCGCTCTGGAGCGGCGGCGAGGCAGAGGGCTTCACCGGATTGTCGTCGGCGCTGGCGTGCTGCCGTTTCCTGCTGCGCGAGCGCGGCGTGCTGCTGCACCTGACGCGCGGCACGTCGGGCGCGTGGTACGCGGTGCAGATCGAGAGCTGCGGCGTCTAGGCCGCCTTGCGCCGCGCATCGAGCGCGCGGGCGATCTCCAGCAGCTCGCGGTAGGCGGACTGCTCGAGCGCGGCGCAATGCCGCAGGGCCGCAGCGAGCGGTGCCGTGTCGCGCTGGCTCTTGTCCTTGACGTAGCGCGCACCGGCGAGAGCGAACGCCCGCCAGGCGTCGCCGATCGCCGTGAAGCCGCGGCTGGCCTCGGCCAGGCGCGGCTCGTCCAGGCGCTCGCTCGCCTCCTGCAGGAAGGCGGCATACATGAAGCGGAAGCCGCCGCCGCCGGTGCCGATCTCCTCCTGCATGCGCACGATCTGGCCGACGAACAGTCGCACGTAGCGCGGATCGGCGCGGCTGCCCATGCGCTCGATCGTGCGCGCCAGGCGCAGCATGGCGCTGATGCCGACGATCATCGGCGTGTGCAGCATCATGCGCGCGGTCTTCCTGAGCGCGTACGGCACGAGCCGCGCATGGTCCACCTCGCGCGGCACGTTTTCCGGAAAATACAGCAGGCCTTTCGGCGCCAGCGCGCCCTTGGCGAACCGCGCCTTGGCGAGGTCGGCGGCGGGACAGCGCTGCGGGTGCTCGAACACGGGATCGGACAGCAGGTAGTCCCCGCCGTCGCGGCCGTACACGATCAGGTTGTGCGCGTTGAAGTGGAAGCGCATGTTCGTGGGGAAGTACGGCAGCCAGAACACCGAGGCCTGCACGCCCACCGGCCGTCCCGCAGCGAGGTGCGCGTCCAGCGCGCGCGCGCCGGCGGCGGCGTCGCCGAAGCGCTGGCGTCGCAGCCGGAAGCCAAGCCGTTTGGCCAGCGTGCGGTAGATCGACCCCGGCGGCATGCGGTAGCTGGTGAGCGGCAGGCCGCCGACCTTGAAGAACGGGAAGTGGGCGAAGGTCAGGCCGTGTCCCAGGCCGAGCGCCATCGGCTCGCTGATCGACAGCCCCGCGTGCCGCAGCAGTCCGGCGGTGACGCCGGTCTCGCAATGGCCGGCATGGCGATGCTCGAACGGCATGGCGGACTGCGGCGCGCTCATGCGGGCGGCACCGTGCGCAGCGCGGCCGCCGGCACCCCGAGGGCGTCGGCGTAGCGGGCAAGCAGCGCGTCGTCGAGCCGGGGGAACACGTCCGGCCGCAGGTGCCGGCGCACGCGCCAGCGCCACAGCCCGGCGACCTGTGCCAGCGTCTCGACTTCCATGCGCCGGTCGTACATGTGGAACTCCAGCGGCGAGGCCTCGCCGCGGCGCGCGCGGGCCAGCGCGTCCTGTGCGAGGCGGGCGTACTCGTCCACGGCCTGGCGGTTGACGATCTCGTCCGCACGCCAGCCGGCCGAAGGCACCGTGGTGTAGCGGCCGGTCTCGTCCACCGCGTAGAGCGCGCGGCGCTCGTCGCCGGTCTCGGGATTGCGGTCCTGCGGGACCTCGTTCTTCTTCACGGTCGCGGCCGCGCGGCGCTCAGCCGGCGCCGTTGACCGCGGTGATCAGCGCGTACGCCGCCGAGAAGCGGCCGCTCTCGGGAACGAACATCAGGATGCGGTCGCCGGGCTCGACGCCGTGGCGCCGCACCAGCTCCTCGAGCATCAGGTAGGGCGACGCCGAGCCGACGTTGCCGACGTGCGTGAGGTTGGTGAACCAGCGCTCCTGCGGCACGTCGAAGCCGACGCGCTTGATCGCCTGGTGCACGTGCTCGCGGAAGTATTCCGAGGAGTAGTGCGGCAGGAACCAGCGCACGTCGTCGGCCTTCAGCCCGCGGCGGCGCAGCACTTCGGGTAACGCGCGCTCGATGCAGTACTTCACGACGTTGTCGTTCAGCTGCCGCACGTCCTGCTTGACCGTGAAGGCACAGCTCTTGGCCGCGTCCACGGTGGACGCGTACTCGCGCCAGCCGCGCAGCCGGCCGTCGGCGCCCTTGTCGGCGCCGGCGTACATGCACGCGGTCTGCTCGTGCGCGTAGGAGATCAGCTCGATCCAGTCCAGCCGCAGGGCGACACCGCTCTTGTGCAGCGGCTCCGGGCCCAGCAGCATCGCGCCGGCGCCGTCCGACAGCATCCAGCGCAGGAAATCGCGATCGAAGGCGAGCTCGGGCCGCTTCTTGAGGTCGTCCTCGGTCGCCTGCGACTCGACCGCGAACTGCTGTGCGCGCAGGAAGGTGGACACGGCCTCGGAGCCGGTCGCGACCGCGGAGCGCGCCGCGCCGGTGGCGACCGCCATGTGCGCGTACTTGAGCGCGCCGATGCCGGCGCAGCAGATGCCCGCGATCGAGACGGTCTCGCACGGCACGCTGCCGAGCTCGCCGTGCACCATGACCGCGTGTCCGGGCGCGAGCTGGTCCGGCGAAGAAGTGCCGCAGGCGAGCAGGTCGATCTGCGACAGCGACACGCCGTCGCCGGCGAGGCGCCGGATGGCCTCGGCGGTCAGCTGCGCATTGTTGTAGCGCGGCTGCCCGGTCTGCGCGTCGAGCACGTAGTGGCGCGCAAGAATGCCGTTGCTGCGCAGGATCACGCGGCGCACCCGTGACGGCTTGCCGTTGATCTGGCCGAGCACCTTCTCCATCTCGTCGTTGGAGACCGGCGCGTTCGGCAGGAAGGCGGCGAGACGCTGGATGTAGACGGGCTGCATGACGTCGCTCAAGAGAAACGGCTGAGCCGTTCGGTGCCGCGCCCGGATGGCCGCTCGTACGCCGCCGCCTGCGCCTGCAGGCGGGCGCGCATGAGCGGTTTCAGCAGGGTGCGAATGGCGAGCGACACGGGTACCACGGTGATGATCATCAGGACCAGGAAGGCGACGTACACCGCCAGCACCGGCCGCCGCGTCCGGGCCCCCGGCCCACCCGCAGCGGAGACGATCTTACTCCACACCCTGAAGCTCCGACGCCCGATTTTTTCACTCATGACCAGGGCGGGATCGACCTGGGCCGCCCCGAGGCCGGTGAGCACCGGGCGCTGCCCGTCCAGCGAGCCGTCGGCGAACGCCGCGGCCAGCGCGCGGCCGAAGCGGACGCTGCCGGCGACCTGGGCATCGGTGAGTCCGGCGCGCGGCAGCGAGGCGACCGCGTCGCGACGGCCGGTGAGCATCCACGCGGGCGTGGTGACCACCGTGACCAGCGTGTGGCCGGGATCGGTCAGGGCGACGTGGTCGCTGTGCCGCGCGCCGGCCCCGGCCAGCATCCGCTTCACGTCCTCCTGCGCCAGCACCCACATGTTGCGGGCCGCGGTCACGGTGACGACCGGGGTGTCGCGCAGCACCGCGCGCCCCGCTTCCGACTGCAGGAAGGCCGCGACCGGTGGCGCAGGCGACAGGAACCACGGCGTCCAGCACAGCAGCACCAGGTCGTAGCGCGCGGCGACCGACCAGGAACGCAGCGGCGGCGGCGTCAGGCGCACGCTCTCGGGGAAGGCGTCGAGAAAGCTCCAGAAGGTCCACGGGAACGGGTAGGGCGGCTGCGATTCCAGCCGCAACCAGTCCACCGTGTGGCCGGCTTCGTGCAGCGGCGCAGCGATGGCGCGCGCGACGCGCTCCAGCTGCCCGGTCTGCGAATAAAGGACGACGAGGATCCGCTTCATGGTCTGCGCCCGGTGGTCCGGGCTTCTCCCTGCCCCGACGCTAACCCCGCGGGGCGAGCGGCGGCAAGCGGAGCGGGGTCAGTGCCGCAGGCCTTCGCGCGCCAGCCGCCGGTTGATCACCCACTGCTGCGCGATGCTGACGAGGTTGCTGACGAACCAGTACAGCACCAGCCCGGCGGGAAAGAAGGCGAAGAACACCGACATCATCCACGGCATCATTCCCATCATGCGCTGCTGCATCGGATCGGCGACGACGTTTCCGGACAGCTTCTGCTGCAGGAACATCGAGACGCCGAACAGCACCGGCAGCACGTAGAACGGGTCCGGCGAGGACAGGTCGTGGATCCAGAGCGCGAAGTCGGCCTGGCGCAGCTCCACGCTCTGCAGCAGCACCCAGTACAGCGCGAAGAACACCGGCATCTGCACCAGCAGTGGCCAGCAGCCGGCGAGCGGGTTGAATTTTTCCTTCTTGTACAGCTCCATCATCGCCTGGTTGAGGCGCGCGCGATCGTCGGCGTGACGCTCCTTCAGCTCCTGGATCCGCGGCGCGTACTTCTTCATCTTCGCCATCGAGCGGAACTGCGCCTCGCTGAGCTTGAACATGGCGAGGCGCACCGCCAGCGTCAGCAGGATGATCGCGAAGCCCCAGTTGTGCGTCAGTCGGTGGAACCAGCTCAGCAGCCAGAACAGCGGCTTGGCGATCGGCGCGAGGATGCCGTAGTCCTCGGTCAGCTCGAGCCCGGGCGCGAGCGCCGCCAGCTGGCCCTGCCGCGTCGGTCCGACGTAGAGCCGCACCGCGAAATCGGCCGCCTGCCCCGGCGCCGCGGTCTTCGGCGCGCCGAGGTACTGCGCGACGTAGCCGCGCGTGGCCGAGGGCCGCGCGGCGAGGGTCGCCGGCTCGCCGGCCGGCGGCAGGATGGCCGCGAAGAAATAGTGCTGCAGCATGGCCACCCAGCCGCCGGATTGCTGCAGCGACAGCGGCTCGTCCTGCAGGTCCTTGAAGTCGATCTTGCGGAAGCGGAAATCGCCGGACGGCTTGCGCTCGTAGACGCCGAGTCCCATGAAGGTCTTCAGGAAGCGGGGCTCTTCGCCCAGCGCGAACGGCGTGCGCCACATCTGCACGTAGGCGCTGGCCGCGAGCGGCGCGGCGGAGCCGTTGTCGAGGTGCTGCTCGAGATCCACCACGTAGGTGCCGCGATGAAAGCGGTAGCGCTTGGTCACGCGCGCGCCGTCCGCGCGCACGAGCTGCAGCGGGACTTCCACCGCGTCGGCGCCCTCGGCCAGCGTGTAGAACTCCTTTTCGGCGGTGAAGCGGTCCTCGTGCGAGGCCACCGGCTGCTGCGTCCCGGCGAGTCCGCTCTGGATCACGAACCAGTGGTCGTCGCGATCGTCGAGCAGCGCCACGTTGACGTCCGGCTGCTGCTTGGCGACCGCAAAGCCCTTCAGCTCGGCGCGGCGCAGGTCGCCGCCCTGCAGCGCAATCTCGACCGACATCACGTCCGTGTCCACGTGGATGCGGCGCGTCTCGCCGGTGGCGGCCAGTGCGCTCGGGGGCGGGGCGGATTCTCCGGGCGCCGCAGGGGCCGCCGGCGGAGCGGTGGCCGCGTCGGCCGCCGCGGGCGCGGCCGCAACAGGAACTGCGGGCGCAGTCGCGGCCGGCGCCGCGGGATGGTCCTGCTGCCAGGCCTGATAAAGAAGGAACAGCACGATGCCGAGCGCGGTGATCAGCGCGAAGCGGCGGTTCTCGACGGTGATCATGCCGGCCTTCCAGTCAGAGATGCGGGAGGCACGGGATCGAAACCGCCCTCGTTCAGTGGGTGGCACCGGCACAGGCGGCGTGCCGCCAGCACGCTGCCGCGCAGCGCGCCGTGCCGCTGCAGTGCCTCGATCGCGTACGCCGAGCACGTGGGATGGAACCGGCAGCGCGGACCGACCAGTGCATGCAGCACCGGGCTGAGCGCGGCCCGGTAGGCGCGCAGCAGCGCGATCAGGAGCGCGCGCACGTCGTGGCCCGGCGCCACAGCTGGCGCAGCGCGTCGTTGACGGCGGCGGGGCGCGCGGCGGCGGCCCCGGGGCGCGCGAGCAGCACGATGTCCAGCGCCGGCAGCGCCGCGACGGCTTCGCGGAAACTGGCGCGGGCCTGGCGCTTGATGCGGTTGCGGTCCACGGCGCGCGGCACGCTGCGCGCTGCAATCGCCAGGCCGAGTCGTGCGTGCGGCAGCGCGTTGGATACGAGCGCGGCGGTCAGCGGCGGCTGCTGCAGGCGGCGGCCGCCGGCGAGCGCGGCCTTGAAGTCGGCGGGCCGGCGCAGCCGCAAGGCGGGCGGGAAGGCGGCCACGCGCGGCGGCCTTTAAGGAATGAGCTTGGCGCGGCCCTTGGCGCGGCGGCGGGCCAGTACGCGGCGCCCGCCCTGCGTCTTCATGCGCGCGCGAAAGCCGTGCGTGCGCTTCTTGCGGAGCTTCTTGGGCTGATAGGTGCGTTTCATCGCGTCACTGGCGCCGTTGCGCGGTCGTGCAAAAAAAGGTCGCGGATGATAGCGACGGGGCACGGCAGCGGCAACCAAAAATCGCGTTGGCGCGGCCGGGGTCGGGGTATAGACTGGCCGCCGCTTCGCGTCCGCTTCACCAATCCAACTCTTTTTCCGCCCCGGGGGCTCCGCAGTGGTCGAGCTTTGGCACAAGTGTCTGCGGCGTCTGGAGAGCGAGCTCAGCGGCAGCGATGTCGCCACCTTCCTGCGGCCCCTGCAGGTGATGGTGAGCGAGGGCAAGCTGGTGCTGCTGGCGCCCAACCGCGTGGTGCTGCGGCGCGTGCGCGAGGATTTCCTGCCGCAGATCCGCAAGACGTTGACCGGCATTGCCGGCGACGATGCACCCGCCGTGGACGCCGCGATCGGCGCGGGCGGCCCGGCCAAGGCGGTCGCCGCGGTGGCGCCGGTGGAAGAGGACGTCGCGCAGGCCGCGCAGGCCAGCGGCGGCAGCAAGCTCAACTCGCGCCACACCTTCGAGGCGTTCATCGAGGGCAAGTCCAACGCGCAGGCCCGCGCCTACGCCGTGCGCGTGGCGGACGCGCCGGGCGGCGAGTTCAATCCGCTGCTGATCTACGGCGAGTCGGGCCTGGGCAAGACCCACCTGATGCACGCCATCGGCAACCGCATCCTGGAGAAGAATCCGAAGGGCCGCGTGCTCTACGTCGGCGCCGAGCGTTTCGTGCGCGACCTGGTGACGGCGATCCAGCGCGGCAAGACCGAGGATTTCAAGAATCACTACCGCCAGGTGGACGCGCTGCTGATCGACGACATCCACTTCTTCGTCGGCAAGCCGTCCACCCAGGAAGAGTTCTTCCACACGTTCAACGACCTGCTCGACCGTCGCCAGCAGATGATTCTCACCTGCGACCGCTACCCGGCCGAGCTGGACGGCCTCGACAAGCGGCTCAAGTCGCGCTTCACCTGGGGCCTGTCGGTGCCGGTGGAGCCGCCCGAGCTGGAAACGCGCGTGGCGATCCTGCAGAGCAAGGCCTCGCGCAACCACCAGAAGCTGCCGGAGGACGTCGCCTTCTTCGTCGCCCAGCGAATCCGTTCCAACGTGCGCGAACTCGAAGGCGCCCTGCACCGCCTGTCGGCGTCGTCGCAGCTGACCGGGCGCCCGCTCACCGTGGACTTCGCGCGCGAGACCCTGCGCGACATGCTGGCCGCCTACGAGCGACTGATCACGATCGACAACATCAAGCGCCAGGTGAGCAACTACTTCAACATCCGGCTGACCGACCTGTCGTCGCCGCGGCGCCCGCGCTCGCTGGCGCGCCCGCGCCAGATCGCGATGAGCCTGGCCAAGGAACTGACGCAGCATTCGCTGCCCGAGATCGGCCACGCCTTCGGCAAGGACCACACCACGGTGCTGCACGCGTGCCGCAAGATCGGACAGTTGCGCAAGGACGATGGGCGCGTCCGCGAGGACTACGAAAACCTGTTGCGGGCGCTCAGCTACTGAGCCTGCAAAGCCTGGTGACAAACCTGTGGATGGTGGGCGCGGAAACACGGGATGGATTTGGAAGCGGCAAAGCATCCACAATCCGTCCCCGGCTTCGGCGGGGGGCAGCCCCCAGGCGTTGAAGGCGGAAATACTGTCGTAAGCGGCTGATGTTGTTTGGAAAGTCAAAACAGCTCTCGTGGGCGGCCTTCCCCAACAGCAACCACAATTCTTCTTATTCAAAGAAAGATAAAAGAAGGTGAAGCGATGAAGATCCAGCTGGGGAGAAACGAACTGCTCACCGCGGTCCAGGCCGTCATCGGCGTGGTCGAGCGCCGGCAGACGCTGCCGGTCCTGTCGAACCTGCTCGTGGATGCGCAGAAGGACGAGCTCGTGATCACCGGCACCGACCTGGAGATCGAACTGGTCAGCCGGGCGGTGGTGAAGTGCCAGACGCCGGGCAAGACGACGGTGCCCGCCCGCAAGCTGTTCGACATTTGCCGAGGCCTGCCCGAGGGCGCCGACCTGACGCTGGAATCCAGCGGCGACAAGGTGACGCTGCGCTCCGGCAAGAGCCGGTTCACTCTCGCGGCCCTGCGGCCCGACGAGTTTCCCTCGCTGGGCACGGTGAACACGCCGCGCGTGCTCAAGCTGCAGAAGAAGGAGCTGCGCGCGCTGATCGAGCGTACGCAGTTCGCGATGGCGCACCAGGACGTGCGCTACTACCTCAACGGCATGCTGTTCCACGTGTCGCCCAAGCATTTGCGCGCCGTCGCCACCGACGGCCACCGGCTGGCCATGAGCGAGCTGTCACGCGAGACGAAATTCAAGGACGACGTCCAGATCATCCTGCCGCGGAAGGCGGTGCTGGAACTGCTCCGCCTGCTGGAGCCGACCGAGGACCTGGTCGAGCTGCGCCTGGGCGACAGCCAGTTCCAGGCCGATCTCGACGTCATCCGACTCACCAGCAAGCTCATCGACGGCCGTTTCCCGGACTACGAGCGGGTGCTACCCGAGGGCGGCGACAAGAAGCTCACCGCCAGTCGCGAGCGCGTGCGCCAGGCGCTGTCGCGCGCGGCGATCCTGTCGAACGAGAAATTCCGCGGAGTGCGGCTGCAGCTGTCGGACGCCAAGCTGCGCCTGTCGACGCACAACCCCGAGCACGAGGAAGCCGAGGAAGAGCTCGACGTCACCTACAAGGGCGCACCGCTCGAGATCGGATTCAATGTGAACTACCTGCTCGACGCGCTGGCGGTGATGGAGACGGAAAACTTCGTCATGGACCTCAAGGGTCCTGACGCCTCCGGCCTGCTGCAGGAAGCCGGCAGCGGCGCCAGCAAGTACGTCGTCATGCCGATGCGCCTGTAAGGCGCGTTGCGGGCGCCGCGACCTGCGGCGCCCGCCCCAGCAGGCCGCGATCGGCATGCTCACCCGTCTCGCCGCCAGCAATTTCCGGCTGTTCGCGGAGCTGTCGCTGGACCTCACGCCCGGCATCAACCTCGTGGTGGGCGCCAACGCCGCGGGCAAGACCACCGTGCTCGAAGCGGCGTACACGCTCGGCCGGGGCCGGAGCTTCCGCGGCGAGCCCCGCGATCTTGCGGGACGAGCGGGAGCGGACTGGACCGTTTCCGGGACATGGCGTGGAGACCATGGCGGCGAACGGCTCGGGGGCATCGGCTGGACCGCAGCCGGTGGGCTGCACGCGCGGCTCGATCGTGCCGATGTGCCTTTGCACGAGCTGGCCCAGGCGCTGGCGGTCGAGGTGCTGGAGCCGGACTCCCATCGTCTGCTCGAGGATGGCCCGGCGTATCGACGCCGCTACCTGGACTGGGGCGTGTTCCACGTGGAACATCGGTTCTTTCCCGCGTGGCGCCGTTATCGCCAGGCGCTCCGGCAGCGCAACGCCGCGCTGCGGACGGGTGCCGACGACATGCAGGTGCACAGCTGGGAACCGGAGCTGGCTGCCGCGGGAGAGGAAGTGGACGCCTGCCGGCGCGCGCAGGTCGAGCGCCTCCGGCAGGCCGTCCGCTCGCCACTGCGGACCCTGCTCGGCGAGGCCGAGGTCAGCCTGGAACTGGCCCGGGGCTGGTCCGCCGACGAGTCTCTGGCGGACAGCCTGCGGCGGCACCTCGATGGCGATCGCCAGGCGGGGCTGACCCGCCAGGGACCCCACCGCGCGGAATTGCGGATGATCTTCGGCGACCGCGCGGCGCGTCACCACGTCAGCCGCGGCCAGCAGAAGATGCTCATCGCCGCGCTGCTGCTGGCGCAGGCCGAGCTCGTCGGCCAGGCCACCGGCTCACGACCGCTGCTGCTGGTCGACGACTTCCCGGCCGAGCTCGGGCCGCCTTTTCAGGCGGCGCTGCTCGAAGCCCTGCGTGCCTATGGCGGACAGGTCCTGCTGACCGCGATCGAGCAGGCACACGCGCTCGAAAGCATCGAAAAAAACGCGGTGTTCCACGTGGAACATGGGTCCCTCAGGCGCCCTTTGCGGGTATAATTTCGTCTTGCCCGCAGCGCGTTTTTCCATGGCCGAACTCGAAGCGTATGACGCCCGCAGCATCAAGGTGCTGAAGGGCCTGGAAGCGGTGCGGCAGCGGCCCGGGATGTACATCGGCGATACCGACGACGGCACGGGCCTGCACCACATGGTCTTCGAGGTC
Organism: Binatia bacterium; assembly: GCA_035526525.1. Lineage (GTDB taxonomy): Bacteria > Pseudomonadota > Gammaproteobacteria > Nevskiales > Nevskiaceae > JACPFV01. The sequence goes on from DATLCG010000142.1 coordinate 21,843, forward strand.
GTCGACAACGCGATCGACGAAGCCCTCGCCGGCCACTGCACCGAAGTCACGGTCATCATGCACGCCGACGGCTCGGTCTCGGTCTCGGACAACGGCCGCGGCATCCCCGTCGACCTGCACAAGGAAGAAGGCCGGTCCGCCGCCGAAGTGATCATGACGATCCTGCATGCCGGCGGAAAATTCGGCGGCAGCGGCTACAAGGTGTCGGGCGGCCTGCACGGCGTCGGCGTCTCGGTCGTGAACGCCCTGTCGGAGCTGCTGCTGCTCGACATCTGGCGCGACGGCTTCCACCACCACCAGGAATACCGGGACGGCGCTCCGCAGGCGCCGCTGGCGCGGCTCGAGGCGACGGACCGCCGCGGCACGCTGGTTCGCTTCTATCCCAGCGGCAAGGTCTTCACCCAGCGGAAATTCGACTACGACGTGCTGGCACGGCGGCTGCGCGAGCTGTCGTTCCTCAACTCCGGCGTGCGCATCGTGCTGCGCGACGAAGGCTCGGGCCAGGAGGACGTGTTCGAGTACAAGGGCGGCATCGCGGCCTTCGTGCAGTACCTCAACCGCAACAAGACGCCGATCCACCCGACGATCCTGCATCTCGTCGCCCAGGCCGACGGCATCGTGGTGGAGGCGGCGCTGCAGTGGAACGAGTCGTACCTCGAGAACGTGTACTGCTTCACCAACAACATTCCGCAACGCGACGGCGGCACGCATCTCACGGGCTTCCGCAACGCGTTGACCCGGACGCTTGGGGACTACCTCGAGTCCGAGGGCATCTCGAAGCGCGAAAAGATCCAGATGGCGGGCGAGGACTCGCGCGAAGGCCTCACGGCCATCCTCTCCATCAAGCTGGTCGACCCCAAGTTCTCTTCCCAGACCAAGGAAAAGCTGGTGTCGTCGGAGGTCACCCCCGTCGTACAAGGGGTTCTTTCCGCGAAGTTGCGCGATTTTCTGCTGGAAAACCCGAAAGAAGCGCGCACGATCGCCGCAAAAGTGATCGAGGCCGCAAGTGCCCGCGAGGCTGCCCGCAAGGCGAAGGAACTGAATCGGCGCAAAAGCGTGCTGGATCTCGCCGGTTTGCCGGGGAAGCTGGCAGATTGCCAGGAGAAGGACCCCGCCAAGTCCGAGCTTTTCATCGTCGAGGGCGATTCGGCGGGCGGTTCGGCCAAGCAGGGTCGGGACCGGCATTTCCAGGCCATCCTGCCGCTCAAGGGCAAGATCCTGAACGTCGAGAAGGCGCGTCTCGAAAAGATGCTGTCCTCGCAGGAGATCGCCACGCTGATCACGGCGCTGGGCACCGGCATCGGCGCCGACGAGTTCAAGCCCGAAAAGCTGCGTTACCACCGCATCATCATCATGACGGACGCCGACGTCGACGGCGCCCATATCCGGACGCTGCTGCTGACGTTCTTCTACCGGCACATGTCGGTGCTGGTGGAGCGCGGCCACATCTACATCGCGCAGCCGCCGCTGTACAAGGTGAAGTCCGGAAAATCGGAGTCGTACGTCAAGGATGACGCCGAGCTCAATGCCTGGCTGTTGACCACCGCGCTCGACGAGACCACCTGGACACCCGGTGCCGGCAAGGCGCCCCTGCCAGCGAAGGACCTCGAGCGCTTCCTGCGTGCGCACGCCGCGGTCAACGAGCTGCTGGAGAAGCTGGCCCGGCGCTACGACCTGTTCGTGCTGCAGCAGCTGCGCGAGCACTCGCCGTTACCGGGCGAAGCTGGCGCGCTGGACGAGTGGGCGCAGCGCTACGAGTCGGCGCTCAACGCGCGCGGCGCGCTGCTCGGCCGCTTCACGGCATCGGCGAAGTCCGATGCCGCGGGCACGTCGGTCACCGTCACGCGCCGCGCCCATGGTGCCGAGCACACCGTGCATTTCGCCGCCGAATTCCTCGCCGGCCCCGAGTACCGGCGCATCGCCGACCTGCAGGCGGCGTTGCGCCACCTGGTCGGGGCCGGCACCACGGTGCGGCGTGGCGAGCGCGAAGCGGCGATCACCAGCTTCGCCGAAGGTTTCGACTGGCTGCTGGCGGACACCAAGCGCGGCATGCACATCCAGCGCTACAAGGGTCTCGGCGAGATGAACCCCGAGCAGCTGCGCGAGACGACGCTCGAGCCGGCGCAGCGGCGCCTGGTGCAGGTCAAGGTCGAGGACGCGGTCGCCGCCGACCAGATGTTCACGACGCTGATGGGCGAGCAGGTCGAGCCGCGCCGCGAGTTCATCGAGAAGCACGCGCTGCTGGTGGGCAACCTGGACGTTTGAAAACCGCGCAGCCGCGCGATCTGCTGCAAACCGCGCGCTGACTCCGTCCTAGCCGAGCAGTGCCTGCACGCGCGCGAGCGCGGCGTCGCGCGCGGCACCGTTCCCGGCGACCACGTTGACGTGACCCAGCTTGCGTCCGGGTTTCGGCTCCTTGCCGTACAGATGCACGCGTGCCTCCGCGATGCGCGCCAGCGCCTGAAGCGGCGGAACGGTCCCGATCAGGTTGACCATCGCGCACGGCGCGCGCAGCGAGGCCGGGCCGAGCGGCAGCCCGGCCACCGCGCGCAGGTGGTTCTCGAACTGCGAGCAGGCTGCACCGTCGAACGTCCAGTGCCCCGAGTTGTGGACACGGGGCGCGATTTCGTTGGCGAGCAGGCCGCCGCCGACGGCAAAGAATTCGAACGCCATCACGCCGGTGTAGTCGAGCGCCGCCAGTACCCGGCCGGTGTAGTCCTGCGCCAGTGCCTGCAGCGGGTCGTCCGGCCGCGGTATGGAGGTGCGCAGGATGCCGTCACGGTGCGCGTTCTCGGTGACCGGGTAGAACGCCGTGGCGCCATCGCGGCCGCGCGTTGCAATGCAGGACAGCTCGCGCTCGAACGCGACGAAGCCCTCGAGCAGCAGCGCACGGCTTCCGAGCCGTGACCACGCCGCGTCGAGGTCGGAGGCCGAGCGCAAAACGGCCTGGCCCTTGCCGTCATAGCCCAGGCGTCGCGTCTTCAGCACGCAGGGATAGCCGATGCGCCGCGCCGCCGCTTCGAGTGCATCGCGCGTGTCCACCGGTTCATACGGCGGCACCGGTATGCCGAGGCGGTCGAACAGGCGCTTCTCCGAGAGGCGGTCCTGGGCCGTCTCCAGCGCGAGCGCGCCGGGCATCAGCGGCCGGCGCGCCGCGACGTAGGCGGCGGCCGCGGCGGGCACGTTCTCGAATTCGAAGGTGGCGACGTCGCAGCGCTCGCAGAACGCGGCGAGGGCGCGCTCGTCGCCGTACTCGCCGCGCAGGTGCTCACCGACCGGCGCGGCGCACGCGTCTGCGGCGGGATCGAGGAAAGTGAAGCTCAGCCCGAGCGGGTAGCCCGACAGCGCGAGCATGCGGCCGAGCTGGCCCGCGCCGAGGATGCCGATGCGCACGGTCAGCGCGAAATCTCGCGCATCAATCGCCGCGGGTCGGCCGCTTCGAGCACGCTGCGCGTCTGCCGGCGCCGGAACGCAGCGAGACGGCGCGCCAGCGCCGGGTCGTGCAGCGCAAGGATCGCGGCAGCGAGCAGCGCCGCGTTGATCGCGCCGGCCTTGCCGATCGCGAGCGTGCCCACCGGAACGCCGGCCGGCATCTGTGCGATCGAGAGCAGCGAATCCAGTCCCTTCAGCGTGCGCGACTCGACCGGGACGCCGAGCACCGGCAGGCAGGTCTTCGATGCGGCCATGCCCGGCAGGTGCGCCGCGCCGCCGGCGCCGGCGATGAGAACCTTCAGGCCGCGCGCCTCGGCGCGCCCGGCGTAGGCAAACAGCTTGTCCGGCGTGCGGTGCGCCGAGACGACTTCGACTTCGTGGGGGATGCGCAGCTCGGCGAGGCGCTCGCTGGCGTGGCTCAGCGTCTCCCAGTCGGAGCGCGATCCCATGATGACGCCGACCAGCGCGGTCTTCTTCTTCGGCACGTTTCGCCCCACGCCGGACGGCCACCGATGCAGCCGCGGCCCGGCGAGAAAGCGGCCGATTCTACGCTGGTTTTTCGCTCCGACGCGATGCGCGCGGCTAGGGCGCCTGCAGCTCGAATTCGGCGCTGACGCTCGCGCTCACGCGGATCTGGCCGAGGCTGACGCCGGCATCCTGGGCCGGCGCGGCCTCGGCGCGCATGGCCATGGTTTTCATCATCGGCACCGGCGGCGGCATGGACGAATCGCCGGACGACAGGCGCAGCGGTGCGCCGAGCTTGATGCCGAGCGCTGCCGCGATCGCCTGCGCGCGCGCACGGGCGTCGCGCGCCGCCTCGGCGAGCGCCTCGCGCTCGAGCTCCTTCTGCCGCGACGATTCCATCAGCGGTGGCGTCAGCTGCTGGATGCCGGCGGCAGTGGATCGCAGCAGCACGTCGCCGAGCAGCTCGAGCCGGTCGAGCGTCACCTCGATCTGCCGGTGCACGCGGTAGCCGGTGAGCACCTGGCGCCGCGCCTTGTCGTCCCACACGTACTCGGGCTGGATGCTGGCCGCGGTGCTGGCGATGCGCTCGTCCTTCACGCCGAGCTTGCGCAGCTCTGCCAGCGTATCGCGCACCACGCGGTTCACCTCGGCCTCGGCCGCCTTGACCTCGGGCCGCAGCACGTCCACACCCAGGGAAAGGCGTGCGCGGTCGGGCACGGCCAGCACTTCGCCGCTGCCGGTCACGGACAGGGAACGAAGCGGCGGCGCGACGTCGTGCGCGGCGGCGGTCGCCGCCAGCGTCAGGGCGCCGAGCGCGCCGGCGAGACGGAGGTTTCGGTGGGCCATTCGGTGCGCGCGGCGACGACGTCGACGGGGTCGCCATGATGCAGGCTTTCGCCGCCGCGGACCACGACGGCGTCGTTCGCCGAAAGGCCGCCGCTCACCGCCACCCAGGCGCCATCGGCGGTGCCGGTGGTGACGGCGATGCGCTCGGCCTTGTGATCCTTGCCGACGCGAAACACGGCCAGGCCATCGGCGCGGATGATCAGCGCATCGCGCGGCACCGCGAGCAGCGCCTGCGGCTGTCCCAGCGGCAGCTCGACCTGCACCGCGCCGCCGGCCGGCCACCCTGCGCCGGGTGGGAGTTCCACCAGCACCTCGAAGCTCTGCGAGCGCGCGTCGCCCGCGGGCACGATGGCGTGGACGCGCGCGTCGCCTTCGCGGCCCTCGAAGCGCACCTTGACGCGGTCACCCGGGCGGATCGCGCGCACATGCCGCAGCGGCAGGAACAGCTGGATCTGCAGCGACTCCGGGTTCAGCAGCCGCGCCACCACGTCGCCACGGTTCACTTCCTCGCCGTCGCGCCGCACGCGCTCGGCGACGACGCCGGCGAAGGGCGCGCGCACCTGCGCGCGCGCCAGGCGGTCCTCGGTCTGCCGGATCGTCGCCCGCGCGATGTCCAGGTCGGCTGCGGCGAGGTCGCGATTCGCCTCGGCCTGCTCCAGCTGCACCCGGCTGACCGCGGTGCCGAGCGCGCGCAGGCGCTCCGCTTCCCGCGTCAGCTGCGCGAGGCCGATCTCGCCGCGCTTCACGCGAGCGGCCTGCTCGGCGCGCTGCAGCTCGATCTCGCTGGTGTCGAGCCGCGCCACCACCCCGCCCGCGGCCACCCGCGTCCCCGGCTCGGACACCCAGGCCAGCCGTCCGGCCACGCCGGCGGAGAGATCCGCGGCCGCGCGGCTCTGCACCTGCCCCGTGACGACGACGCTCGGCGCCAGCGCGCGCACCTGCGCGGGCGCGGTCTCCACGGCCTTCGGCGGCGGCTGCTGCGCCAGCGCGTCGCCCGCGCCGATGCCCAGCAGGAGCAGGGCGGCGCGCAGTGGCGCGGTCCCGGAGGAAACGGCGAGGGGGCGGATCATTCGAACGTCCTCATTTGGCCATCGCCGCGTGCACGGCAGGACGCCGTGCGGCGGCTGCTTCGCCGAGCCGCAGCAGGCTCGGCATCAGGAACCAGGTGAACAGTGTGCCGATCACCATGCCGCCGGCGACGACCGCGGCCAGGCCCCGATAGATCTCGGCGCCGAGCCCGGGCATCGCGATCAGCGGCAGCATGCCGAGCACCGCCGTCAGCGTGGACAGCACGATCGGGCGCGCGCGGGTCTCGAGCGCCTGGCGCACGGCTTCGCGGCGCGGCACGCCTTCGCGCTCCCGCGCGCGGGTCTGGTCCACCAGCAGGATGGCCGCGTTGACGACCAGGCCGAGCAGGATGATGAAGCCGATCATGGTCAGCAGGTCCAGCGCCTGGAACGAGAACAGCCCGAGCACCTGCACCGAGGCGATGCCGCCGGCGGTGGATACCGGCAGCACCAGCATCACCAGCACCGAGTCCCACACCGAGCGGAACAGCGCCGCCATCAGGGCGAACAGGATCAGCAGCGCCAGCGCGAAGTTCTGCGCCATTGCCGCGAGCGCCTCGTGCAGCTGGTTGGCGGAGCCGGCGTACACCATCGCGGCGTTTTCCGGCAGCACGGCGTTGACCTTGGGCTCGACCTGGCTGCGCACCAGGCCGATGGCCTCGTCGATGGACATCGTGTCCGGCGGCTCGAAGTTCACCGACACCGTGCGCTTGCCGTTGACGCGCGCCAGCTGCACCGGGCCCACGGTCTGCCGCAGCGACGCCAGCTCGCCCACCGTCTGGATGCCCGCGCCCGGCGTGACCAGCGGCAGCTCGGCGAGCTGCTCGGGAGTGCTCCACTCGTTGCCCTTGATGATGATGTTCAGGCGGTCGTTGCCGTCGAAGTACCAGCCGGCCCACAGCCCGCCGGTGAACGCGCGCAGCACGCTGGCGAGCGAGCTGCGATCGAGTCCCGCGCGCGAGATGCGCCACTCGTCCGGGATCAGCTGCAGCTCGGGCTGGTTGAGTTCCAGCGACGGGAATGGCTGCGGATACGTGCCGGGAATCGCCTTCGGGATCTCCGCCATCGCGGTACCCGCGCCCTTCATCAGCGCGGCCAGGTCCGGTCCCTGGAAGTGCAGCTGGATCTCGCGCGAGTTGCTGCCATCCACGGACAGCAACGAGCCGCGCTGGATGAAGAACGCGGTGTCGGGAAAACCCTTGTCGATGTCCTCGCGCAGCACGCGCACCATCTCCTGGATGTCGCGCGGATCCTTCGGGTAGACCACCGAGGTGCCGAACTGTCCGCCGAACGCGGACAGGTTGTAGTACTTGATCGCGGGCTCCTTCTTGCCCTCGAGGTACGGTTGCAGGCGCCGGATCAGCTCGGGCGCCAGCTCCGCCTCCAGCGTCTTCTGGTTGCCGCCCGCCGGCGGGCGGAAGTTGTTCCAGATCAGGTCGGTCTGCGCCACCGGCAGGTAGTCCACTTTCGGTGCGAACAGCCACACGAACAGCAGGCTGCCGGCGACCAGCACCGCGATCCAGGCGGCGCGCAGCGCCGGCGCGTCGGTCAGGCGCATCGCCACCCGCGTCATCGCACTCCACCAGTGCGCATGCGAGTCCGCCGGGATGCCGCGCGCGAGCGCCCAGCGGTTCGCGGCGGGGATCACCGTCATCGCCACCAGCAGCGACGCCGCATGCGACACGCTCATGGTGATCGCGAGATCCTTGAACAGCTGGCCCTCGATGCCCTGCATGAACAGCACCGGCAGGAAGATCGCGACGCTGGTCATCATCGAGGCCAGCAGCGCCGGCACCACTTCCTGCGCGCCTTCGACCGTGGCTTCCCAGGCGGTCTTGCCGTCCTGCATGAAGCGGATGATGTTGCCCTGCACGATCAGCGCCGCGTCGATGACGATGCCGGTGGAGAAGGCGAGGCCGGCCAGCGAGATCACGTTCAGCGTGCGATGCAGCGCGTGCAGCGTGATCACCGCGAAGAACAGGGAGATCGGGATCGACAGGCCGATCACCAGCAGCGCGCGCGGGCCGCGCAGGAAGTACCACAGCCCGCCGACCGCCAGCAGGATGCCGATGACCAGGCTCTCCTGCACGAAGCGGATGGCGCGGCGGACGTAGACGCTCGCATCCCAGGAGAGCTCGACCATGAGCTTCTCCTTCGCCAGTGGCCCTTCGTTCAGCTCCGCGATCGCCTGCTTCAGGCCGTCGATGAGCTCGACGGTGTTGGAGTCCGAATGCCGCTGCAGCGTGATGTAGTAGCCCGGCACGCCATTGCGGAACGAGAACCAGGTGGCGTCCTGCCAGCCGACGCGGATGTCGGCGACGTCGCGCAGGTACAGCGGCCGGTCGCCGGGCTGGCCATTGCGCCCGCCGCTCCAGCCGACGATGAGCCCGCCCAGCTGCTCCACCGGCTCGCGCCCGGTGAAGCGCACGGTGAACTGGCGGCGCCCGACGTCCACGAAGCCGGCCGAGGCGTCGCGCGCATTGGCGACGGTGCTGGCGATCTGCTGCGGCGAGATGCCCAGCGCGGCCAGGTGATGCGCATCGAAGCGGATCTGCACCTCGCGCGGCCGCCCGCCCTCCAGGTTCACCCGCGACACGCCCTTCACGCGCGCCAGGCGCGGCTCGACGGTGTCCTCCATGAGCTTCTGGTAGGTGGCGGCGAGATCCTTCACCGTGTTGCCGGCGACCGGCCGCACCAGCAGCGAGGCCGCGTTGGCGCCCTGCCAGTTGTCGCCGCCGAACACCTGCGGCTTGTCGGCGTCGAGCGGCAGCGGCGGCAGGGTGTTGAGGCGCGATACCACGTCGAGCATGACGCGAGTCATGTCGGTGCCGATCTGGAAGGTCAGATTGACGTTGCCGCCGCCGCGGTTCGACTGCGAGCGCATCTCGACCAGGCCGGGCAGGCCGCGCACGGACTGCTCGATCGGCTGCACCAGCACTTCCTCGACCTCGGCCGGCGCGGCCTCGCGCCAGCCGGCGTTGATGAAGAGCTGCGGCTGGCGGGTGTCCGGCATCAGCTGGATCGGCAGCTGCATCATGGCCAGCACGCCGAACAGCAGGACGATCAGTGCGCCGGCCGCGATCGCGGGCGGGTTGTGCAGCGAAAACTGGGTGATGCGCATGGACGGGTCTCCTCGCGCGCCGCCGCGCCGCGGCGAAGCCCTAAAATGACGCTCCTTTTGGCGTCTACCGTCAACCGATGCACCAGACCCCCGAAATGGTTGCGCTCGCGCGCGACGTCGTGGCCACGCTCATCCCCGCGGGAACGCGGGTGGAGCTGCCGCAGGGGGCGGCTGCGGCCATCACCCAGGCGCTGGGTGGCAGCTATACCGTTCAAGTTGAAGGACATTTGTTCCGCATCGAGGGCAAGGACGCGGACGCGCTGGGCAAGACGCCAAGCGGCCCGGTGCACCTTCCGCCGGACGCCTCCGAGGCCGACATCGAGAAGGCCGTGTGGGAGCAGCTGCGAACCTGCTACGACCCGGAAATCCCCATCAACATCGTCGAGCTGGGCCTGGTGTACGAGTGCAGGCTCGAGGCCCTGCCCCAGGGCGGGCGCAAGGCCGCCATCCGCATGACGCTCACCGCGCCCGGCTGTGGCATGGGCGACGTCCTGGTGGGCGATGCGAAGAGCAAGGTGCTGCAGGTCCCCGGCGTGGTGGAAGCCGACGTGCAGCTGGTGTTCGATCCGCCGTGGTCGCAGGACCGCATGTCCGATGCGGCCAAGCTCAGCGCCGGCTTGCTGTAGCGCGCTGCGTCCGGCGCTGCGCTAACGTGAAGCCATGTCCGACACCGTGACCCGCGGCGTGCGCATCCTGGTGCGCCCGCGCTTCGTGCAGGAGCAGTCGGACCGCAGCCGCGGGCAATACCTGTTCGCGTACCACATCACCATCACCAACGAAGGGCCCGAGACGGTGCAGCTGCAGTCGCGCCACTGGGTGATTACCGACGGCGAGGGCCATGTGGAGGAAGTGCGCGGCCCAGGCGTGGTCGGCTACCAGCCGGTGCTCAAGCCCGGCGAGCAGTTCGAGTACACCAGCGGCTGCCCGTTGCCGACGCCGGTCGGCACCATGCACGGCAGCTTCCAGATGGTCTTGCCCGGCAGCGGCGAGCAGTTCGACGCGCGTATCGAGCCCTTCCGGCTGGCGGTTCCGAAAGCGCTGAACTGAAGCAGGGCCGAAGCCCGCATCACCTCTGGCATTTCGGGCAGTAGTAGCTCGAGCGCTGGCCGATGACGATGCGGCGGATGGCGGTGCGGCAGCGCCGGCAGGGCTCCCCGGCGCGATCGTAGACCGACAGCTTCTGCACGAAATATCCGGGCTCGCCGTCGCTGCCGCGAAAATCGCGGAACGTGGTGCCGCCCGCTTCGATGGCGTCGCTCAGCACGGCGCGCACGGCGGCCACGAGCCTTGCGTATTCCGCGCGCGTGACGCGACCCGCGGGACGCATCGGGCGGATGCGGGCGCGGAACAGGGCCTCGACCGCGTAGATGTTGCCGACGCCCACCACGACGCGGCCATCCATCAGGAAGTTCTTCACCGGCGCGCTGCGCTTGCGCGACAGGCGGAACAGGTAATCCGCGCCGAAGTCCTCGCCGAACGGCTCCGGCCCCATGTGGCGGATCAGCACGTGGTGCGGCTGCGTCGCCGGCCACCACAGCGCCGCGCCGAAGCGGCGCGCATCGTTGAAGCGCACGATCACGCCGCCGGAAAGCACCAGGTCCAGGTGATCGTGCTTGCGGACCGGCGTGTCGGCGTGCGGCAGCGTCAGCCGGCCGGTCATGCCCATGTGCAGGATGACCTTGCCGTCGCCCACGTCCAGCAGCAGGTACTTGCCGCGCCGGTCCACGCGCCGGATGCGGCGGCCCTGCAGCCGCCGCTCGAAGCCGCGCGCGACCGGCCAGCGCAGGCGCCGGTCGCGCACGATCACGCGCTCGATGGTGCGCCCGGTGACGTGCGGCTCGAGGCCGCGGCGGATGGTTTCGACTTCCGGGAGCTCGGGCAGCTCACTTCCCCGGCGGTGCGGCCTCGGGTGCCGGCTTGGCCGGCGCGGTGCCTGCGGCTTCCGGTTTCTTGTCGGCCGGTGGCGGCTCCGGCACCTTGAGCATCTCGTCCTGCAGTGCCTTCGACAGCGTGTACACCACGCCGAGGTCGGCGCGGTAGAGCTGGAATTGCGGATCGCGCTGCGTCACCACGAATTCGCGCGCACTGCCGTCCTTCAGCACCACGCGCACGCGTTCGCCCTTGAGCGCCGCGACGTCCTTCGGCATCTCGTTCCACATCGCGCGCGCCGTCCTCCACGCGTCGGCCATCTTCTGCAGCTGGTCCGCGCCCGCCTTCGGATCGGCCGGCGACAGCTGCCAGCCCCTGGCGTCGGCGGCGCGCACCAGCGCCAGCTTCGGCAGCTCGACGCGCGCGATCTCCGCGCCCTCGGGCAGCAGGTTCTTCGCGACCAGGTCGGAGTAGTCCGCATCGAGCGCCGCCGTCGGCGGGTCCTCCAGCAGGAACACTTCGTCGCCGCGCTTGACGTAGCGGCGGTACTGCAGCGGCTCGACCATGCCAAAATCCAGCTTCACGTCGTTCAGCGTCAGCGAGTATTCCGGCGGATCCAGCTTCAGCTCCGCCAGCGACAGCTGCGCGCGCTCGAGTTTTTCCTTGGTGTCGCGCTCGGCCAGTGCCGTCAGCGAGCTCACCTCCAGAACCTCGGCGTCGACGGCCACCGGGGCGGTCAGGCGCCAGCGACCGTCCTGCTTTTCGAGGCGGATGGCCGCGGCGCGCGGATGCTCCAGGACGATCTTCGTTACGTCGCCGGATTTCAGCGGCGTCAGCGGCGGGCCGGTTTCGTCCTTCTTCTGCCCCAGCCACACGGCCACGCCCAGCGCCCCGGCGACGCCGAGCAGCACCAGGTTGAACGTGCCGCGACGGATCGCCATGCGCTCAGCGGCGGCGCCGCACGACCCAGCGCGCCACGCCGAAGCCCAGCAGGCCCGCGGGCAGCACGAAGGCGAACGCGAGGTAGATCGCGTACAGGCCGAAGGGCGACAGGTTCAGCTCTCGGTCGGGCGCCTTCGGCACGTCGATGTTCAGCTGGGCATCGCGCGACGCCAGCCATTGCGCCAGGTTCAGGCCCAGCAAGGCGTTGCCCAGCTGGCCGATGTACGCGTTGGTGATGAAGTCGCCGTCGCCGATCACCGCTGCGCGCTGCGGCGTCGGCTCCGGATGCTCCTTGTCCTCCGATTTCGCCGCCCGCGTCATGGTCACGCCGATGGTCAGCGGCCCGTTGGTGTCGCCTTGCTTCGGGTCGAGCGACAGGTTGCCCTCCAGCGGCCCCGCCTCGGCCCAGGCCTTGTCGCTCGTGGCGAGCAGCGGCTCCACCGCCCAGCCGGCATCGCCCTGGTACGTCAGCGCGCGCACCATCGGAAACAGCGCGTTCTCGGAAAAGTCCTTGGTCACGGCGTTCGGCGGGTACTGCGTGGTGATGTACACGTAGGGAGGCAGTCCCAGCGCGGCCGACTCGAGCAGGATCGCGGTGCCTTTCACCCACGCGATGCCCAGGGTTTTGGCCAGCTCCTCGAGGTTCGCCGGCGAGTCCGGATCGGCGAGCCACAGCACGTTGCCGCCGCCGGCCACGAACTCGTTCACCAGCTTCGCCTCTCCGGCCAGCAGCTTCTTCTGCGGAGCGGCAATGATGAGCACCGAGGTGTTGTCGGGGATGCGCAAGTCGGACGCCAGGTTCAGGCTCTTGATCTTCAGGCCCTTGTCGCGCAGCACCTGCGCGAAATCCGACAGCCCGCCGCGCTCGGTGTCCTCCACCGAATGCTCGCCGTGGCCCTCCAGGAACACCACCCAGCGCTCGCCGGAGTACGTCAGGCGCTGCAGCGCGGTGGTCACCACCTGCTCGGTGGTCGCGGTCAGGCTCTCGCGACGGCCCTGGTACTCGACCACGACCTCGCCCGCGCGCGAGATGTTGTAGTCCTTCACCTTCTGCGGCTGCGTGCTTGGATCGATGAAGTCGACCGAGATGTCCTTCTTGAAGCGCTGGTAGCGGCCGATGTCGCTCTCGAGCGACTCGCGCAGCTCCGAGCGCGGATAGATGAAGACGTGGAACACGATGGGGCCGGTCATGGCCTCGAGCTGCTTGCGGCTGGCCTCGGTCAGCGTGTTGCGGTGGCCCGCGGTCCAGTCCACCTGCAGCTTGTAGCGCGTGGACAGCCAGCCCAGCATCACGATCACCGCCACGAACAGCACGGCCGATACGGCCTGCTGCAGCAGCACCTGCCTGCGGGTGGCCATGTCAGTTCCGCTCCAGGTCGAGGCGCTGCACCGTGAGCCACAGGAACAGTGCGGTGAACAGCAGGTAGTAGACGACGTCGGCGGTGTTGAACACGCCGCGGCGCAGCTGCTCGTAGTGCGCGATCAGCGACAGGTACCCGATCACCTCGGCGAAGGGGACCTCCTGGTACGACAGGATCTGCACCAGCCACACCAGCAGCAGCAGGCCGAAGCCGCCGACCGCGGCAATGGTCGGCTCGCGCGTGAGCGACGAGACGAACAGGCCCGCCGCGCCGAACGCCATCATCATCAGCAGCAGGCCGAGCAGCCCCGCGGCGATGCGGCCCAGGTCGAGCGCCGAGCCCGGCAGCAGCGCCAGCGGCATCGCCGCCAGCAGCGCCAGCAGCGCCAGCATGAAGCCGCCGAGGCCGAGGAACTTGCCGAGCACGATCTCGGTGAGCGACGCCGGCGACGACAGCAACAGCGTCAGCGAGCCCGACCTGCGCTCCTCAGAGATCAGCCGCATCGTCATCAGCGGCATCACCAGCAGCAGCACGATGGTGGCGAAGCCGTAGAGCGAGCCGCCGATGTAGTCGGCCAGGCCGGTGAACTGGTCGCCCATGTCCTGGTTGCGGACGTAGTCGATCAGCAGGTTGATGAAGACGAAGCCGAGGATCAGCTGCACCACGGCGAGCACCGCCCAGGCCAGCGGCGAGACGAAGATGCGGCGCAGCTCGTTGCGCGCGATCACCAGCATGCTCATGCGGCCACCTGCGCCGGGGGCGCGGTCTCGTCGCCGGAAGTCAGTTCCACGAAAATCTCCTCGAGGTTCTTCTGCTCGGCGCGCAGCTCGAACAGGCCCCAGCCGTTCTTCACCGCGGCGTCGGCGATCGCATCGCGCGGGTCGGCGCCGTCGGCGCAGTGCAGGCGGAAGCGGCCCTCGCCCAGGTCCTCCGCGGCGCTGACGCCGCGGACGGCCTCCAGCGCGGACGGCGCGGGTGGCCGCCGCAGCCGCACGGCGACGCTGCCGAAGCGCGTGTCGCGCGACACCGGCTCGCTGTACACCGCGACGCCGCGGTGGATGATCATCACGCGCCCGCACACGGCCTGGATCTCCGGGAGGATGTGGCTCGACAGGATCACCGAGTGGTTCTCGCCGAGCCGCGCGATCAGCGCGCGGATCTCGCGGATCTGGATCGGGTCGAGGCCGACGGTCGGCTCGTCCAGGATCACCACCGGCGGCCGGTGCAGGATCGCCTGCGCGATGCCGACGCGCTGCTGGAAGCCCTTCGACAGGTTGCCGACCAGCCGCTTCGCCACCTCGGCCAGGCCGCAGTCCTTCTTGGCCGACTCGATCGCGGCCTCCCGCGCGTCGCGGGCGATGCCGTGCAGGCCGGCGCAGAAGTCGAGGTACTCGTCCACCGTGAGCTCGGGATACAGCGGGGGCTGTTCCGGCAGGTAGCCGAGGTGCTGCTTGGCGGCCTTGGGATCCTCGCGCAGGTTGATGCCATGGATCAGCACCTCGCCGGACGATGGCGCCAGGCTGCCGGCCAGCATCTTCAGCGTGGTGGACTTGCCCGCGCCGTTGGGACCGAGCAGGCCGAGGATCTCGCCCTTGCGCAGCGTCAGGCTCAGGTCCGACACCGCGAGCGTCGGGCCGTAGCGCCGCGCCAGGTGCCGCGCCTCGATGAGGATTTCGCCGTCCATGTGCGTTCTTTTCCTTGGGCCCAAGGGATGCGCCCGCGTCGTCCGCGGTCGCAGGGCGCGGCGATTGTACGGGCGGAGCGCGCCGGTTCAAGCGCGCCGGTTCAGGAACGCTTCAGCTTGCCGCGGTTCAGCGCCCTTTTTCGTACAGCCTGGATTCCCCCTGCGGCCGGCGCCGGTAGCGCCGGTAGCCCCACCAGTACTGCTCCGGCATCTCGCGCACGACGCTTTCGATGCCGCGATTGAGTGCGGCCGGGCCGTGGTGCGGATCGGTGATGTCCGCCGGCGCTTCGCGCAAGTGGATGCGGAAGCCGGCGCCGCGCGGCAGCCGCTCGCCCCAGCAGAACCAGACGGGCGCGCCGGTGCGGGCGGCGAGCTTGCTCACCAGCTCAGTCGTGTGCGCGGAAATTCCGAACAGCGGCGCGAACACGCCGGAGCCCGCCGGGGGATCCTGGTCGGGAAGGATGCCGATGGTCTCGCGCCGGCGCAGTGCTTCCAGCAACGTCTTCACGCCGCCGGTGGTGCTCGGCGCGAGCCGCGCGCCCAGCCGCGCGCGGCCCTGCAGGATCAGGTCGTCCATCACGCCCGGTTGCGGCTTGTACAGGGACGTTAACGGCACGCTTGCGGCACAGAACATTCCGGCCAGCTCCCACGAGCCCAGGTGCGGCCCGAGCAAGATCAGCCCGCGCTCGCGCGCCAGGGACTGCAGCTGCGTGCGCGCCACGCCGTCATCGATCCAGCGCAGCAGGCGTGACCGCGATCCGAACCACACGGCCGGCGCCTCGAGCGCGGCGCGTCCGAAGTGCAGCAGGCTCTGGCGCGCCACGAGATCGCGCTCCGCGCCCGTCAATCCCAGGCAGCGCTCGACGTGCAGCAGGGTCACGTAGCGCGCGCGGTTCGGCACGGCCCACAGCAGCCAGCCGGCGGCGGCGCCCACCGCGTGCAGCAGCGCCAGCGGCAGGTGCCCGAGCAGGGTCAGGCCGGCTCGCAGGAGGACGCGCATGGTGCCGCGATTGTAGCGACGCGTCGGCATAATCCCCCGATGACCGCCGCCGCCCGCGCCGTGCCCAGGCTGCCCGCCGGCGTGTGGGCCCTGGGCGTCGTCAGTTTTTTCATGGACGGATCGAGCGAGCTGATCCACAGCCTGCTGCCGGTGTTCCTGGTCGGCACGCTCGGCGCCAGCGCGGCGGCGCTGGGCTGGATCGAAGGCCTCGCCGAGGGGCTCGCCTCGCTGGTGAAGTTCTTCTCCGGTGTGGCGTCGGACCGGCTTGCGCGCCGCAAGACGCTGGTGGTGATCGGCTACGCGCTCGCGGCGCTGTCCAAGCCGCTGTTCCCGCTGGCCGGCGGCGCCGGCGCGGTGCTGGCCGCGCGGCTCATCGACCGTACCGGCAAGGGCATTCGCGGCGCGCCGCGCGATGCACTGGTGGCCGACCTCACCGACGAGCGCCAGCGCGGTGCCGCGTTCGGGCTGCGGCAGGCACTGGACACCGCCGGCGCGGTGGGAGGCCCGCTCGCCGCGGTCGCGCTGATGATCGCGTTCGCCGGCGAGGTGCGCGCGGTGCTCTGGTTCGCGCTGATCCCGGCGGCGCTCGCGGTGCTCGTGCTGCTGGTGTTCGTGCGCGAGCCCGCGCGCCGGATGGCGCCCTCGCCGCGCACGCTGCCGCGCTGGGCCGCGCTGCGCGCGCTGCCGGCCCCGCTCTGGATGCTGCTGGTGGCGACGGCGCCATTCACCCTGGCGCGGTTCTCGGAAGCATTCCTGCTCCTGCGCGCACAGGGCGCAGGGCTGGCGGACGCGAAGGTGCCGCTGGTGCTGGCCACGATGAGCGCGGCGTATGCGGCGTCGGCCTATCCAGCCGGGCGGCTGTCGGACCGCGTGCCGCGCGGCCGCCTGCTGGTCGCGGGCTGCGGCGTGCTGGTCGTCGCCGACCTCTGCCTGGCCGCGGCCCCGTCGCTGGCGTGGATTTTCGGCGGCGCGGTGCTGTGGGGATTGCACATGGGCCTCACCGAGGGACTGGTCGCCGCGCTCGTGGCGGATCGCGCGCCGCCCGCGCAGCGGGGCGCGGCATTCGGATTGCTGCACTTGCAGCGTGGCGTGCTGCTGCTCGCCGCCAGCGTGCTCGCGGGCTTGCTGTGGCAGCACGCGGGCGCGGCGGCGACGTTCGGAGCGGGGGCCGCGCTGGCGGCCGCGGGCGCAATCGCCCTGCTGGCGGCCCGGGCATGATCGGCCTGCTGCAGCGTGTGAGCCGCGCGAGCGTGCTGGTGGACGGCCGGGCGGCCGGCGAGATCGGCCGCGGGCTGCTGGTGCTGGTCGGCGTGCAGCCAGGCGACGGCGAGCCGCAGGCCGAGCGCCTGCTGGAGCGCCTGCTCGGCTACCGCGTGTTTCCCGACGAGGCCGGGCGCATGAACCGCTCGCTGCGCGAC
The DNA here is from genome assembly GCA_035526525.1 of Binatia bacterium. GTDB lineage: Bacteria > Pseudomonadota > Gammaproteobacteria > Nevskiales > Nevskiaceae > JACPFV01. Next base: position 39,048 of record DATLCG010000142.1, read on the forward strand.
ATCGCCGGCGGGCTGCTGCTGGTCCCGCAGTTCACGCTGGCGGCCGACACGGCGAAGGGCTCGCGCCCGGGCTTCTCGACCGCGGCTCCACCGGAGCAGGCCCGCGAGCGTTTCGAGCACCTGTTGCGCCTGGCGCGCCACGACTGGCCGTCCACGCAGGCCGGCGTCTTCGGGGCCGACATGCAGGTCGAGCTGGTGAACGACGGGCCGGTGACGTTCTGGCTCGAAACGAATTAGGCGTATCCTAGCCCGCCTTTTTCGCCCGGCATTCCGAAAACGCGTGCGCACTGCCAGCGTCTCCCGCAACACCAAGGAAACGCAGATCCGCGTCGAGCTGAACCTCGACGGCAGCGGCAACGCGCGCCTGTCCACCGGCATCCCGTTCCTCGAGCACATGCTCGACCAGGTCGCGCGGCACGGCCTGTTCGACCTCACCATCGAGGGCAAGGGCGACGTGCACATCGATCATCACCACATGGTCGAGGACATCGGCATCGTGATGGGGCAGGCGCTGGAGCAGGCGGTCGGCGACAAGGCGGGACTGCGCCGCTACGGCCACGCCTACGTGCCGCTCGACGAGGCGCTGTCGCGCGTGGTGGTGGACCTTTCCGGCCGGCCGGGACTCGAATACTTCGTGGAATTTCCCCGCGCCCGCATCGCCGAATTCGACGTGGACCTGTTTCGCGAGTTCTTCCAGGGCTTCGCCAACCACGCCAAGGTGACGCTGCACGTCGACGCCCTGCGCGGGCGCAACGCGCATCACATCGCCGAAACCGCGTTCAAGGCGTTCGGCCGCGCCCTGCGCATGGCCTGCGAGCGCGACGCGCGCGTCGCCGGCGTGCCTTCGACCAAAGGAACGCTGTAAGGCACGAAGTGGCCGAGACGATTGGCGTCATCGACTACGGCATGGGCAACCTGCACTCGCTCGGCAAGGCGCTCGAGCGCGTGGCCAGCAGCCAGCGCGTGGTGGTCAGTTACGACCCCGACGAGCTGCGTCACTGCGACAAGCTGGTGCTGCCGGGCGTCGGCGGCGTGCGCGCCTGCATGAAGGAGCTGCAGCGGCTCGAGCTCAACGATCTGGTGATCGAGCAGGCGAAGAAAGTGCCGCTGCTCGGCATCTGCCTCGGCATGCAGGTGCTGCACGAGTGGAGCGACGAAAACGAGGGCGTGAAGGCCCTCGGCCTGATTCCCGGCAAGGTCGTGCGTTTTCCGGACCCGGCGCCCGACGCCGCGCCGCGGCTCAAGGTACCGCACATGGGCTGGAACCGCGTGCAGCAGACGCGCCGCCACCCGGTGTGGGCCGGCGTGCCCGACCAGAGCTGGTTCTATTTCGTCCACAGCTATCACGCGGAGCCGCAGAACCGGCAGCACCTGCTCGGCACCGCCGATTACGGCACCCCGTTCGCCGCCGCGGTGACGCGCGAGAACATCGTCGCGTTCCAGTTCCATCCGGAAAAGAGCCAGGCGCCGGGAATGGCGCTGCTGGCGAATTTCGTCAACTGGAACGGCGTCGGCTGAACGCCTGCCCGCGTTTGACGGCCCCCCGTTTCCGGTGCAGAGTCGTTCCAGCTTCACGACCCGCTCGCATCGCAACTTTCCAGCGTCCCCGACGGCACCCCTCTTCGCTGCATCGCATCGCGTCACATGCTGTTGATCCCCGCGATTGACCTGAAGAACGGCCAGTGCGTGCGCCTGCGCCAGGGGAAGATGGACGACGCCACCGTGTTTTCCGACGATCCCGCCGCGGTGGCCAGGCGCTGGGCCGACGAGGGTGCGCAGCGCCTGCACGTGGTCGACCTCGATGGCGCCATGAAGGGCCAACCCATCAACTTCAAGGCGGTCGAGAAGATCATCGGCGCCGTGAAGATCCCGGTGCAGGTCGGCGGCGGCGTGCGCGACGAGGACACGGTGCAGCGGCTGCTGAATGCGGGCGCGCAGTACGTCGTCGTCGGCACCAAGGCGGTGACCGCCCCCCACTTCCTGCACGACCTGTGCATCGAGTATCCGCGGCACGTGCTCGTCGCCATCGACGCGCGCGACGGCCGCGTGGCGCTCAACGGCTGGAACAAGATCACCGGCCATGACGCCATCGAGTGCGCCATCCACTGCGAGCGCGACGGCGCCGAGGCCATCATCTACACCGACATCTCCCGCGACGGGATGATGAGCGGCTTCAACGCGGAAGGGACGCGCCAGCTGGCCAAGTCCGTGAAGACCCCGGTCTATGCATCGGGCGGCATCAGCAGCCTGAAGGACCTGGCGGCGCTGAAGGAGATCGAGCCCGACGGCATCGTCGGCTGCGTCATCGGCCGGGCGCTGTACGAAGGCACCTTCACCCTGAAGGACGCGATGAAGGCGATCGCCTAGAAGCACGTGCTGGCCAAACGCATCATTCCCTGCCTGGACATCGACCGCGGCCGCGTGGTCAAGGGCGTGCGCTTCGAGGACATGCAGGACGCCGGCGACCCGGTGGAAGTCGCGCGCCGCTACGACCAGCAGGGCGCCGACGAGCTGGTGTTCCTCGACATCACCGCCAGCGCCGAGGACCGGCCGGCGCTGTTCGCCACGGTCGAGGCGGTCGCCGAGCAGATCTACATCCCGCTCACCGTCGGCGGCGGCGTGAAGACGTCGGCGGACGTGCGTGCGCTGCTGTCCGCCGGGGCCGACAAGGTCTCGATCAACACCGGTGCGGTCGAAAACCCCGACTTCGTCACCGAGGCCGGGGACCGCTACGGCGTGCAGTGCATCGTCGTCGCGATCGATGCCAAGCGCGTGCGCCAGCGCCGCCGCCTGGGGCGGGAGGAACCGCCCGGCCCGCCGCGGTGGGAGGTCTACACGCACGGCGGGCGCAAGGCCACCGGTCTCGACGCGGTGGAGTGGGCGCAGAAGATGGTGCAGAAGGGCGCCGGCGAGCTGCTGGTCACCAGCATGGACAAGGACGGCACCAAGAAGGGCTACGACCTCGCGCTGCTCAAGGCCATCAGCAGCGCCGTGCCGGTGCCGGTCGTCGCATCCGGCGGCGTCGGCACGCTGCAGCATCTCCACGACGGCTTCGCCAAGGGCGGCGCCGATGCCGTGCTGGCGGCCAGCATCTTCCACCAGGGCACGCACACCGTCGCCGAGGTCAAGCTGTTCCTCGCCGCGCAGGGTGTGCCGATGCGGCTCTAGCGGGTCCTTCACCCTGAGCCGGCCGAGGGGCGGCGTACACTAGCCGCATGGATTTCCTCGCCGAGCTGTACGACACGCTGCGCGCGCGCCGCACCGCCGATCCCAACGGCTCGTACGTGGCCGGGCTGTACGCACGCGGCGAGGACGCGATCCTGAAGAAGATTGGCGAGGAGGCGGCCGAGACGCTGATCGCGGCCAAGAACGGCGACCGTGCGCAGCTGGTGCACGAGCTCGCCGACCTGTGGTTCCACACGCTGGTGCTGATGGCGGCGCGCGACGTGCCGCCGGCGGCGCTGTGCGACGAGCTCGCGCGCCGGCGCGGCACCTCGGGCCTCGCGGAAAAAGCCGCGCGCGCCCCCGTTGCAGGACAGAGGTAGACGATGGGCACCCTGAGCATCTGGCACTGGCTGATCGTGCTGGCCGTGGTCGTGCTGGTCTTCGGCACGCGCAAGCTGCGCAACGTCGGCGGCGACCTCGGCGCGGCGGTCAAGAACTTCAAGAGCTCGATGAAGGACGGCGAGACCGAGGCCGACAAGAACGTGGACGCGCTGAAGTCGGGCGACGATCCCCAGAAGCGCGGATGAAACGGCGTGCTCGTCGCCCTGGCGCAAGCCGGGGTCCGGCGTCTCCGCATCCGGCACCGGATGCCGGCGTGCGCCGGGACGACCCCGCCTAGCCATGTTCGAAGTCGGCTTCTCCGAGCTGCTGCTCTGCTTCCTCGTGGCGCTGGTGGTGCTCGGTCCCGACAAGCTGCCGCGCGTTGCGTCCGCCGTCGGCCGCTGGACCGGGGCAGCGCGCGGCTACCTGCGGCGCCTGCACGCGGAGCTGGAGCGCGAGACGCAAGTCGGCGAGGTCCAGAAGCAGCTGCAGGACGCGCAGCGTGCCCTGCGCGAGCAGGCCGGCAGCGTCGACGCCGCGGTCAGGAAGGCTGCCGACGACCTGAAACGGTGAGCGCGCCGCCGGGCCCGGGCTCCACCGAGCAACCGCTGGTCGCGCACCTCCTGGAGCTGCGCTCGCGGCTGCTGAAAGGACTGTGCGGCTTCGTCGTCGCGGTCGTGCCCGCGCTGGTCTACAGCCAGGAACTGTACTCGTGGCTGGCCGCGCCGCTGCTGCAGTTCCTGCCGGCGGGCGGCTCGATGATCGCCACCGAGGTGGCCTCGCCGTTCTTCGCGCCGGTCAAGCTCGCCTCGGTGACGGCGCTGGCGGCGGCGATGCCGTGGATCCTCTACCAGGTGTGGGCCTTCGTCGCGCCCGGGCTCTACCAGTCCGAGCGGCGCCTGGTGGTGCCGCTGCTGTTTTCGAGCACGCTGCTGTTCTACCTGGGCGTCGCCTTCGCCTACTTCCTGGTGCTGCCCGCGGTGTTCCATTTCGTCGTCGGCGTCGCTCCCCCGGGCGTCGCCGTGATGACCGACATCACCAAGTACCTCGACTTCGCGCTGACGATCTTCATCGTCTTCGGCGTCGCCTTCGAGACGCCGGTGGCCATCGTGCTGCTGGTGTGGAGCGGCTTCGTCACGCCGGCGCGGCTCGCCGACAGCCGCGCCTACGTGCTGGTAGGCGCCTTCGTGCTCGGCGCGATCCTGACGCCTCCCGACGTGCTGTCGCAGACGCTGCTCGCCGGCTGCATCTACCTGCTGTTCGAGCTGGGCATCGTCGCGGCCCGGGTGCTGGTGCCGGGCGCAAGGGAAGTGGAACGGCAGCAGCAGCACTAGCCGCTGTCGTATCCTCTCCCGGGGAATCCGGGGGAATCACCATGTACTCACTGACCGGCAAGGTCGCCGTCGTCACCGGCGCGGCCTCCGGCATCGGCCGCGCGCTGGCGCAGGCCTTCGCCGCCAGGGGTTGCCGCATCGCCATCGCCGACCTGAACGAGGCGGGCCTGAAGGAAACCGCCGCCTCGCTCGGCGGCGCCGAGGTGCTCGCGCAGAAGCTCGACGTGTCGAACCGCGCCGCGGTCTACGACTTCGCCGACGCCGTTCGCGCACGCTTCGGCACCACGCACGTGGTGGTCAACAACGCCGGCGTGGCCGTGTCGCAGACCGTCGCCGACCTGAAGTGGGACGACTTCGAGTGGCTGATGGGCATCAACTTCTGGGGCGTGACCTATGGCACCAAGGCCTTCCTGCCGCAGATGACCGCGCAGAACGAAGGCACGATCGTCAACATCTCCAGCATCTTCGGCATCGTCGCCTGGCCGAACCAGAGCGCCTACAACGCGGCCAAGTTCGCGGTGCGCGGCTTCACCGAATGCCTGCGCCAGGAATTGCACGGCACCGACGTGCGCGCGATCAGCGTGCACCCGGGCGGAATCAAGACCAACATCGTGCGCAACGCGCGCATGTACGCGGACCACGCGGGGCGCACGGACACCCAGCAGATCCAGGCCGACTTCGAGCGCGTCGCACGCACCACGCCCGAGCAGGCCGCGGCGACGATCCTGCGCGGCGTGGAGCGCGGCGACCCTCGCGTGCTGATCGGCCCCGACGCGAAGCTGATGGACCTCGTCCAGCGCCTGTTCCCGGTCGGCTATCCCGCCTTCACGCGCTGGCTGTCGGCGCGCGAGCTCGCCAAGCAAGCCCGGTGAGCGACGCGCTGGCCGAGTGGCGCCGCGCCGGACAGAGCTTCGGCTGGCGGGGACACGCGGTGTTCTACCGCGACCAGGGCCACGGCGACCGCGCGCTGCTGCTGATTCATGGCTTTCCGACCGCGTCGTTCGACTGGGCGAAGCTGTGGCCGGACCTGGTGCGCGAATTTCCGCGGGTGATCGCGCCGGACCTGCTGGGCTACGGTTTCTCCGCCAAGCCCGCGGACCACGATTACACCATCGCTGGCCAGGCCGACCTGCTCGAGGAACTGCTGGCGCGGCTCGGCGTGCGCCACGTGCACCTGCTGGCGCACGACTACGGCGACACCGTCGCGCAGGAACTGCTGGCCCGCTACGCGCAACGCCGCGGCGGAGCGCCCGCCATCGAATCCTGCGTGCTGCTGAATGGCGGCCTGTTTCCCGAGGTGCATCGAGCGCGCCTGGTGCAGAAACTCCTGCTCACGCCATTCGGCCCGGTGATCGGACGACTGATGAGCCGTCGCGGGTTCGGGCCCGGCTTTTCGGCGATCTTCGGCGCGAAGACGCGCCCGGCCGAGGAGGAGCTCGACGATTTCTGGGCGCTGGTCGAGAACCAGCAGGGCCGGCGCGTCATGCACCGGCTGATCCGCTACATCCCCGAGCGCCGGCTGCACCGCGAGCGCTGGGTCGGCGCGCTGCAGCGCACGCGCGTACCGCTGCGCTTCGTCAACGGTCCCGACGATCCGGTCTCGGGCGCGCACATGGTGGCGCGCTACCGCCAGCTCATCCCGCGCGCGGACGTGGTCGAGCTGCCCGGCATTGGCCATTACCCGCAGGTCGAGGATCCCGCCGGCGTGCTGCGCGCGCTGCGCGAGTTCCACGCGCGGCTGCAGCGCTGAATCGCGGAGGCGTTCAAGAGCGGCCGTTCCGGCCGGTATGATCGCGCGATGCCCGAATCGTCCCTGACCCTGCGTGCCGGACCGCGCGCGCTGGAGCGCATCCGGCGCGAAGGCTTCACGCCCGCGATGGTCGGCCACATCGGCGCCGCCGCCGGCGGGCCGAAATGGATGATCCTCGACCGGCTCGACCGCGCGCTGTTCGGCACCTGGTTCCGCGACCACACGCAGCCGGTGATCGCGGTCGGCGCCTCCATCGGTGGCTGGCGTCTCGCCTGCGCCGCACAACGCGACCCGGTCGCGGCGATCCAGCGCTTCGAGGATGCGTACCTCGCGCAGGCCTACGCCGCCGACGCGGGCCCTGCCGACGTCAGCCGCGAAGCGTGGCGCATCCTCGCCGCCGTGCTCGGCGAGCGCGGTGCGGGCGAGGTGCTGGCGCACCCGTGGCTGCGGCTCAACGTGGTCGCCGCGCGGACGAAGGGCTGGATCGGATCGAGCACGCCGTCGTTGGAGGCGCTGGGCTACGCGGGGGCGCTGCTGGCGAACGCGGTGTCGCGACGGCGGCTGGCGGGCCACGTCGAGCGCGTGCTGCTGCACGTGCCGGACGGCGCGCTGCGCGCGCAGCCCGACGGCTTCGTCACGCACCACGCGCCGCTGACCACGGACAACCTGCCGTTCGCGCTGATGGCGAGCGCCTCGATTCCCGGCGTGATGCCGCCCGTGCGCGACATCCCGGGCGCGCCGCCGGGCCCGTACATCGACGGCGGCATGATCGACTACCACATGGACCTGCCCCTGCCGCCCGCCGACGACGGCCGCATCGCCTTCCTGCCGCATTTCTCCGAGCGCGTCGTCACCGGCTGGCTCGACAAGTTCTTGCCGTGGCGCCGCGCGCAGAACCTCGACGGCACGCTGGTGCTCGCGCCGTCGCCGGCGCTGCTGGCGCGGCTGCCCGGCGGGCGCATCCCGGATCGCCGGGACTTCTCGCGTTACAAGGGCCGCGACGCCGAGCGCATCGCCGCATGGAAAGGTGCCATCGGCGAAGGCCAGCGCATGGCGGACGAGTTCCTGGAGCTCGCGCGCACCGAACGCTTCGCGGCGGCGGTGCGGCCGCTCGTCCCGTGACCTTGCCGCGCATCGGCGATGCGCGCGCCGAGGACGACGCCGCGATCCGCGGCCTGCTGTCGGCCGTGCAGCTCCCGGTGACCGACCTGGACGCGGCCGCCTGGCAGCGATTCCAGGTCGCCCGCGACGGCGGCCGCATCGTCGGCAGCGTGGCGCTGGACCGTGCGGGGGATGCCGCGCTGCTCCGCTCGCTGGCGGTCGCGCCGGAAACGCGGCGCCACGGGCTCGGCCGCGCGCTGGTGCAGGCCGCCGAAGCGCGGGCACGCGAGCTGGACGTGATGACCCTGTACCTGCTGACGACCACGGCCGCGCCCTTCTTCGAGCGCCTCGGCTATGTGCCGCTCGACCGCGCCCGCGCACCGCAGGCGATCGCGGCCCTGCCGCAATTCGCGGGCGTGTGCCCCTCCAGCGCCGCGCTCCTGCGCAAGCGGCTCGCGCCAGGGGCGGCGTCTTGAGCCCCCGGGCCTGCAACGTGCTGTTCCTGTGCACCGGCAACTCGGCGCGCAGCGTCATGGCGGAGGCGCTGCTGAACCGGCTGGGGCAGGGGCGATTCCAGGCGTTCAGCGCCGGCAGCTTTCCTGCAGGCCGTGTCAACCCTTTCACGCTCGAGCTGCTGCGCTCGAAGGGCTTTCCGGTCGATTCGTTGCGCAGCAAGAGCTGGGATGAGTTCGCAGGACCGGACGCACCCGCGATGGATTTCATCTTCACGGTCTGCGACAACGCGGCCGGGGAGGCCTGTCCCCTGTGGCCCGGCCATCCGGCAACCGCGCACTGGGGTTTCGAGGACCCGGCGGCCTTCATCGGGCCCGATGCGGAAAAGCGCCGGGAATTCGAGAGGGTCTTCACGAGCATCGCCGCGCGCGTGCAGCGATTCGTTGCGCTGCCGCTCGACCGGCTGGACCGGACGTCGCTGCTGCTCGAGCTGCGCCGCATCGGCGACGAGAAGCCGGCATGACGCCCGCGCGCCAGACGCTCGCGGAGGCCGCGGGAACCGCCTTTCTCCTCGCCACCGTGGTGGGCTCCGGGATCATGGCCGAGCGCCTTGCCGGCGGGAACGAGGCCGTGGCGCTGCTCGCGAACGCCCTGGCCACGGGCGCCGGCCTGTTCGCGATTCTCTCGACGCTGGGTCCGGTCTGCGGCGCGCACCTGAATCCCGCGGTCACGCTGGCGCTCGCCGCACGCGGTGATTTCGCGTGGCGCGGGGTGCCGGCTTACCTGGTCGCACAGCTCGCGGGCGCCATGCTCGGTGTCTGGGCCGCGCATGCGATGTTCGGGCTCGACGTGCTGCAGCTCGCGTCGAAGCCGCGCCTTGGCGGTGCCCTGATGTGGAGCGAGTTCGTCGCGATGAGCGGACTGCTGGGCGTCGTGCTGCTCGGCTCGCGGCACCGGCCCGAATCGGTGCCGGCCGCGGTCGCCGCCTTCATCACCGCGGCGTACTGGTTCACCGCCTCGACCTCGTTCGCCAACCCCGCGGTCACGCTGGCCCGCGCATTCACCGACACCTTCACGGGCATCCGGGTCGGCGACGTGCCGGGGTTCGTCGCCGCGCAGCTCGCAGCGACGACGGTTGCCGTCGTTCTCGGGCGCCTGGCGCGCCCGCGGCCCGCTCCGAGCGCGGGGCGATGAGTCTCGACATCGGCACGCTGACGATCCCCGACGCGGAAATCGAGATCAGCACGATCCGCGCCCAGGGCAAGGGCGGGCAGCACGTCAACAAGACCGAGTCCGCCGTGCACCTGCGCTTCGACGTGCGGGCGTCATCGCTGCCGGAATCGGTGAAGGAGCGGCTGATGGCGCTGCACGACCGGCGCGTCACCGCCGATGGCGTGGTCGTGATCAAGGCGCAGCAACACCGCAGCCAGGAGCAGAACCGCGCAGAGGCTCTGGCGCGGCTCTCGGAGCTGGTGCAGCGCGCGATGCAGCGGCCTGCACGGCGCATCGCCACGCGCCCGACACGGGGCTCGAAACGGCGGCGCCTGGAGGGCAAGCTGCACCGCTCCGGCGTCAAGGCCCTGCGCGGGCGCGTGAAGGACGACTGAGCGGCGCCCTCGTGCCGGGCGTGGAACGGCGCTAGAAGCCCACTGGCGCGGCGCCTTCGCGATCCGGCCCACGCGACACCGGGTTTCGCATTGCACGAGCGTCGCGCGGCTCGCGTCGGACGCGCGCTGGCGCGGCCGCCTTGCCCCAGCTGTATCCGGCCAGCGCGGTGACCTGCAGGTAGTCGGCGTCCGCGGTCCCGCCGAACAGCATGAGGTCGCCGCCGCGCAGCATGCGCACGTCGCCGCCGACGTTGATGTGGCGGCCGATGCTGACGATCAGGCCCGTGTGCACGTACCACGCGCCGGTCTCGTCGGCGTCGCTGACGATGTCGCCGGCCACGACGGTTTCCACGCGCGCATGCACGAGCGCGCCGCCGGCGCCGAGATACGGGCGCAGCAGCCGGGATTTCCAGGGCGACCACACGGCGCCGAGGCTGAGCTCGTCGGTGGTCGAGGTGACGTCGCGCCCTGCGACGCGCGCGCTGTCCACGCCGAAGTGCACGCCCACCTCGGCGTTGAGCGGAAAGTGGCGCTCGCCGAAGTCGGCCTGGAGGGCGATCGCGCTCTGGTCGCGGTACTCGCCCCACGCCGTGTCGTCGCGCATGCCGCGCCAGCCGACCAGCAGGTCGGCATTGCCTTCGAAATTGGCCGAGCCCGCCGCGGCGGGCAGCGCCGTCAGCAGGAGCGGGAGCAGCAGCATCAGGCGCCGAACCATGCACGTCTCCGTCGCGAGCAGTCGTCCAGAGCCTACGCCGAAGGACGCGACCGTGTGCCCGGACGCGCGGTTAGGATGGGCACTCGGCATCCCGGGGCAGTCCTTTGCTCACGCACAACCGCTATTTCGACGACAAGGTCCAGAGCATCGGCTTCGCACGCAACGGGCTGAAGGCCACGGTCGGCGTGATCGCACCCGGCGAGTACCACTTCGGCACGCAGGCGCCGGAGCGCATGACGGTGGTCAGCGGCACGCTCGCGGCGAACGTGGCCGGCGCCGGGTGGGTGACGTATCCGGCGGGAACCTCGTTCGAGATCGGCGCGGACAGCGGCTTCGACGTGCGCGCCGTCGGCGGCCCCGCGGCGTACCTGTGCGAGTTCCTGCCGCGCTGATGGCGTCGCCGCGGTGACCGCCTCGCACAGGTCCGACACCCGCTTCGGCCGCGCGGTGGCGCTCGCCGCGCTCGTGCTCTGCCCGGTGGTTCTCGGGCTCGTGGTGGTGTTCGTGGTGCATCCGGACGCACTGCGCCGGGCGTCGACCGCCGGCCCGCCGCCCGCGCCGCTCGCCGTGCCGCCACCTTCCGCCGAGCGCGTGCTGGTGCAGGGCTGGAAGAAAGGCGAGCTGCAGAAGGCGCTGGCGGATTTCGCGCAGCTCTACGCGACACAGCTTCCGGCGGATTTTGCGACCGCGATCGCGGCGGGTCGCGACGGCGCGTGGCGCGTGACGCTCCCGGTGCCGGTCGCGGCGCCGCTGTTCTGCTTCCTGGTGAATTACCTGCAGTACCCGAAGGACCTCGATCCGGGAAAGCGCCACATCGTCGTCGGCGGCATCCTCACGGCGGGCGGGCAGGACGCGCTGGTCTACGTGCCGGAAGGCGCGCGCCGCTACGACCTGGTCCACATCCGCATGGGCGAGGGCACCTTCGCGATGACCTTCGACGACCTCGAGCCGCGTCCGGCAGAGTCCGTGGTCCCCGAGGCGCTCGACCGGCTGCTGGCGCGGGAGCCCGCTTCCTAGCGGCCGCGATCTACTGCCGGATGTCCGGCTCCACCAGCCGCGCCAGCAGCGCCAGCGAATCCTGCCAGCCGAGGTAGCACATCTCCGGCGGGATGGCGTCGGGGATGCCTTCCTGCACCACGCCCAGCTCGGTGCCGCAGGAGACCTTCTTCAGCGTGATCGTGGTCTGCATCTGGCCGGGAAGATTCGGATCGTCGAACTGGTCGGTGTAGCGGATGCGCTCACCGGGGACGAGCTCGACGTAGCGGCCACCGAAGCTGTGCGACTGCCCGTTGGTGAAGTTCGTGAACGACATGCGGTAGCCGCCGCCGACCTTGGCGTCCAGCTCGTGCACGGTGCAGGTGTAGCCGTCGGGCGGCAGCCACTTGCAGAGCGCGGCGGGCGTCAGGAAGGCGCGATACAGCTTGTCGGGCGCGGTGCGGATGACGCGGTGCAGGCGGATCGTGTTGGGCATGGGTTCTCCGGGGGGTGGCGTTCCGACGGGCTCAGCGCGCGTGCTGGCCGCGCAATGACGCCAGCACCGGTGCGGTCTGCGGTCGCCGGCCGTACCAGAGCTGCGCCATCTCGGCGGCCTGCTCGACCAGCATGCCGAGTCCGTCCGCGACGACGGCCGCGTCCTGCGACTGGGCCCATGCGCGGAAGGGCGCGTGCGCCTGGCCGTAGTTCAGGTCGTAGCACGCACCGCCCGGCGCGAGCACGCCGGCGGCGATGCGCGGCATGCGGTCCTGCTGCCCGGCCGACGTTGCGTTGAGCACCAGGTCGAACTGGAAGCCCTTGAGAGCGATGTGGGTGCTCGCGCGCACCGGGCCGTGTCCCTTGAACTCGGCGACCAGCTGCTCGACGTTCCAGGGGGTACGGCTGGACACGACCAGCTGCTGCGGCTTTTCGTCCAGCAGAGGCTTGAGCACGCCGCGTGCCGCGCCGCCGGCGCCGAGCAGCAGCACGCGCTTGCCGGCGATGCCCAGCTTCAAATGGTCCTTCAGGTCGCGGACCAGGCCCGCACCGTCGGTGTTGTCGGCGCGCCAGCCGGCGTCGCGGCGGATCAGCGCATTGGTGGCACCGGCGATGCGCGCCGGGTCGGCGACTTCCACCGCGAGCGCCACCGCCGCGACCTTGTGCGGCAAGGTGAGCGCGAGCCCGGTGTAACCCTCGGCGTGCATGCGCGCCAGCGTGTCCTTCAGCTGCCCGGGCGCGACCTCGAGCTTCTCGTAGGAGATGTGCTGGCCGAGCTGCTGCGCGAACGCTTCCTGGATCTGCGGCGAGAGGCTGTGGGCGATGGGCTGGCCGAGGACTGCGAATCTCAGAGCCACTGCGCCGCCTGCTTCGCGAAGTAGGTGAGGATCGCGTCCGCGCCCGCGCGGCGCAGGCACAGCAGGCTCTCCAGCACCGCGGTGCGCTCGTCGAGCCAGCCGCGCTCGGCGCTGGCCTTGATCATCGAGTATTCGCCGCTGACCTGGTAGGCGACGGTCGGCACGCCGAAGCGGTCCTTCACGCGGCGGATGACGTCGAGGTAGGGCATCCCCGGCTTGACCATGACGAGGTCGGCGCCCTCGGCCAGGTCGAGCGCGACCTCGCGGAGTGCCTCGTCGGTGTTCGCGGGATCCATCTGGTAGTTGCGCTTGTCGCCCTTGAGCTGCGAGGCCGAGCCCACCGCGTCGCGGAACGGACCGTAGAAGCCGCTGGCGTATTTGGCGGCGTAGCTGAGCAGCAGCACGTTCTTCTGGCCGTCACGCTCCAGTGTCTGGCGGATCGCGCCGATGCGGCCGTCCATCATGTCGCTCGGCGCGAGCACGTCGGCGCCGGCCCTGGCGTAGACCAGCGCCTGCCGCGTGAGGATCTCGACCGTCGCGTCGTTGTCCACGTTGCCGTGCGCGTCGAGCAGGCCGTCGTGCCCGTGGCTGGTGTACGGATCGAGCGCGATGTCCACGATCACGCCGAGTTCGGGCGCGGCCGCCTTGGCGGCGGCGATGGCGCGCGGCACCAGCCCGTCCTCGTCGAGCGCCTCGCGGCCGGTCTCGTCCTTCCTCGACGCGGGAATCACCGGGAACAGCGCGACCGCGGCGATGCCGAGCCTGCGCAGCGCTTTCAGCTCGGGACCGAGCTGCTTCAGCGTCAGCCGCGAGACGCCGGGCATGGACTTCACCGGGCCGGCCAGGCCGCCTTCGGCGACGAACAGCGGCTGGATCAGCTGCGCCGGATCGAGGCGCGTCTCCCGCACCAGCCGCCGGATCCAGTCGGACTGGCGCGTGCGGCGCAGGCGCGTGGCAGGGAAGCGGCCCGGGGTCATGGCGGTTTCGTATCGGCGGCGAGCGCGGGATTATACGGAGCCATGACCCTGACCCTGGACTGGAGCGCGCAGGCCGGCGCCCTGCGCGCCGGCATCTTCGCCGGCGTGCTGGTCCTGCTGCTCGCGGCCGAGGCGCGCTGGCCGCGCCGCGCCGGCGCCATGCGCCGCGGCCTGCGCTGGGGCGCGAACCTGCCGCTGGTGGTGCTGGATGCGCTGGCGACGCGGCTGCTGGTGCCGCTCGGCGCAGTGGGCGTGGCCGCCTGGGCGCAGGCGCGGGGCATCGGCCTGCTGCCGGCGCTGCATGCCGCGCCACTCGCCGCAGGCGCGATCGCCTTCGTGGCGCTGGATGGCGTCATCTACTGGCAGCACCGGCTGTTTCATGGCGTACCGGTGCTGTGGCGGCTGCACCGCGTGCATCACAGCGACGTCGAGTTCGATGCGACCACGGCCCTGCGCTTCCACCCGGGCGAGATCGTGCTGTCCATGGGGGTGAAGATGCTCGCCGTCGCCGCGCTGGGCGCGCCGGTGGCGGCGGTGATCGCGTTCGAGGTCGCGCTCAACGCCAGCGCGATGTTCAACCACGCCAATGTGCGCCTGCCCCCCGCGCTCGACGCCGCGCTGAGGCGGGTCGTGGTGACGCCGGACATGCACCGCGTGCACCACTCGGTCCTGCGAGCCGAGCACGACCGCAACTACGGCTTCAACCTGGCGTGGTGGGATCGGCTGTTCGGCACCTACACGGCGCAGCCGCGCGATGCGCACGCGGTCATGCCCATCGGGCTGGACCATCACCGCGCCGACCCGGAGCAGCGGCTGTGGGCGCTGCTGCGGCAGCCGCTGGACCCGCAGGACCGCTGACACGCTACTTCAGGTCGTTCAGCGCCCAGTCGTAGCGGTCGTCGTCGATCCGGGTGATGCGTTGCAGCTGCGCCGCAAGCTTCGGCGCGGCGTACTGCTTCAGGTGCGCGATCACGCCGGCATCGTCGCCGCCGAAATCGTCCTCGAACCACTCGTACAGGCTCGACACCACCAGCCGGCCGTCCACCACCTGCGCACCGCGAGGATGGTTGACGTAGGCGCGCGCACCGGCCTCCAGCAGCGTTTCGGTGTTGGCCGCGGTGTAGGCCCGGGTCGCGAGGTTCGGGCAGCCGAGCGAGGCGCAGTTCACCGCGTAGTGCGTGCGCGGGTCTTTCCACAGCGGTCGCAGGATGCGGTGCTCGATGTCGTCGAGCGTCACCGTCTCGCCTTCCACCTGCAGCAGCGGCGCGCCCCATGGGCCGCGCGCGAACAGGCCGGGCGAAATGCCGATCTTCAGGATGCTCTCGACCGGGTAGTGCGCGAGCACGGTCTTCAGAGTGGCCGCGTTGTACAGGTTGATCCAGAACGCGCGCTGCTCGGCCCGGGGATGGCGCGAGATCGCCACCGTCTGCAGCCGCCGCACGTACGCTTCGAGCGCCTGCCGGTCCGCATTGCCGATGCGCCCGTAGGGGACGCGGTGGATCCCGTCGGGCGAGCTGCGCACGTACTTGCGCACGAACGCGTCCCAGGCCGCGTGGTCCACCGGCGCGCTCTCGGTGCCTTGCGCAGCCCAGCGCTCCCAGAGCTTCGCTTTCGGCGCCGCGACCGCGGGCGCGGCGACGACGAGGGCGAGCAGCGCGGCGCCGAGCGCGCGCCGCTCAGGGTGCGGCTGCGGGCGCGCGCTGCGACAGCCAGGCGACGAGGTCGTGCAGCACCTGGTCGCGGCAGTGCTCGTTGAACAGCTCGTGGCGCGCATCGGGATAGATCTTAACGCTGACGTCGCCCAGTCCCGCGGCTCGGTACTTGCGCTCGAGCGCGCGCGGTCCCTGCTCGCCGCCGGTGGCCGCGTCGTCGGCGCCGTTGATCAGCAGCACCGGCAAGGTGCGCGGCAAACGCCGCAGGCGCGGTGTCGCGGTGAGCTTGCGGGCGGCCTCGATGAAATCCAGCCACAGCCCGGTGCTGCAGGAAAAGCCGCAGTACGGGTCGGCGACGTAGCGGTCCACCTCGGCGGCGTCGCGCGACAGCCATTCGAAGCCGGTGCGCTGCGGACGGAACTTGCGGTTGAAGGCCTTGAACGACAGGCTCGCGCCGACCCGGCTCGGCGCCCTGCGGCCGTAGAGCAGCGCCTCGCCGTGCAGCAGCGTGCGCGCCACCGGCAGCAGCGCGCCGAAGTCGCCGGAGGTCGCCGACAGCGCGACGCCCGACAGCGTCGCGCCGAAATCGGCGGCGTAGTGCTGCACCAGGTAGGAACCGAGGCTGTGACCGAGCAGGAACACCGGGCGGCCGGGCTGTTCCTTCTGCGCCAGCTTCTGCACCTCGCGGATCGAGGCGCAGGCCAGCCGCCAGCCGCGATGGTCGGCGAAATGCCCGCGCTGCGCCGCCGGCGTGTCGGGACCGTGGCCCGGCAGGTCGTGCGCGTACACGGCGAAGCCTGCGCGCGTCAGCGCTTCCGCGGGCCGCGCGTAGCGCGCGCTGTGCTCGGCCATGCCGTGCACGATCTGCACGATTCCGCGGGTTCCGGGAGCGCCGCCGTCCGGCCGCCAGCGCCGCACCCGCGTCGTGCGGCCCGCGTGACGATGCTGGAAGTCGCTCGCTTCCACGTGCGGTAGGCTCTGCGTCCCTTTGCGCCGGAACCTAGCACAGGCCCGCCATGACCGCGCTGCTCGCCATCGACCAGGGGACCACCAGCACCCGCGCCATCGTGTTCGACGCGCGCGGCACCAAGCGCGGCGTGGCGCAGAGGGAATTGCCGCAGTCCTATCCGCGCGCACCGGCCGGTGCCGCCGGCGGCGCGGCGCAGGTGCGGGTGGAGCACGACGCGCGCCGCATCTGGAGCGACACGGTCGCGGTGGTGAAGGGCGCGCTGAAGCAGTCGCGCACCTCCGCGGCAAAGGTCGCGGCGATCGGCATCACCAACCAGCGCGAGACCACCATCGTCTGGGAGCGGGCCACCGGCAAGCCGATCCATCCCGCGATCGTCTGGCAGGACCGCCGCACGGCGGATTTCTGCGCCAGCCACGCCAGCGCCGCCGTCGAGGAGATGATCGGCGCGCGCACCGGGCTGCTGCTCGACCCGTATTTCTCCGCGACCAAGATCCGCTGGCTGCTGGACCACGTGCGCGGTGCGCGCGAGCGCGCGGAGCGCGGCGAACTCGCGTTCGGCACGGTGGACAGCTGGCTGCTGTGGAACCTCACCGGCGGCAAGGTGCACGCGACCGACGCCAGCAACGCGGCGCGCACGATGCTGTACGACATCCGCGCGCAGCGCTGGGACGACGAGCTGCTGCGCCTGTTCGGCGTGCCGCGCGCGATGCTGCCGCAGGTGATGGACTGCGCGGCGGAATTCGGCGTCACCGACCGGAAACTGTTCGGCGCGGAGATTCCGATCCGCGGCATGGCCGGCGACCAGCAGGCGGCGACGTTCGGCCAGGCCTGCTTCGCGCCCGGCATGATCAAGAGCACCTACGGCACCGGCTGCTTCGTGGTGCTGAACACCGGCGAGCAGTTCGTGCGCTCGAAACACCGCCT
>DATLCG010000143.1:0-9265 GCA_035526525.1 Binatia bacterium
GGGGGGGGGGGGGATTCGGCGATGGTCTCGGTCACGAAGGTCCTTGATCGGTCTTTTCACGCGCGCGCGGCGAGCGAACGCACAGCCGCAGGACGCAGATAGCGGATGCTTGCCGGGAGCGGCCGGGAAGGAGCAAGCTGATCGTCCCCAGCCCGGGAGCAAGACCCATGGCATACGTAGACTGGCAGATGAAGGGCACCCAGATCACGAATTGCAACTGCGCGGTCGGCTGTCCGTGCCAGTTCAACTCGCTGCCGACGCATGGAAATTGCCGCGCGTACGCGTTCTACCAGATCGACAAGGGGCATTTCGGCAAGACCAAGCTGGACGGCGTGCGCTGGGGCGCCTTGTTCGCGTGGCCCGGCCCGATCCACCTGGGCAACGGCACCGCCATGGTCGTCGTGGACGACAAGGCCACGCCCGAGCAGCGCGCGGCGATCGAGACCGTGGCCTCCGGCAAGGAGACCGAGCCGGGCTCGCTGATCACCCAGGTGTTCAGCACCACGCTCACATCCGGCCACCCGACGCAGGTCAAGCCGATCGATCTGAAGATCGACGTAAAGGCCGGCACCGCCAGCGTGCGCGTGCCCGGGCTGATCGATGCGACCGCCGAGCCGATCAAGAACCCGATGACCGGGGCGCCGCACCGCGCGCGCATCGTGCTGCCGGCCGGCTTCGAGTACACCGAGGCGGAAGTCGTCTCCGGCACTGGCAAGGCCACCGGGCCGATCCCGCTCGACTTCACGGACACCCACGCGCACGTGTCGACGATCCATTGGAGCCAGAACGGGGTCGTGCGCTAGCGCACTGGCTGCTCGAATGCCGGCAGATGCCGGACCAGATCGCGGTGCCGGGCCTGCGACAATGGACTCATGTCCTTCCCGCTTTCAGTCCTCGACCTCGCCCCCGTTCCAACCGGCACCACGCCCGCGCAGGCCATCCGCCGCACGGTGGACCTGGCGCGCTTGGCCGAGCGCCTGGGCTACGTGCGCTACTGGTTTGCCGAGCACCACGGCATGCCGAGCGTGGCCAGCTCGGCGCCGGAACTGCTGATCGCGCACGTCGCCTCGGCGACGACGCGCATGCGCATCGGCTCGGGCGGCATCATGCTGCCGAACCACTCGGCGCTGAAGGTGGCGGAGCTGTTCCGCACGCTGGCAGCGCTACACCCGGACCGCATCGACCTGGGCCTGGGGCGCGCACCGGGCTCGGACCGAAACGCCAGCCGCGCGTTGCGCGCGTCGGACGGACACAACTTCGGCGCGCTGCTATCCGAGCTCTTGGCGTTCTGCGGGCAGGCGCAGTTCCCGGACGGGCATCCCTTCGGCAAGGTGATCGCGGTGCCGGACGACGTGCCGCTGCCGCCGATCTGGATCCTGGGCTCCAGCGGCGCGAGCGCGCAGATGGCGGGCGCGGCCGGCATGGGCTACAGCTTTGCCAGCCATTTCAGCGAGGCGCCGGCCGGGCCGGCGTTCAACGCGTACCGCGATGCCTTCGAACCCTCCGCGCAATTTCCCAGGCCACACGCGATCCTCGGCGTCGCCGCGGTGTGCGCGGAAACGGGTGACGAGGCCGATCGCCTGGCGACGACCATGGACCTGGCCTGGCTGCGCATCCGCCGCGGTGAGTTCCGGCCGCTGCCGAGCGTGGAGGAAGCGCAGGCCTACCCCTACGACGAGCACGAGCGCGCCGCAGTGCGCGAGTACCGCAACCGCACCGTGATCGGCGCGCCGGCGTCGGTGCGCTCGCGCATCGAAGCGATGGCTCGCGACAGCGGCGCCGACGAGGTGATGGTGGTGACCAACCTGCACGGCCATGCCGAGCGGCTGCGCAGCTACGAGCTGCTGGCGCAGGAGTTCGCCCGGGCCTGAGCCCCGCCGGCGATCAGGACGCCGCGTTTCCGAGCGAGAACGCCGTCTTGTCGGTGTGGACCCGGATGCCCGCGGCCTGGCACCAGGCCACGAAGGCCCGCGGCGCCTTGATGTCGCCGCCGCCGCACAGGATAAGGTCGGTCACCTTCGCGCCCCGGAGCATGCCGTTGAGCACTTCCTGCAGGCGCGCGAACCAGTTCTCGACCGTGGGCGGCTCGCCCTCGGGCGCGTTCCGGTCCACGCCGGTGTTGCGCACGATGACCACGCGCTCGTTGTCCTTGGCGAACACCTTGGTGCCCATGACGCCGCGGCGCCAGTGCCGCGGCTCGTAGCCGCGCGAGGCGAGGTCGATCTCCAGGTACCGGATGTCGGACGTCGGGATGCTCATCTACTGCTCCTGGCGCTGGGCCTTTGCGGGGAGTCTAGGCGACCGCCGCATCCGCCGCGGGGCATCCGCAGATAATTTACACGCTGTAAAGTTGTTGCTAGCATGGCGGGCCTTCGCACCCCTGGAATCCGGCCATGATCGAGCTCTACACCGCGCCCACGCCCAACGGCCACAAGATCTCGATCGCCCTGGAAGAGCTCGGGCTGCCGTACCGCGTGAACCCGGTGAACATCCTGAGCGGCGAGCAGAAGAAGCCGGAATACCTCGCGCTCAACCCCAACGGCCGCATCCCGACCATCGTCGACACCGACAACGGCGATTTCGCCGTGTTCGAGTCCGGCGCGATCCTGGTGTACCTGGCCGAGAAGACCGGGCGCCTGATGCCGGCCGACGTGAAGGGCCGCTCGCTGGTGCTGCAGTGGCTGATGTTCCAGATGGGCGGCATCGGCCCGATGATGGGCCAGGCCAACGTCTTCTTCCGCTACATGCCGGAGAAGATCCCGCTGGCGATCGAGCGCTACCAGAACGAGTGCCGGCGGCTGTTCGAGGTGCTGGACCGGCGCCTCGCCGGCAACGAGTGGCTGGCCGGCGACTACTCGATCGCCGACATCGCCAACTGGGCCTGGGTGCGCACGCACAAGTGGTCCGGCGTCGGCACCGAGGGCTTGGTGAGCCTGAAGCGCTGGAGCGACGCGATGTACGCGCGCCCGGCCTGCCTCAAGGGCATCGAGGTGCCGGTCAAGCTGCCGAAGATCGAGGATGACGGCAAGGCGGCGGATGCGTTCATCGCCGGCGCGCGCACGATCGTGCAGCGGTAGTGACACGCTCGCTTCGCTCGCGCCCTCTCCCCTACCCCTCCCCCGCAAGCGGGGGAGGGGAAATATTTCGATCGCGGGAATGACGCACCCCATGGCCCGCCCCTACATCCTCTACGCCTGGCCCCTGTCGCTCTACAGCGGCAAGGCCCGCGCCTACCTGCGCGGCAAGGGGCTGCCGTTCGTCGAGAAGGAAGTGCGCCTGTGGCACTTCGGCCGGCTGAAAAGGAAAGTCGGCGCCAAGGTGATGCCGGTGGTGGTCACGCCGCAGGGCGAATGGCTGCAGGACACCGCGGAAATCATCGAGCTCCTGGAGCAGCGCCACCCGCGCCAGCCGGTGCTGCCGGCCGGCCCGCGCCAGCGCATCTCGGCGCTGCTGCTGGAAGCCTGGGGCGACGAGTTCTGGGTGCCCTCGGCCATGCACTACCGCTGGAACTTCCACGAGAACTACGAGCAGCTGTTCCGCCCCGAGGCCGGCGATCACCTGCTGCCGCTGGCGCCGCGCTTCCTCAAGGACCGCGCCGCCGCGCGCGCCGCCGGCCTGATGCGCAGCTACCTGCCGGCGCTGGGCGTTACGCCGGCGCAGGTGCCGGCGATCGAGGCCTGGACCGTCGCGATGCTCGACGCGCTCGACGCGCACTTCGCATCGCTGCCTTACCTGTTCGGCGGGCAGCCCAGCGTCGCCGACTACGGCCTGATCGGCCCGCTGTTCGCGCACCTGGGGCGCGACCCGTATCCCGCGCGCACGCTGATCGCGCCGCGCCGCCACCTGCGGGACTGGGTGCGGCGCGTGCAGACGCCCGCGGCGCCGGCGCAGGGGGAGTTCCTGGCCAACGACGAGGTGCCGGCCACGCTGGCGCCGCTGCTGCGCTCGGTGTTCGGCGAGTTCTGGCCGCTGCTGGAACAAACCCAGGCGCAGATGGCCGTCGCGCTGAAGGAGCTGGCTCCCGGCAGGCGCCTGGAGCGCATGCTCGGGCCGGTGGACAGCGTGCTCGGCGGGCAGCCGTTCCGGCGCAACGCCTTTCCGTTCTCGCTGTGGAAGGCGCAGCGCGTGCTCGACGCCTACGCCGCGCTCGATGCGGACCAGCGCCGTGCGGTCGAGGCCTGGGCCGCGCCGCTGGGCGGCAGCCAGGCGATGCGCCTGGCGATCCAGCCGCGCCTGCAGCGCGTCGCCCTGCACGTCGAGCCGGAGCCGGCGCGTGGATAGCCCATACAAGGCCTACGTCTCCGACGTCTCGTACTACAGCGGCAAGCTGGAAGCCTTCCTGCACTACAAGGAGATCCCGCACCAGCGCGTCGAGATCAACACGCGCGTGATGCGCGAGGTGCTGCTGCCCGCGACCGGCATGATGAAGGTGCCGGCGATGCAGTGCCCGGACGGCCGCTGGCTCAAGGACACCACGCCCATGCTGCGCTGGCTCGATGCGCAGCACCCGCAGGCCTCGATTTACCCGGCCGACCCGGCGACGCGCTTCATCGCCCTGCTGGTCGAGGACTACGCCGACGAGTGGCTGTGGCGGCCGGCGATGCACTACCGCTGGTCGTTCGCCGACTCGCACCGCCTGCTGCGCCACCGGCTCGGGCGCGAGCTTTCGGCGACGACGCTGCACCCGGCCAGCCTGATAGGCTGGTACATGCGCTGGCGCCAGTACCTGGTGTTCGTGCGCGGCGACGGCGTCCGCGCGCACAACCGCGGCGCGGTCGAGGCCCTGTACCTGCGCACGCTGGACCAGCTCACGGCACTGCTGCGCGAGCGGCCGTTCCTGCTCGGCACGCGGCCGAGCATCGTGGACTTCGGCTACTTCGCCTCGATGTTCCGCCACTTCGCGCTCGACCCGGCCTCGGCCCGCGTGATGGTCGACCGTGCGCCCGCGGTCTACGCCTGGGTCGCGCGCCTGTGGAACGCGCGCGCCAACCGCGACGGCGCAGGCAGGCTGGAAGATTTCTCCGCCGCGGCGTGGGACGCGGTGCTCGGCGAGATCGGCACGGACTACCTGCCCTACCTCGACGCCAACGCGCAGGCTTACGCGCGCGGCGCCAGGCGCTTCGACCTCGCGCTGCGCGACGCGCGCTACCCGCGCATGCCGGTGGTGCGCTACCGCGTCGCCTGCCGCGAGCAACTGCTCAAGGAATATGCGGCGCTCGACCCGGCCGCGCGGGTAAGCGTCGACCAGCGCCTGCGGGCCAGCGGCGTCGCCGGCTGGCTTGCGCAGGCCAAGCCGATCGCCTCCGGCCTCGATCGCGAATTCGTCATGCCCCTGGCGCAACGCTACCCGCCGGCGCGCGGCTGGTACGGCCTGCGTCTGTACCGCGGCACGCCCTGGGACATTCCCGCGCCACCGATCGATCCGCAGGGCCCGCCCTCATGAACGCCGATTCCACGCGCACCGCGCAATTGCCGGGCGCGGAGCAGCAGCAGGAATTCGATCGCTGGCCGGCCGGGCGCGCGGTGGAGCTGCTGTTGCAGTTCCGCGGCGCGCCGCCCGGCGAGCCGACCGTCCAGGCGCTGGCCGCAATGGCGGGCGAGCACGGCGGCACGCTGCGCTGGGCGGGCGCCGGCGAGCAGGTGCTGGTCGGGCCGGTGCAGCGTTACGACACCGTCGCGCTGCTGCACTTCCCCACGCGCACGGCGGCGCTCGGCTTCGTGCGGCACGCCGGCTTGGCAGCCGGCTTCGAGGCGCTGCAGGTGAGCGTGCTGTCGCCGCAACCGCGCATGGTGCGCGTCATCTCCGCGCTCGCGGCTTTCCTCGCGCCGCGCCTGCCGCTCGACGACACGCCGGACAACAGCCCCGAGCCTGGCCTGGGCACCTCGATCATGCCCAGCGCCGCGGGCCTCGCGGAGTTCCACGCGCACCCGCGGCAGGACAGGCCGGTGGTGATGCTCAACTGGCTCAAGTACCGCGCGCAGGCGAGCTACCAGCCGCCGCGGGCGCCATGCAGCGGCGCGACCGCCTACCTGCGCTATGGCCGTGTCGCCTTGCTGGCGGTGCACGCGCTGGGCGGAAAGGTGCTGTACCTCGGGCGCTTCCAGCAGCACTTGGTCGGGGCCGGCGGAGAGCCGCAAGCCGGCCGCTGGGACGAGTGCGTGCTGGTGCAGTACCCCAGCCGCGCCACGTTCCACCGAATGACCGCCCTGCGCCGCTACCGCCGCGCGCTGGACCATCGCACCGCGGGCCTGGCGGAGCACGGCCAGGGGCTGGTGGTCACGCAGCCAGAGCCTCGATTCATCTGGGCCCGCTAGGCCGCGGCCTGTGTACACGAGGCCACTCGTGATGAGCCGGGACGAAAGCTACAGCGGCTCGCAAGCCTGCTGCTGCTGCAACGCCAGCAGCGCCGGCAGCGTCGCCTCGTCCGGGATCAGGGTGCGGAACAGCACCAGCCCGCGCGCCGTCGGGCTCAGCACCAGGCGCGCGCCGGGCGGCAGCTGCGCCAGCGGCGCGCGCGCCAGCACGACGTCGAAGCGCCGCCGGCCGCTGGCGTCCGCCGTCACGGCCGCATCGTTGAGCGCGAAGAAGTTGTCGGTGTTGGCCGCGAACCCGGACAGCGAGGCGTAGCTGTCGGGCACCGGGCCGGTGATGTGCAGGGGCCGCCGCGAGACGTCGAACACGCAGGCGGTGTAGAGCAGGTCCGGGCTCGGCCGCACGACGGTGCGCGCACTGGCGTCGGCGCGCGGCGCGTGCACGGCGATGTCGCCCGTGCGGGACTGCGCGCCGCCGGATGCGGCCAGCGCCTGCGTGGTGATGCGGTGGGTCACCAGCGCGTGGATCAGGCGCGGCGCCGCCAGCACGGCCAGCACGTTGGACGCTGCCGCGATGCAGGCGAGCATCGCCAGCCGGCCGAGCCAGCGCTTCACCGGCAGGCGCTCCGCTCGATGGCCGGCAGCTCTGCAGCTGCGAGGTCGCGCGCCAGCGCCGGCGCCGGGTTGTAGAGCCGCAGGGTCAGCGAGAACGGCGCGCCGGCCGGCGCCGGCAGCCAGGCATCCGCGCCCTGCGGCTGTGCCGCGACCTCGATCGCGAAGTGCCCGTCCGCATCGAGCGCGAGATTGCCCTGGTGGCGCGAATGGATGCGCGCGTCGTTGGCCACCAGGAAGTGGTCCGCGCCGTAGAGCGTGACGCTCCACCAGCGCGCGGCGGGCGGCGCCCCGTGCACGCGGTAGGCGCAGCTGCCGCTCAGCGGCGTGCCGGAATCGTCGGTGAACGCCGTGAAGTAGACCGCCTCGTCCTGCGACAGCGCGTAGATGCCGGCGACGGCAACCGCGGCGCGCTCGTAGGGGTTGGCGTGCGCGCTGCCGGTCGCGGCCATCGTGGTCCAGGGACCGTTGCGGATCGCGCCGTGCTCGGCGAGCGCCTGGATCGCCGGCCGCGCCGACAGCGCACCGCCAATCGCGGCGGCCAGCGCCGCGGCGGCCCAGGCCAGGCGCCGGCCCCAGGGGCTCATTGGGCGCCGCCCGCGATTATTATTGACACCATGTAAATATCCTAACCATAATCGCCGCCTGCGTATAGCTGCGGCAGGTCCATGGGGCGGGAGGGAACGATGGCGCGCGGCAACGAGCAAATCATTCCGGCGCCAGCGGCGCCGCGGGGCCGCCGATGAACGCGCCCCTGACCCTGATCGGCCACGACGGCTCGCCCTACTCGCGCAAGATGCGCGCGCTGCTGCGCTACCGCCGAATAGCGCATCGCTGGGTGGTGAACCGCGGGCCCGAATACGTCGCGCCGCCGAAAGTCCCGGTCGAGGTGATCCCGGTGTTGGTGTGGCACGACGACCAGGACAAGATGATCGAGGCGATGGTCGATTCCACCCCGCAGATCCGCCGGCTGGAGAACGAGCACGCCGGCCGCTCGGTGCTGCCGCCGGACCCGGCGCTGGAGTTCCTCGACGCGCTGCTCGAGGACTACGCCGACGAGTGGTGCACCAAGCTGATGTTCCACTACCGCTGGGCCGATGCCGCGGGCGTCGCCTGGGCCGGCCACCACATCGTCCAGCTGATGGACCCGGCCGCCGGCGAGACGCAGCTGCAGCAGACCGCGAACTTCTTCACCCGGCGCCAGACCGAGCGGCTCTGGGCGGTCGGCTCCAACGCGACGACCGCGCCGGTGATCGAGGAGGGCTACGTGCGCCTGCTCGGCCTGTTCGATGGCCTGATCGGCACGCGCATGTTCCTGTTCGGCGGCCGTCCCGCGGCCGCCGACTTCGCGCTCTACGGCCAGCTCGCGCAGCTGTGCCTGTTCGACCCGACCTCGATGCGCATCGCGCGCGAGCGCGCGCCGCGCGTGGTGTCGTGGACCGAGCGGCTCGACGATCTGTCCGGCTGGCGCACCGACGAGGCGCAGTGGCTGGCGCGCGACGCGGCGCTGCCGGCGCTGCTGCCGCTGCTGCGCGAGATCGACGAGACCTACCTGCCCTTCCTGCTGGCCAACGCGGCGGCGCGCGCTGCCGGCAGCGACACGGTCAGCTGCACCATCCGCGGCGTCGAGTGGAAGCAGAACGTGTTCGCCTACCAAGCCAAGTGCCTGCGCTGGTTGCATGAGCACTTCGCGACTCTTTCCGCGGCGGACCAGGCTTGGGCGCGCGCGACCCTCGCGTCCGCCGGCTGCGCGGCGCTGGTCGACGGCGTGGCGTGAACCGGCGCATCGCCAGCGTGCTTGCGGGCGCCTGGCTGGCGCTGCCGCTGCTGGCGCAAGCCGCGCCGGATTCAATGCGCACGATTCCCGCTGGGATGGCGCGCATCGGCTCCGAAAACGGCCGCGCCGACGAGCGGCCGGCGTTCACTGTTCCGGTCGATGCCTTCGAGCTGGACCGCACCCCAGTCACGGTCGCTGCTTTCGGCGGCGTCGTCGGCCGGCGCGGCTACCGCTCCGCGGCCGAGCGTCTTGGCAGCGGCGCCGTCATGACCTTCGGGACAGGCCAATGGCAGCTGGTGTCCGGCGCCGATTGGCGCCGGCCGCTGGGCCCATCCGGCGCGCCCGCGCCGCACGATCACCCGGTAACGCAGGTGTCCTGGGATGACGCGCAGGCCTATTGCGCGGCACAGAGCAAGCGCCTGCCGACCGAAATCGAGTACGAGTACGCCGCCCGTCTCGGCGCCCCGGAGGTCGGTGCGCACGCCTTCGGCGCGAATCTCGAACAGGGTGGCCGCTACCGCGCCAACGTCTGGACCGGCGTGTTCCCGGTGATCAACACCGCCG
>DATLCG010000189.1:0-4977 GCA_035526525.1 Binatia bacterium
GCGGTCGGTCTCTTTCTTGACGACGGCGTAGCACTCGCAGCACAGCGCTTCGATCTTCGGCCGGTCCAGCACCGTGATGCGGCCGCGCGCGTACTGGATGGCGCCCAGCCGCTGCAGCCGGCCCGCCGCGGCGGTGACGCCGCTGCGGCGGACGCCGAGCATGTTGGCGATCAGCTCCTGGGTCATGGTCACGCGATTGTCGGGCAGCCGGTCGAGCGACAGCAGGATCCAGCGGCACAGCTGCTGGCTGATGCTGTGATGGCGGTTGCACACGGCGGTCTGCGCCATCTGCGTGATGAGTGACTGCGTGTAGCGCAGCAGCAGGACCATCAGCTCGCCGTGCCGGGCGAACTCCGCCATCACGCGCTGCGACAGCATGCGATACGCGACGCCGCCGCTCTGAACGATGGCCCGGCTCGGCGTGCTGTTGCCGCCCATGAAAAGCGAGACGCCCAGCACGCCCTCGTTGCCGACCATGGAAATCTCGGCCGACGCGCCGCTTTCGGTGACGTAGAGCAGCGACACGATCGAGTCCAGCGGAAAGTACACGTGCCGCAGGGTGTCGCCGGATTCATACAGGGCCTGACCGAGCTTCAGGGGCACCAGGTGCAGATGCGGAAAGATCCGCTCCTGGACATCGCGAGGAAGTGCCGCAAGGACGCGGTTCTGCGTAAGCAACGGGCCATCCATGCGCGGCAACCTGGGAAAAGCGTGTGGGGTCGTGGAAATAGACCGCCGCAGCACGCAAAAATGCAGAAGTGCCTATGTGGGCAGTCGCACAGAGCGGACCGCCCCGGGGGCCAGGGCTTACGCGGTGGCAGGCCGGTAGGCCGCGATGACCTCGCGAAGCTGGGCCATCGGCGTCGGCTTGACCAGGTGCAGGTCGAACCCGGCGGCGGCGGCCTGGGCGCTGGCGCGGTCGCCGCCATAGCCGGTCAGTGCGACGAGCTTCGCATCCTGCGTGCTGATGTCCTCGCGCAGGCGCCGTGCCACGTCGTAGCCGTCCATCCCGGGCAGGCCGATGTCCAGCAGCACGATCTCCGGGTGGAACTCGTGCGCGGTGGCCAGCGCCGTGTCCGCGTCGTGCGCCAGGCGCGTGTCGTGGCCTTCCTGCTGCAGCAGCGCGGCGCAGATCGCCGCGGTGTCGACGTTGTCGTCGACCACGAGGATGCGGCGCGGCTCGACCGCACGGTGCTGCGCCGCGGGAGCCTGCGCGGGCGCGGCCTCGGATGCCGGCGCGCAGAGCGGCAGCCGCACGATGAATTCGCTGCCCTGGTTGCGCCCCGCGCTGCGCGCCAGGACGCTGCCGCCGTGGAGCGCCACGATCGAACGCACCACGCTCAGGCCGATGCCGAGGCCGCCCTCCGAGCGGTCGAGCGAGCGCTCCTCCTGCACGAACAGGTCGAACACCGCCGGCAACAGCTCGCCGCTGATGCCGATGCCGTTGTCGACGATGCGCAGCACGGCCTCCCCGCCGTCCCGCGACAGCGTCACGGTGACGCAGCCGCCTGCCGGCGTGTACTTGGCCGCGTTGGCCAGCAGATTGGACACCACCTGGTCCAGGCGCTCCGGATCGGCTTCCACTTCGAGGCCGGGCTCGGCGACTTCCACGACGAGCTCGTGCTGCCGCGCCTCGAACTGCGGAGCCGCCGCGTCGGCGGCCTGCCGCACCAGCCGCCCGAAGTCGAGCCGCTGCTTCCTGAGCGTGATGCGGCGGCTGATGACGCGAGCCGTCTCCAGCAGGTCGTCGACGATGCGCGTGGACTTCTGCAGCTGGCGGTCGAGCACGGCCAGGGCCATGGCGGCGCCCGCGGGGTCAGGCCCGAGCTGGAGCATCTCCACGGCGTTGCGCATCGGTGCCAGCGGAGCGCGCAGTTCGTGCGCCAGCATCGCCAGGAACTCGTCCTTGCGGCGGTCGGCCAGACGCAGCTGCGCCAGCGCTTCGTGGCGGACCGTGATGTCCTCGAGAGCCAGCAGCACCATGGGGTGCCCCGGCCACTGCAGGTGCGACGCGCTCAGCGACAGCGTGCGCCTGCCGATGTTCGGGAAGTCGTGCGTGATCTCGACGTCGTCCGGCGGGCCGTCGCCGCGTGCGACCTCGTCGAGCAGCGTGCGCAGCGCCGGCAGGTCCCACGCGCCGTTGCCGAGCGCATGGACCGGGCACTGCTCGACCTCGCGGTCCGTCGTCTGGAAGAAGCGGTGGAACGAGGCGTTGGCGCGAACCACCCGCAGCCGCTCATCCAGCACCAGCAGCGGCACACGCACCGTCTGCACGATGGCGTCGGCGTAGTCGCGCATCGTGCGCAGGCGGTCGTTGAGCTCGGCCAGCTGGGCGTTGCGCGACCGCAGCTCTTCGTTGGCGCCGACCAGCTCCTCGTTAGCCGAGTGCACTTCCTCCCGGGCGGTCTCGAGCTCCTCGTTGGTGCTCTGGAACTCCTCGTTGCTGGACAGGAGCTCCTCCTGCGAGGACTTGAGCTCTTCGACGGTGACTTCGTGCTCCTCGAGCAGGCTGCGCAGGTGGGCCTGGGTGGCCTCCAGCGTGCGGCGCAGCCGCTGGGCGTCGGTTTCCTGCCCGCCCGGCGTGCGTGCGGTGCTGCGCCACAGGCGCGCGGCCGCGGCACGGCAAGCGGTGGCAATGCGCGTGAGCATCGCAGGCGCCGGCCCCGCCGCCGGCTCGAAGAAGATCATGAACCCGCTGCCCGCGCTGCCGCGCTCCAGGGGCACCACCTGCAGGCCGACCGCGCGGCACCCCTGCGGGCCGGCGACGAACTCGGCGCGCCCCGTGGCCGGCACGCCGGACTGGCCGGCCGCGCGCACCGTCGCGCTCAGGTCCACCAGCAGCCCGGGCCGCGCCAGTGCCTTCAGGCTCAAGTTCGGCGGACCCGGCGGACACATCAGGTACGGATCGGTGTTGCCGCGGAACTCGACGACGTTCAGGTCCTCGTCGCAGACCACGGCGGCCGGTGCGTAGCGCGTCGCCGCGATGCGGTCGGCCTGCTGTTTCACGCGCGGGCCGTCGGCGGGACGCGCGCGCAGCAGCGCGGCGGCGGTGTGGGGCAGCGCGCACTCCGCGCCGGCGAGGGCAGGGTGCAGCGCCTGCAGCGGGTGATGCTTGCGCGTGTAGATCTTCACGCCCTTGTGCTCGAGCGTGCCGAACAGCTCCGTGAACGCGCCGATGCTCTCCGACGGCCCGAGCATGAGCACCCCGTTGTCGAGCAGCGCGAAATGGAACGACGGGATCACGCGCCGCTGCAGCACCGGGTCCATGTAGATGAGCACGTTGCGGCAGCTGACGAGGTCCATGCGCGAGAACGGCGGATCGCGGGCGACGTTGTGCCGTGCGAACACGCACCACTCGCGGAGCGACTGGGCGATCTGCCACTGGCCGTCGGCGGGCGTGAAGTACTTTGCCAACCGCGCCGGCGTGACGTTGCCGGCGATGCTGGCGGAGTACACGCCGGCCCGCGCGAGCGCCAGCGCGCTTTCGCTGAGGTCGGTGCCGAAGATCTGGATGGCGGCGCGCGCGGCGTCATCGCCCAGGTACTCGCTGAGGCAGATGGCGATCGAATAGACCTCCTCGCCGGAAGCGCAACCCGGCACCCAGATGCGCACCGGGGCACCGGGCGCGCGTCCGGTGAACATGCGCGGCAGCACCACCTCGGTCAGCGCGTCGAAGGTGACCGGATCGCGGAAGAACCCCGTGACGCTGATCAGCAGGTCGCGGCCCAGCGCCTGCAGCTCGGACTCGTCGTCCGCTGCCGCGGCGACGTAGGCCGGCAGCGACTCGGCGCGTCGCAGCGCCATGCGCCGCCCGACGCGGCGCAACAGCGTGCCGCGCTTGTAGCTGGCGAAATCGATGTCGCAGGTGCGGCGCAGCAGCCCGAACAGCGTTTCCATCGCGCGCTCTTCTTCGCGGGGCGATGGCGCCAGCGCTGCGCTGTCGCCGCCCGCGACGTACGGATGCCGCGCGACGCGCAACAGCTCTGCGGCGATCTCGCGCGGAGGCAGCGTGAAGTCGATCGCGCTGTGGGCTGCGGCGGCGCGCGGCATGCCATTGAAGCGCGCCGACGCGTCGTCCTGCACGAAGGTCAGCCCGCCTTCCTGTTTCACCGCTTCCAGGCCGCGCGCGCCGTCCTGGCCCTGGCCGGAGAGGATCACGCCGATGGCTCGCGCGCCCTGGTCCCGCGCCAGCGACAGCAGCAGGCTGTCCACCGGCATCACGGCGCCGGCCGTCTCGCCGCGGCGCCGCAGCTCGAGCCGGCCCTGCTGCACCGTCATCACCGCGTTCGGCGGGAGGACGTACAGGTGGTTGCACTCGATCGTCATCCCCGCGGCCGCTTCGCGCACGGTCAGGGACGTCTTGCGGGTCAGGATCTCGCCGAGCAGGCTCTCGTGTGCCGGATCGAGATGCTGCACCAGCAGGAAAGCCATGCCGCAATCGGGCGGCAGCCCGGCGATCAGCTCGGCGATGGCCTCCAGGCCGCCGGCAGCGGCGCCGATGCCGACGATCGGCAGGCAGGGCGCCGGTGCCGTGCTGCGCGACCCTGCATCCGTCATTGACGCCCCCTGGACCTGCAAGGCTGCGCCCTGCAGGCCGGGGGGTCAGTGCGGTACCGCACGGAGCGGCGTCTAGCGGCGGCGTGCGGCCACGAATCCCAGTGCGAGCCCGGCCGCGGCGGCGATGCAGACGGCCTTCCAGGCGTGGGTGTGCACCTGGGCGTCGGTCGCGGCGGCGCCGGCACGCGCCTGCCGCACCAGCGAACCCCCCAGCGCCTGGGCCGACCGGCCCATGGCCTCCAGTCGGCCGAGCAGGACGCCAGTGGCGGCGTTCTCGGCCCCCTCGGCGAAGTCGCGAACCGCGCTGCGGACCGTTTCGCCGCCGCTGCGGATCGCTTCGCCGCCGTTGGCGGCCTTGTCCGAAAAATTCGTGGTGGGATTCATGGAGAGAGTCCTGGGCTGCGCCCGTGTCGATGAGTG
>DATLCG010000015.1:0-4713 GCA_035526525.1 Binatia bacterium
GCTCTGCGCGCTCCCGCTGCATTCCCCGGAGCGGCCGCTGCCGGCCCAGACCAGCGGACCGGAAGGCCGGCTGCCGTCGCTGCCGCTGAACGCATGCAGCACCGCGAAGGCCTGCTTGCGCGTGAAGCGGAACACGGTGCCGTCGCCGCCACCCCAGGCAGTGCCGTAAAGGCTGCCGTCGTCAGCGACCAACAGCTCGGCGCGTGGATTGCTGCCCTCGCTGCCCGCGAGAGCGTGCAGCGTCGTCACGCCGCTGGGCGCGGCCACCGCGGCGAGGGGCACCATCATCGCCGCCGCTACCCAGCTCCAGGCTTTCGCCTGTCGATGTCCTCTGCGCATGACGCTCTCCGTGCCGCGGTCCGTTGCGCCTTCCACCTTGCGCCCCGGTTCGCGCCGGTACCGTCCTGTAGCGCACACAAGCGCACGCCGGCCCGGGCAGCAGAGGAACCACCTGGCGGCGTGTCAGCCCCGGCTCGCCGCGGTCAGCAGTGGTGCCACGTACTCCAGGCCCTCGATCACGAACTGCACGGCGACGGCGGCGAGGATCAGGCCCATCACGCGCTGCAGCACGTTGAGCCCGGTCTGGCCGAGACGCCGCTCGATCACCAGCGCGCCACGCAGCGTGAACAGCACGCCCAGCGCGGTCGTTGCAATGGCCAGCACGATCACGCCGTAGTGCCACAGGTGCTCGGCGCGCGACACCAGCACCATCACCGTCGAGATCGCGCCAGGCCCGGCGAGCATCGGGATCGCCAGCGGGAACACCGAGATGTCCACCTTGTCCGCGCCCTCGGCCTCCTCTTCCGGCGACGTGCGCTGGCGCGAGCGCTCGGCGCGCAGCATGTCCACGGCCAGCAGGAACAGCAGCAGGCCACCGGCGATGCGGAAGGCGCCGAGCGAGATGCCGAGCAGCCGGAACACGAGCCCGCCGATGGCCGCGAACATGGCCAGCGTCACGAAGGTCGCCACCGCCGCGCGAAACGCGGTGCGGCGCTTGTGCTCCTGCGAGTCGCGCGCAGTCATCGACAGGAAGATCGGCGCGGTCGCCGGCGGGTCCACGACGAAGAACAGCGTCGTCATCGTGGACAGCGTGAAGGTGATCGAATCGGCGACGGCGGGGCTCATGGGCGCGCATTGTAGGGGGCAGCCGCCCGGCGGCCGTTGAAGGCGGGCGGCAATCGGCGCAGGCTGTGCGCCCGCCCTACCGGAGATGAATCATGGCCTTTGTCGAATGGCGAATGCAGGGCGTGCAGGTCTCGCACTGCAACTGCAACATCGGCTGCCCCTGCCAGTTCAACGCGCTGCCCAGTCATGGGCATTGCCGCGCTTACGTGTTCGCGCAGATCGAGCGGGGTCACTTCGGCAAGACCCGGCTGGACGGGCTGCGCTTCGGTGGGCTGTTCGCGTGGCCCGGTCCGATCCACATGGGCAACGGCACCGCGATGCCGGTGATCGACGAGCGCGCCGACGCCGACCAGCGCGCCGCGATCGGTGCGGTGCTGCAGGGCAAGGAGACCGAGCCGGGCTCGCTGATCACGCAGGTGTTCAGCACCACGCTGACGACCGCGCTGCCGGCGCAGTTCAAGCCGATCGAGCTGAAGATCGACGCGAAGGCCGGCACCGCCTCGGTCCGCGTGCCCGGCATCCTCGAAGGCCGCGCCGAGCCGATCAAGAACCCGATGACCGGCGCGCCGCACCGGGTCACGGTGACCCTGCCGAC
The DNA here is from genome assembly GCA_035526525.1 of Binatia bacterium. Lineage (GTDB taxonomy): Bacteria > Pseudomonadota > Gammaproteobacteria > Nevskiales > Nevskiaceae > JACPFV01. The sequence goes on from DATLCG010000015.1 coordinate 1,721, forward strand.
GGGCTTCGAATATGCCGAGGCCGAGTTCCTGACCGGGTCCGCGAAGAGCTCGGTGGAACCGAAACTCGATTTCGAGGCCACCCACGCGCACATCGCGCGCATGGACTGGAGCACGCACGGCGTCGTGCGCTAGGACGTGGAACCGGCGGCCAGGGCGGAGGCTCCGCGACCCTCGCTGATGGAGCTGTTCCTGTCGCGCGAGCGCGCGCCGGTCGCGCTGGCCGTGGGCGGTCTCGCCGCGCTCGCCTGGGCCTGGCTGATCCCCGCGTCGCGCGACATGTACGGCGGCATGCAGGGCCTGGCCGCGTGGATGATGCGCGGCACCTGGGACGCGGCCTATTTCGCCCAGATCTTCCTGATGTGGGCCGTGATGATGCTGGGGATGATGCTGCCCAGCGCTGCGCCGGCGATCCTGCTGTTCGCGCGCGCGATCCGCGGCAATGGCGCCGCCGGCCAGCGGGTGACGGCATTCATCGCCGGCTATGCGCTGGCGTGGTCTGCATTCAGCCTGGCCGCGACGGTGGCGCAATGGGCGCTGGCCCAGGCCGCGCTGCTCTCGCCGATGATGCAGCTGTCGCAGCCGGCGCTGGGCAGCGCGCTGCTGGTGGCGGCCGGCCTGTACCAGTGGAGCGCGGCGAAAGCGCAGTGCCTGGCCCGCTGCCGTGCGCCGTTCGAGTTCATCACGCGGCATTTCCGGCCCGGCGTGACGGGCGCCCTGCGGCTCGGCGCGCAGCACGGGCTGTACTGCGTCGGCTGCTGCTGGGCGCTGATGCTGCTGCTGTTCGCGGGCGGGGTGATGAGCCTGGCCTGGATCGGGGCGATCTCGCTGTTCGTGCTGCTCGAGAAGCTGGCGCCGCACGGCGCGCAGGGCGGGCGGCTCAGCGGCGCGGTGCTGATCCTGCTCGGGATCGCAGGAACGATCGCGGCGCTGCGCTAGGCAATTTCCACCGGCTCACCCCTTGAGCCTGCGGGTGCGAAAATGATGGGCATGCCGCCCGTCCTGTCCCGCTTCCATCCTGCCGTCGCCGGCTGGTTCGCGCGCCGCTTCGGCGCGCCGACCGAGGCGCAGGAGCGCGCCTGGCCGGTCATCGCGGCTGGCGGCCACGCCCTCATCGCGGCGCCGACCGGGTCGGGCAAGACGCTCGCGGCGTTCCTGTCGGCGATCGACGACCTGGTGGTGCAGGGCCTGCAGTCGCCGCTGCCGGACGCCGTGCAGGTGCTGTACGTCTCGCCGCTGAAGGCGCTGTCGAATGACGTGCAGAAGAACCTGCAGGCGCCGCTCGCGGGCATCCGCGACGCGCTGCTGGAGTCCGGGCTGCCGGACGTCGCCATCCGCGATGCCGTGCGCACCGGCGACACCTCCTCTTCCGACCGCGACCGCATGCGGCGCACGCCGCCGCACATCCTGGTCACCACGCCGGAGTCGCTGTTCATCCTGCTCACCAGCGATTCCGGCCGGCAGATGCTGCGCGGCGTGAAGAGCGTCATCGTCGACGAGCTGCATGCGCTCGCCGGCAACAAGCGCGGCGCGCACCTGATGCTGTCGCTCGAGCGGCTGGAGGCGCTGTGCGCCGAGGCCGGCACGCGGCCGCCGGTGCGCATCGGGCTGTCGGCGACGGTGAAGCCGGTGGACGAGATGGCGCGCTACCTGGTGGGCGATCGCGCCGGGGCGGCGACCGTGATCGACGCGGGGCACGTGCGCCAGCGTGACCTCGCGCTGGAGATCCCGAAGTCGCCGCTCGACGTGGTGATGAGCAGCGAAGTCTGGGCCGAGCTGTACGACCGCCTGGCCGAGCTCGCGCGGCAGCACCGCACCACGCTGATCTTCGTCAACCAGCGGCGCGTCGCCGAGCGTGCGGCGCGGCACCTGGCCGAGCGCCTCGGCGAGGAGCACGTCACCGCGCATCACGGCTCGCTGTCGAAGGAGCACCGGCTCAAGGCCGAGCAGCGGCTGAAGGAAGGACAGCTGAAGGCGCTGGTGGCGACCTCCTCGCTCGAGCTGGGCATCGACATCGGCGACGTGGACCTGGTGTGCCAGATCGGCTCGCCGCGCTCCATCGCCGCTTTCCTGCAGCGGGTGGGCCGCGCCGGCCACGCCGTCGGCGCGATCCCGAAGGGCCGGCTGTTTCCGCAGTCGCTGGACGACCTGGCCGAATGCGCGGCACTGCTCGATGCCGCGCGGCGCGGCGAGCTCGACCGCATCCATCCGCCCCGCGCGCCGCTGGACGTGCTGGCGCAGCAGATCGTGGCCGAGGTCGCCTGCCGCGAGTGGACCGAGGATGCGCTGTTCGAATGCCTGCGCCGCGCCGGGCCGTTCGCCGCGCTGGCGCGCGAGGAATTCGACGCCGTGGTCTGCATGCTGGCGGAGGGCTATGCGACGCGCCGCGGACGCCGCGGCGCGCACCTGCATCACGACGCGGTGAACCACGTGCTGCGCGGCCGGCGCGGCGCGAAGCTCACTGCCGTCACCAACGCCGGCGTGATTCCGGACCAGTTCGACTACGACGTGGTGCTGCTGCCCGAGGGCCATCGCATCGGCACGCTCAACGAGGATTTCTCGTTCGAGAGCATTCCCGGCGACATCTTCCAGCTCGGCAATACTTCCTACCGCGTGAGGAAGGTCGAGGTCGGCAAGGTCTACGTCGAGGATGCGCGCGGCCAGCCGCCCAACATGCCGTTCTGGCTCGGCGAGGCACCCGGCCGCACGCGCGAGCTGTCGGCGGCGGTCTCGCGCATGAATGCGGCCGCCGACGCGCTGCTGGCCACCGGGACGCCGGAGGAGCTGGCGCGCCAGCTCGAAAGCGGCATCGGCCTGCCCGCGGCGGCCGCGCAGCAGCTCGCGCAATATCTTGCAGCGTCGCGGGCAGCGCTCGGCACGCTGCCGACGCTGGATACCGTGGTGTTCGAGCGCTTCTTCGACGACGTCGGCGACACGCACCTCGTCATCCATTCGCCGTTCGGCTCGCGCCTGAACCGCGCCTGGGGCCTGGCGC
>DATLCG010000032.1:0-32056 GCA_035526525.1 Binatia bacterium
GAGCGCCTCGAAATCCACGTCGCCGTTGGCGTCGGTGGGAATCTCGCGCACGGTCAGGCCGAGCTGCGTCGCCGTCGCCGGGTTGGTGCCGTGCGCGGCGTCGGGCACCAGGATCTCGGTGCGCGCGGTGTCGCCGCGCGCACGGTGATAGGCGCGGATCATCGCCACGCCGGCGAACTCGCCCTGCGCACCGGCCATCGGCGTCAGCGACACGCCCGCCATGCCGGTGACCGCCTTCAGCATTTCCTGCAGTTCGAACAGGCAGGCCAGGAAGCCCTGGCTGCGGTCGGCCGGCGCCAGCGGGTGACGCGCCAGGAATTCCGGCAGCATCGCGAGCGTGTTGCAGGCCCGCGGGTTGTATTTCATGGTGCAGGAGCCGAGCGGGTAGAAGTGCGTGTCGATCGAGAAATTCCGCTGCGACAGGCGCGTGTAATGACGCACGGCCTGCAGCTCCGACACCTCCGGCAGCGCCGGCGGCCGCTGGCGGCGCAGCGCGGCAGGAATGCCGGAGACGTCCACTTCGGCCTGCGGCATCTGCGCATGCGCCGCGCGCCCGGGGCGCGAGATCTCGAAAATCAGTTTCTCGGTCATGTCGGGTTGCCCGCCGACGCGCCGAGCGCCTTCAGCGCTGCGTCGTAATCCGGCTCATCGGCGATCTCCTTCACCAGCTCGGCGTGCACGACCTTGTCGCTTTCGTCGAGCACCACCACCGCGCGCGCGGTGAGGCCGGCCAGCGGGCCGTCCTGGAGACGCACGCCGTAGTCCTCGGCGAAGCGGCCGCCGCGCATCAGCGACAGGTTGATCACGTTCGACAGGCCTTCCGCGGCGCAGAAACGCTTCATCGCGAACGGCAGGTCCGCCGAGATGCACAGCACCACGGTGTGCTTCAGCTGCGAGGCCTTCTCGTTGAACTTGCGCACCGAGGTCGCGCAGGTCGGCGTGTCCACGGACGGGAAGATGTTCAGCACCTTCTTCCGCCCCTGGAAGTCGGGCAGGCCGACGTCCTTCAGCTCCGGCGAGACCAGCCGGAACGCGGGCGCGGTGGCGCCGACTTTCGGCAGTTCGCCGCTGGTGTGCACCGGGTTGCCGCGCAGCGTGAGGGTGGCCATGGTTTTCTCCTGTCGGTGAAGGGTCAGGCGGTCGCCGCTTGCGCGGCGCCGCGGGCGGGCGACGTGCCGAGCGCCGCGCGCAGCGCGTCGGCGTAGCGGGCGAGGTCATCCTCGGTCTTGGTCTCGGTGGCGCAGACCAGCAGCGCATGGCCGAGCTCCGGATAGTGCGGCGACAGGTCCAGTCCGCCGACGATGCCGTGGCGCGACAATTCCGCCAGCACCGGCGCAACCGGCCGGTCGAGCCGCAGCACGCATTCGTGGAAATGCGCGCCGGTGAACGCGGGCTTCGCGCCCGCCGCCGCGAGCCGCTCGCGCAGCGAGCGCAGCCGCGCCATCGAGGTCGAGGCCACCTTCGCCAGGCCGGCAGGACCGACGATCGACATGTAGATGGTGGCGGCGGTCACCAGCAGGCCCTGGTTGGTGCAGATGTTGCTCGTCGCCTTGGACCGGCGGATGTGCTGCTCGCGCGCCTGCAGCGTCAGCGTGAAGCCGGGCTTGCCGTCGAGGTCCACGGTGCGCCCGGCGATGCGTCCCGGCATCTGCCGCACGAACTGCTGCTTGGCGCACATGAAGCCGAAGTACGGTCCGCCAGAGGCGAGCGGCGCGCCCAGCGGCTGGCCTTCGCCCACGACGATGTCGGCTCCGGCCGCGCCCCACTGGCCCGGCGGCTTCAGCAGCGCCAGCGAGGTCGGATTCACCACCGCGATCACCAGTGCGCCGTGTGCATGCGCCCAGTCGGTGAGCGCGTCGACGTCCTCGAGCACGCCGAAGAAGTTCGGCTGCTGGATCACGACCGCGCAGAGATCCTGGCCTTCGAGCCGCTTCAGCTGCTCGGCCAGGGTGGCGCCGCTTTCTGCGCAGTACACCAGCGGCTCCTGAGTCACGCCCTGGGCGTGTGCGATGGAGTGCGCGGCTTCGCGGTAGTACGGGTGCACCGCGGTGGGCACCAGCACGCGGCGCGACTGGCTCTTCGGGTTGGCGCGCACGGCCATCAGCAGCGCTTCGCCCAGCGCCGAGGCGCCGTCGTAGAGCGAGGCGTTGGCGACTTCCATGCCGGTCAGCGCCGTGATCATCGACTGGAATTCGTACAGCACCTGCAGCGTGCCCTGGCTCGCCTCGGCCTGGTACGGCGTGTAGGCGGAGTAGAACTCGCCGCGGGTGGTGATCTCCCACACCGCCGCCGGGATGTGGTGCTCGTAGGCGCCGGCGCCGATGAAGTTCAGCGCCAGCCCATCGGCCTGCGCGCGGTCGTGCATCAGGCGCGCAACCTGCTGCTCGGGCAGACCTTCCGGCACGGCGCTCAGCTTGCCGCAGCGCAGTTCGGCGGGAATCTCGTCGAACAGCTCGTCGATCTTCTTCGCGCCGATGGCCGCGAGCATCTCGCGGACGTCGGCGTCGGTGTGGGGGATGAACGGCATGGGCTTGGGGCTGGGGGCTATGGGCTAGGGGGCGTCAGTGCGATTCGGCGACGACCTTCTGGTACGAATCCGCGTCCAGCAGCTTGCCGGCGTCACCGGCGCTGGTGGGCTTGATGCGGAACATCCAGCCGGCGCCGTAGGGGTCGCTGTTGAGCATTTCGGGCGCGTCGGCGAGCTTGGGGTTGGACTCGACCACTTCGCCGGCGATGGGGGCGTAGACGTCGGACGCGGCCTTCACCGACTCGACCACGGCGCAGGCCTCGCCGGCGCTGACCTTGCGGCCCGGCTTCGGCACCTCGACGAACACGAGATCGCCCAGCGCCGACTGCGCGTGATCGGTGATGCCCACCAGCACGGTGCCGTCGGGCTGCGACTTCGCCCATTCATGGGACTTCGCGTACCGCAGGTCCTTCGGGATGTTGCTCATGGGGTTCTCCGGTTGTCCTTGTTCACACCAGCACCTTGCCGTTGCGCACGAACGGCGGCGTCACCACGCGCGCGGGCAGCCACTGGTCGCGGATTTGCACCTCGCAGGCGCCCGCCGCATCCGCCGTCACCCGAGCCAGCGCGATCGAGGCCTTCATCGTCGGCGCGAAGCCGCCGCTGGTGGTTTCGCCGGTCGCGCCACCCGCGAAGCGCACCGGCATGTGCGCGCGCAGGATGCCGCGGCCTTCCAGCACCAGGCCGACGGCCTTGCGCGGCGGCGCGGCGCGCTGCGCCTCGAGGACCTTGCGGCCGATGAAGTCGCGCCCGGCCGGATCGAAGGCGACGGTCCACGCCAGCCCGCATTCCAGCGGCGTCACCGACTCGTCCATGTCCTGGCCGTAGAGGTTCATGCCGGCTTCCAGACGCAGCGTGTCGCGCGCACCGAGACCGCAGGGCTTCACGCCGGCGTCCAGCAGCTGCTTCCACAGCGCGACCAGTTGCGCCTGCGGCAGGATGAACTCGTAGCCGTCCTCGCCGGTGTACCCGGTGGTCGCCACGAACCACTCGGCCTGCGCCACCGACTGGAAGGCCTTGAGCGCGAGCACCGCGTCGCGCATCGCCGCCGGCAGCAGCGGCTTCACCTTGTCGCGCACCTGCGGCCCCTGCACGGCGAGAATGCCGAGGTCGGTGCGGTGCTTCACCTCGATGCCGAACGCGGCGGCCTGCTGCCGGATCCACTCCAGGTCCTTGCCGGTAGTGCCGGCATTCACCACCACGCGAAACCAGTCCTCGCGCTGGAAATAGACGATCAGGTCGTCGATGACGCCGGCGCGCTCGTCCAGCATGCAGGTGTAGAGCGCCTTGCCGGGCGTCTTCAGCTTGGCCGCGTCGTTGGCCACGAGCCGGCGCAGGAATTCGCGGGTGCGCGCACCGTGCAGGTCGACGGCCGCCATGTGCGCCACGTCGAACATGCCGCAGCCGCTGCGCACCGCGTGGTGCTCCTCGAGCTGCGAACCGTAGTGGATCGGCATGTCCCAGCCCGCGAAATCTACGAGCTTTGCGCCGAGGCGCTGGTGCTCGGCGTGCAGCGCGGTCGTCTTCATCGTCGGCTCCACAAAGCAAAAATGGCGGACCGCTCCCGCGGTCCGCCCCTCTGTCCTGAGAACCTGAGAGATCGCCCCGCCTGCGCGGGACTGCCCCGTCGGTGCCCCGCGTTCGCGAGGACTCTCCAGAGTCGCGGCCGCGCGCTCCTTTTGCCTGAGCGATTCCGGGCGGAATTTGCGCCTTCGGCGCCCGGTGCGACTTCCACCGGGGCTCTCCCGCGCGGCCTTGATGCGAGGCGGCATCATAAGCGCCGGCCGCGGGCGGCCGCCAGCTTGCGCGGCCCCGAAATATGCGGTGCGCACGGTCGGCAGGGGCGGGGTCGCGGGTATATTCCGGCCAGACCCCGAGCGGCGATCGCGTGCCATGCGCCGCGTACATGACATCGAGCATCCCGGCGCGCTGCGCCATGCCTGGCTCCCGCTCGCGCTGGCGGCCTCCTCGGTCATGGCCCAGGCGCCCGGCACGCTGGCCGATCCGCGCCTTCCCTTGCCCGAAGTTGCGCCCGCCAGGACGGCCGTGATCCAGCTGCCTGCACCACCCGCCGCGGAGCCGCAGGCTGCGGGCCGCAGCCTTACCGTCGACCGCGTCGTCTTCGACGGCAACACCGTGTTCACCGCAGGGCAGCTGGCCGGCGTGGTCGCGCCCTACCTGCACCGCCCGGTCACGCCTCTCGAGCTCGCCGAAGCCGCCGAGCGCGTCACCGATTTCTACGTGCAGCACGGCTACACGCTGGCGTCGGCGATGGTTTCGTCGCAGAAGCCATCCGGCGGCGTCGTGCACATCGGCGTGCGCGAAGGTCGCGTCGCCTCAGTGACGGTCCAGGGTACGCGCCGCTACTCGACGCAGGACGTGGAAGCCAACCTCGGCCGCGCGGGCGCCGGGCAGTTCCACCGCGGCAGCGACCTGGAAAGCGGCCTGCGACAGCTGAACCGGCTGCCCGGCCTGTCCGCCAAGGCAGTCGTTCAGCCGGTTGGCGCGGACGGCACGACCGGCCTGCTGATCGACGCGCGCGAGCGGCCGCTCGACGTGACCCTGACGGCGGACAACCACGCCCGCGCGAGCCTGGGTCGCGAACGCATGACGCTCGATGCGGTGCTCAACACGCCGCTGCGGCTCGGCGACCGGCTGCACGTCGTCGCCACCGGGTCACGCGACGACCGGCTGCGATACGGGGAGGTCGCGTACGACGCGCCACTGTGGACGCAGGGTCCGCGGGTCGGCATTGCGATCGCCGATGCCCGGCTGGATGCGACGGCGGGAGCCGGCGTCACCGTGCCGGCGGAGAACCGCCTCGGTCGCGTGCAGCTGGGTCAAGTGCTGAGGGACACGCGCCAGGATCTGGTCATCGCCAGTGTCGGCGCCAGTCACTCGGTCGCCGAGGCGGACCTCGCCGGCAACGCCATTCCGCGCAGCCGGCTGATGCTGGCGGAGCTGTCGGCCATGGTCACGCGCACCTACGGCAGCCTCGCCGCAACGCAGGCGGCGCTGGCCCTGCAGAGCAATTTCCACAAGCCCGGCGTCACCGGCTGCGCCGCGGGCGGGCGCTGCGAGGAGGTCGGACTGCGCGCGGAACTGGACCTGCAGCACCTGCAGCCGATCTGGGCGCGGTTCGACGGCTATGCCCGCGTCGACGGCGTCTGGTCGGAGGACCCGCTGCCCGAGGTCCTGCAGTTCACGCTCGGCGGCCCGGCCAGCGTGCGCGCCTTCCAGGCGGCGGACGTGCGTGGCGATCGCGGCATCTTCACTTCCGCCGGCATGCGCGAGGCATTCACCGTTGGCGGCGCGATCGTTCACGGCCGCGTGTTCTTCGACCGCGGCCACGGCGAGTGCCTGCGGATCCGTCCTGCCTGCACCGTGGCGCACGATGCGCTTACCGGCTACGGCGTGGGCCTCGATGCGAGGTGGCCACTCTCCGCGATGACGCTCAGCGGCAAGGCCGACGTGTCGTTGCCCGCCGGGCATCGCGACCTGGGCAACGATGCGCGCGTCTTCGCCAGCGTCGCGGTGGGCTGGCCCGGTCAGTGATGCGGAGGGCGCCGGTTCAGCGGACGCGCCGGCGCTTCAGCGCGACCAGCGCCAAAAGGAGCCATCCCGGCGCGATCGCGCCCAGGTGATAGGCGCTGTCGCTGGAACCGGCGACCGAGGGTGAGCCGCCCGCGCAGCCGTCCACGCTGCGATCGACCTGGCCGGCCGGACGCATGGGATCGCGACCCGGCACCGAACCGATGCAGGTGCCGTCCGGATCGAGGTGCACCTTCAGCTGGTGCGCCGCGGCCGCATTGGCCGACCAGGCTTCCTCGATGCGTCCGAAGTAGTCGTAGCCGCCGGGGTTGTCGCACGACGCCGAGCCGCCGGACAGCACGCCGATCAGCTGGTGCGAGGCGTTCCACAGCCCGCCACCCGAGGAGCCCTGTTCGGTGGTCCCGTTCGACCACTGCACGCGCCAGGCCTCGACCGTGCGCGTGCCATCGATGCTCACCTCGGAGCGATCCACCGGCGTGTCGTACACGCTGATGGATTTCTGGTCGCCGCCCGGATGATGGATGGCGACGCCCTTCGACGAGCCGTCGTGGCCGGCGTTCCAGCCGGCGAAGAAGACCTGGAACGTGGGGGAGGGCGCCTGCGCCAGCCGCAGCAGCGTGAAGTCCGAGTGCGAATCGTCGGCGACCAGGGTGCTGCCGGTCTGGGTCTGCGACAGGTCGCCGTCGCGGCTGCCGCCGCAGCCGCTGCTCTGGTAGTTCCAGTAGAAGACGACCGAATCGGCCGGACCCGCGTTGTCCTCGCCCACGCCGCAGTGGTCGGCGGTCAGGAAAAACGGCGTGAGGTCCTGGCGCACGTTGTTGACCAGCTGGCCGGAGCACAGGTAGCGCCCGCCGATCTGGATGCGCGCCACGGAGCGCACCTCGTCGCGCCACGTGTCGGCGTCGCTGCAGGCCACGTCGATGTTGCAGCTGCCGGCCTTGCCCGGCACCGTTTGCACCCCGGCTTTCCAGTCGCGGAAGCCATGGAAGGCTTCGGCGACGCCCAGGTGCACCTGCGCGGCCTGCGCCTCGGGCACGCGCAGCTCGATCACCGCTTCCTCGGCGGTGACGATCGGCGTCCACAGGCCGGTCGGCGTGCGCTGCGCGGCGCCGTACGGACCCCGGAGCAGGACGCCCGCGGCGTCGTAGATCCATAGCTGCGCGCCTTCGGGCAGGTCGTAGGGCAGCAAGTGCAGGCTCAGCGACAGCGCGCCCGGCGATTGCAGCCGCAGCCGCCAGCGTCGCTCGCCCGGCGCAGGTGAATCCCACAGGCCCTGTGCCTGCGGCGTCACGCCGGCCGGGACACTCACGGCGAATTCGTAGGGATCGTTCTTGGGCGCGATCGCGGCCAGGACCTTGGCCTGCGGCGCATCCAGCGTGACGCGCGGCACGGCTTCCAGTGCCGACAGGTCGGGCGTGGGGAGTGCGCGAGCCGGGCTGCACGCGACGGCGAGCAGCAGGGCAAACCAGCGGGATGCGGTCATGCGGTCGCCAGGGGTTTCACTGGCAGACTATCAGCGCCACCCGAAAATTCCGGGTGGCAATTTTTACCTACGCCGCCATGCGCCGCGTCTCAGCCGCCGGCCGGGATTTCCAGCAGCTGGTCGATCTCGGCGAGGTCCTTGGCGCCCAGCTGCCCCGCCCCCGCCTTCAGCCGCAGGATCGACAGCAGGTAGTCGTACCGGGCGCGCGAGTAGTCGCGCTCGGCCAGGAACAGCAGCTGCTGCGCGTTGAGCACGTCGATGTTGGTGCGTGCGCCGACCTCGAGACCCACTTCGCTCGCCTGCAGCGCGGTCTGGTTCGACACCACGGCCTGCTTCAGCGCCTTGACGCGCGCGACGCCGGCGATGACGCCCTGGTAGGCGTTGCGGGTGTTCTGCTGGGCGGTGCGTCGGGCGCGCTCGAGCTCCGCGACCCGCTGCGAGTGCGTGCTGCGCGCCTGGCGCACGGCGGCCTGCGTGCTGAAGCCCGAGAAGATCGGCACGTTCAGCTGCAGGGTCACGCGGTTGTCGCCGAACTTGCCCTGGTTGAAGCCGGAGCTCTTGGCCTCGGTGCCGGTCGCGTTCACGCCCAGCGTGGGGTAGTGCCGTGTGCGCACGATGTCCACCTCGCCCTCGGCGATTTCCGCCTGCAGCCGCGAGCCCGCGACCTCGAAGCTGCCTTCCTCGGTCGCGCGCAGCCAGTCGCCGACGTTGTCGGGCACCGGGCCGACCAGGGGAATGTCCTCGCGCAGCGGCGCCTGGCGCACCTCGGTCGAGCCCGTGATGACGCCGAGTGCCTCGCGCGCGCTCGCCAGGGACTGCTCCGCGGTGATCAGGTCGGCCGCCGACAGGTCGTAGCGCGCCTGTGCTTCCTGCTGGTCGGTGATCGCGGCCAGGCCGACTTCGAAGCGCTTCTTCGCCAGATCGAGCTGGCGCTCGACGGCCTGCTTGGCCGCATTCGCCGTGCGCACGGCGTCGGCGGCGGCCAGGAAATTGAAATAGGCCGTCGCGGTGCGCAGCGCGAGGTTCTGCTGCTCGGCGCGGTAGGTGATTTCCGCTGCCGCCACCAGGTCCGACGACTGTGCTAGCCGCGACCACAGGCCCCAGTCGAACAGCACCTGGTTGAGCTGCACCGTCAGGTTGTACGGCTGTGAATTCACCGTGCAGTCACTGCCGCTGAAGTCGCCGCCTTGCGCGGCGCAGGCTTCAGGCGGGCCGCCCGGGTCCAGCAGCGGGCCGGCGGCGCCGTCCGGATCGACCGGGTCCACGTCGTAGTCGTGCAGCGTGAAGCGGTCTTCCGCGATGTTCGCCGTGCCGCTGATCTGCGGCAGCAAGGCACCCCGGCTGATCGCCTTGGCCTCGCGGGCGGCATCGCGGGCGAAGGTCGATGCCTGGAACGTCGCATCGTTCTGCACCGCCAGCTCGAACACCCGCATGAGCTCGTTGGCATGCCCGAATCCGGGCCACAGCAGGACGGCGCAGAGCACCGGTTTCAGCAGGCGCATGAAGCTCCCCGAACGTTCGTTAATGACTTGATTTCGCGCGAAAGTCTAACTGGTTTCCCTCGCATGCTGATGCGCCGCAACGGCAAAAGGTTGCGACGGCAACGGCTCAGGGACCGGGGTAGACGAGGCTCGCCAGCTCGCTGCGGCTGTTGACGCCGATCTTGCGGTAGATGCGATACAGGTGGTTGGCGACCGTGGACGGCGCGACGCCGATCTTGCGCGCGGCCTGCTTGAAGGACAGGCCCTGCGTCACCGCGAACACGATCTCGCGCTCACGCGAGGTCAGCCGGTCGAGCGGCCCGGCGGGCCAGATCAGCACGCAGGACAAGTCGCCGAGCGGCTGGGTCTTCACGCACAGCCGGCCCTCGGTGCGGGTCTCGCCGGGCGGCGGCAGCGTCAGCGGGAATTCGTGCGGCTGGCGCCCGGGGAAGTGCTGGTCGAGCAGGTCGAGGAACTGCGGCTGGGCTTCGTAGAACGCACCCTGCCGGTCGATCACGGCGGCGGCGCCACCCGCCTCGCGCTCGGCGGAGAACGCGTGCATCAGGTGAAGGAAGAACGCGTGCGACGCGCCCTGGAACAGGTGGTAGGTCGCGCGCTTCTGCAGCTGGCGCTCGGCCGGCGTGAAGTGCGAGCGGCGCGACTTGCGGTACAGCGACAGGATGGTGAGCAGGCCGCTGCGCGGGTCGGCGTGGGCGGTGGCGAGGATGCGCTCGATGCCGAAGCGGCCGAAGCAGCGGCGGTAGATCTCGGAGCGGAAGAACTCGCGGTCCGGGAGCACCTGCTCCATGTCCACCGGCGTGTCGAGGTTGCTGAGCATGCGCGGCAGGATCGGGTTGATCGAGCGCGTCTCCTCGAGCTGGCGCGGGTAGTCGGGGTCCACGCCGACCAGCGTCACCGTGTGGAAGCGCCACTGCTCGGCGGTGCCGCTGCCCCACATGGCGCCGTCGTACGGAATGAGCTGCTGCAGCTGCCGCAACGCCCAGTCGCGAAAACCTTCGGGCGGCAGCGACAGGCCGGTCCGGTACAGACCGGCAATGAAACGGTCGAACGCGTCATCGCGAGACGTCATGGGCCCCCTGCCGGTTCGATCCTACTATCGGACTGGCGCGGCGGATCGCGGCATAATCGCCCGTCAGGCTTTCGAATGGGAAGAACGCGATGAAGACCGTGCGCGAGTGGCTGAACGAGTACCAGGAAAGCCACATGAACCCGACCAACAAGGCCCTGCACTGGATGTGCATCCCGCCGATCGTGCTCACGGTCTACGGGCTGCTGCGCGCGCTTCCGGTGGGCAACGAGCTGGTGAATGCGGCGACCGTCGGCGGCGCTCTGGCGCTGCTGTACTACCTCGCGCTGTCGTGGCGCCTGGCGCTGGGCCTTGTGCCGGTGTTCCTCGGGCTGTACGTGCTGGTGCAGTGGAGCTATCACGGCCTCGGCCGCTGGCACGTGCCGGCGATGGTCGGCCTCTTCATCGTCGCGTGGATCGGCCAGTTCATCGGCCACAACGTCGAGGGCAAGCGGCCGTCCTTCTTCAAGGACATGCAGTTCCTGCTGATCGGGCCGCTGTGGCTGCTGGCCGACGTCTACCGCAGGCTGGACCTGGCCATCGACTCGCGGCGCCCGGCGACGACCTGATCGCCGCGGCGCCGGCGCGCCGCTATTACTTCTTTTCCTCCACCAGCCCCTCCAGCGGCGGCGGCTGGTCGTTCGCCGGCGTGATGGTGCGCTCGAACTGGATCTCGGCGACGGTGCGGCGGTTCTGCGCGCGGCCCTCGTCGGTGTCGTTGCCGGCGATCGGCTGCGACTCGCCGAAGCCTCCGGCCTCCACGCGCGCCGGGTCGATGCCGCCAGCCGACAGGATGAAGTCGCGGCAGCGGCGCGCGCGCCGCTCGGACAGCGCCTGGTTGTAGGCGTCGCTGCCCTTGGCGTCGGTGTGGCCCTCGAGCCGCACGCGGATCTCGGGATATTTCTCCAGCAGGGCGCGCAGCTTCAGCAGGTCGCCCTCGAAGCCGGGCTGGATGCCGTCGCGGTCGAACTCGAACTTCACGTCGAGGCGGAAGCGCACCGCGTCCACCAGCGGGGCGGGGCAGCCGTCGGGCTGCACCTTCAGGCCGCGGAAAGTGCCGGGACAGGCGTCGTCGCAGTCGCGCACGCCGTCGCCGTCCGCATCGCCGGCGCAGGGATCGACGGGACAGCCGCAGCCGTCGACCTGCAGCGGCTGAGGGCCCAGCCGCGTCTGCACGATCGTGCGCAGGTCGGTGCCGGGGCAGTTGTCGTCGATGTCGGGGATGCCGTCGCCGTCGGCGTCGTGCACTTCCTCGGGCAGGCGTCCGACCTGGCGGTGCTGCGCCAGCGCGGACGCGGGCGGCGGCGGCAGCGTCTCCGCGGGTGGGTCCTGCGCCAGGGCAGCCGCGGTCACCGCGGCGAGCACAAAGGCCAAGGGTTTCATGAGCTCCACCCTAGGGCGCGGCGCAGCGGCAACGACGGACCGATGAAGATTTATCCCTAGACAAAACTTGGCAGGGCGGCGGGCGTCGCCGGAGGCTCACGCAACATGGGTCAGGGCAACTTCGCCCGCCGGGACACGGAGCAGCACATGATCAGCAAGGCGATTCGCACGGCCGCCGCGGCTGCAGCGGCGCTGGTGGCCGCTGGCGCCCAGGCCGGCAGCCAGAGCAACACCATGACCAACATCGCGACCGTGGCCGACGCCTGCGACATCGTCGCGGTCGGCGTCGACTTCGGCATCACCACGGTGCCGCTGCCCGCCACCGGCATCATCGCGGTGACCCCGAACACCTCGCTCGGCAATCTCGTCACCGGCAACACCTCGCATCCCTCCGCGGCCGTCGACGGGGGCGCCGGCAACGACGACACGCTGTCGCTCGCCACGCCGATCTCGGCGCTCAACAGCCTGATCTCGCCGCTGCTCAGCGGCGTGGTCGGCGCGCTGCCGGGACTGTACGTCGCCTGCACCACCTCGCCGACCAGCGTGCAGCTGCTCAGCGCGGCGGCGGGCGCGGTGTCGTACAACCTGCCGATCTCGCTGGGCGGGCTGCCGGTCGGCACCTACAGCGGCCGGATGACCGGCGTCGGCGGCGGCGCCACGGGTGCCAATTCGATCGACTACACGATGACGTTCATCGGCTCGCCGGTCTCGACCGCGGTCGGCGGCGGCTTCCCGCTCAGCGTCTTCATCGGCGCGTTCACGGTGACCGGCACCATTCCCGCGGCGCAGAGCGGCACGATCGTGCCGGGCTACTACCGCGACTCGGCCACCGCCCAGGTCAACTTCTGACGATGGCCGCCGGCCTGCGCGTCCTTTTCGCGGCCGCGCTGGCGGCGGGGTGCGCGCTGCCGCCGGCGGCGCACGCCGCCGGCCTGCGCATCTCGCCGCTGCGGCTCGACGTCTCCGCCTCGCATCCGTCGGCGCAGGTCGAGCTGAGCAATCTCGGCGCGCAGCCGGTGCCGGTGCAGGTGTTCGCCTACGCCTGGCGCCAGGAGAACGGCCAGGACGTGTACGAGCCGACCAAGGACGTGTTCTTCGCGCCGCCGATCGTGACCGTCCCCGCGTCGGGCAAGGCGCTGGTACGCCTGCGGCTGCGCGCGGCGGCGCCGGCGTCGGGCGAGGCCGCGTACCGCATCTACTTCCAGGAGCTGCCCGGCCCGGCGGAGCAGCAGACCAGCCAGATGTCCTTCCAGCTGCGCTTCGGCGTGCCGCTGTTCGTGTCGGCGCGCAAGCCCGGCGCGCCGGCGCTGGATGCGCAGGTGGCGCGCGAGGGTGACGTGGTGCGGCTGCACCTCGCCAACCGCGGCAGCGCGCACCTGAAGGTGCTGGGCGTGGACGTGTTCGACGACAGTGTCGATCGCGAGCAGCCGGAGCGCGCGCCGCTGGCGACGCAGGTGGGCAACGCGCAGGGCAGCAGCTACCTGCTGCCCGGCAGCAGCGGCGACTGGACGGTCAGCGCGCCGGCCGGTGCGGCGTGGCTGCTGGTGCGCACCGACGACTACTCCGGGGGCGCGGCGAAAGGCATGAACGCTCGCGGCTGGCTGTGGCTGCGCGCCGACGGCGCCTGATTGCGCGGGCGGCGCTCGCCGTCCTGCTGGCGGCGCCCGCCGCATGGGCGACGCAGCCCCCCGAGCGGCCGCAGGGGCTTCCGGCCGGGTCGGATCCTTCGCTGCTGCGCTGCCCCGCGCCCGAGGGCACCTACTGGCCGCGCCTGCTGCACGTCACCATCAACGGCGCCGACACCCGCCAGGAACTGGTCTTCCTGCAGCGGCCGTGCGGCGCGGTGTTCGCGCGCATCGGCGATCTCGAGGCCCTGCGCATCCGCGCCAAGGACCACCCGGCGGTGCAGATCGACGGCGATTCGTACCTGAACCTCAACGCCTACGACGGCGTGCGCTTCAGCCTCGACGAGTCGCAGCAGACGCTGGTGCTCGACGGCGAGCCGCGGGTGTTCTACCCGACCGTGCTCGATCTGCAGCCTCCACCGCCACCGCCGCCGCGCGCCGCGCCGCTGGGCGGCTTCCTCAACTACGGCCTGTTCGGCAGCATGACGGGCGAGGACCGCAGCCTGAGCGCGACCGCGGGCCTCGGCGTATTCGCCGGCGAGGGCATCCTGCTCAGCGACTGGATCGGCAGCGGCGGCAACGGTACGTGGCAGACCTGGCGCCTGGGCACCAGCTACGTGCGCGATTTCCCCGAGCGCATCGCCACGCTGCGCCTGGGCGACGTCGCCGCGCGCGGCGACGGCTTCGGCAGCGCCGCGCCGCTGGCCGGCGTGCAGTGGGCCACCAATTTCCAGCTGCGTCCGGGCCTGATCCTGTCGCCGGTGCAGACCATGGAGGCGGCGACCCGCGCCAACGCCGACCTCAACCTGTACCTGAACTCGCTGAACGATCCGGACCGTGCCAGCCGCGCCGTGTTCATGAGCGCGCTGACCTCGGTGCCCTATGGCCCGGTCGAGCTGGTCAACGTGCCGACCTACGCCAACGGCGAGTACCAGATGATCCTGCGCGACTCGTTCGGGCGCGAAGTCGCGGTGCACCAGCCGTTCTTCTTCAGCGAAGGCCTGCTGCGCCAGGGCCTGCACGACTACAGCTACGAGGGCGGCGCGCTGCGCAAGGATTTCGCCGGCGACGAGTACGGCTCGGCCTTCGCGTCGGCGACGCACCGCTACGGCTTCACGGCGCGCTTCACCGGCGAGGCGCACGTCGAGGCATCGAGCGAGGGTTTCGCGCTCGGCGTCACCGGCGACCGCGCGGTGCCGTATCTCGGCGTGGTCACCGCCACGCTCGCCGGCGCGCAGTCGCGCCTGGCGGACGGCGCCGGCGTGTTCGGCGCGGTGAGCCTGGAGAACCGCTACCAGCACTACGCGTATGCGCTGCGCGGCGAGTGTGCCGACGCGAATTTCATCCTGCCGACCGTGCTGTCGAACCCGGTGGCCCCGCCCGCCTGCCGCGAGTTCGCCAGCATCGCGCGCTCGCTGCCCGGCGCACAGAGCGTGGCGCTGTCGGTTGCGGCCATCGACGCACGCACGGGGACGGACAGCCGCTCGGTGCGGCTCGGCTACCTGGTGCCGTTCCTGCATAGCGCGCAGCTGCAGCTGTACGCAGGCTGGACCCGCGCGCTGGAGACGGAGTTCAGCGGCGGCCTGGTGCTCAACGTGCCGTTCAGCGCATTCGGCGGCGCGCCGCGCCCGCGCGGCCCCGGCTACGGCCTGTTCGAGCCGTCGCGGACGCAGGCCTCGCTCAACGCCAGCGGCACCAACCGCGGCGACCCGACCGCGTTCGCCCGCGTCAGCAGCGGCGTGTCGCGCGACGACGCCGGCTTCGGCGTGCAGCTGGGCGCCGCCGTGGACGGCCGCGACCTGCAGACGCTGGGCCTGAGCTGGGGGCAGGGGCCGCTGAGCGCCGTCGGCGGCGTGCAGAACAGCGACGGGCAGGAGAGCTGGACGCTCGGCGGCGCCAGCGCCATCGCCTTCCTCGACGGCAGCTGGTTCGCCAGCCGGCCGCTGTACTCCAGCTTCGCGCTGGTGCGGCTCGGCGAGGACTATGCCGGCGTGCGCGTCAACGGCGTGCGCGCCAACGGCGACGGCGACGCGCTGGTGGCGCCGCTGCAGGCGTACTACGAGAACCCGGTCGCGGTGAACGCGGCCGACCTGCCGATGAACGCGCGCTTCTCGGCGCTCAGCACGCCGGTGGTGCCGCGCTTCCGCGCCGGCGTGGTGGTGCACCCGGACATCCGCAAGGTGCACGACGCCATGCTGACGGTGCAGGTGCGCCAGGCCGACGGCACGCTCGCGCCGCTGCCGGCCGGCGCCTACGCCAGCATCGAGGGCGTCGCCGAGACCTTCCCGGTCGGCATGGATGGCGCGGTCTACGTGGCGGAGCTGGCGCCGAGCACGCGCGTGGTGCTGCACGACCGCGGCGCGCAGTGCGAGATCACCGTGACGCTGCCCGAGCACGTTCCCGACAACTCGATTCCCGAGCTGGGCCCGTTCGTGTGCGAGGCGCTGACGCGATGAAGCGCGCGCTCGCCTTCCTGCTGCTGGCGGCCGGGCTGCTGCCGCGGGCGCACGCCGCCGGCTCCTGCAGCCTGTCGCTCACCAGCTCGCAGCTGGTGGACTTCGGCACCTACACCTCGGCGGGGCCCGCGATCGAGGGCAGCGGCGCGCTGTCGTTCCTGTGCGTGCCGGACATCCTGTCGGGGCTGACGGTGCCGTACTCGATCTCCATCGGCGCCGGCGGCAGCGGCAGCTTCGGCACGCGGCGCCTGTCGGCGGGCGGCTATTGGCTGAACTACAACCTGTACACCAGCGCCGCCCGCAACGTGATCTGGGGCGACGGCACCGCCGGCACGTCGAAGGTCAACGGCTCGTGCGCGACGCTCTGCACGGTGCAGGTGTTCGGCCGCCTGCCTGCCGGCCAGTCGGTGCCCGGCGCGCAGTACAGCGACAGCGTGGTCGTCACGATCGATTTCTGAAGCGTGCGCGGCGGCCTAGACTGCCGCCATGACCTTCGGCCCGGGCGAATGCTTCTCCATCGCCTGCGCGCTGGCCTGGGCCGTGTCGGTCATCCTGTTCAAGCGCTCGGGCGAAAGCCTGGCGCCGCTGCCCCTCAACCTGTTCAAGAACGCCGTCGGCCTCGCGCTGATGGCGGTCACCGCGCTGATCTTCACCGGGCCGCCGCCGCTGCCGCCGGATGCGGTGCTGGTCGCGCTGCTGTCCGGTTTCCTCGGCATCGGGGTCGGCGACACGCTGTATTTCCGCGGCCTCAATGCGCTCGGCGCCAGCCGCATGGGCATCGCGCAGACGGCGTACTCGCCGAGCGTGATCGTGCTGTCGTGCGTGTTCCTGGGCGAGCGCCTGTCGGCGCTGCAGCTCGCCGGCGTCGCGCTGGTGATCGGCGGCATCCTGCTGGTGCAGGACGCGCGCGCCGCACACGCCGATGCGCGCGCGCTGCGGCGCGGGCTGCTGCACGCGGTGGCGTCGGTGTTCGCGATGGCGCTCGGCGTGGTGCTCGCCAAGCCGCTGCTGGAGCGCCACGACTTTTTGTGGACCGTGACCCTGCGGCTGGTGGGCGGCGCCGGCGGGCTGCTGCTGTTCACCGCGGCCAGCGGCCGCCTGGCGCAGGTGCGCGCCGCCTTCGGCGGCGTGCGCCACTGGCCGCAGGTGATCGCGGGCTCGGTCCTCGGCAGCTACGTCTCGATGATGCTGTGGCTCGCCGGCTACAAGTACACCCGCGCATCCATCGCCGCGGTGCTGAACGAAACCACCGTGCTGTTCATCCTGGCGCTGGCGGTGCTGTTTCTCGGCGAGCGCGTCGGACGCCGCCAGCTGGCCGGCTCCGCCGTGGCCGTGGCCGGAGTGGTGCTGGTGGTGCTGCGCTAGCTCAGTCGATGCGCAGGCCGGCGATGCGGTTGGCCAGCGCATCGACATCGCGCGGCTCGTGGTACAGGCCGAAGCCGATGCGCAGCCGGTCGTCGCGGCAGTCGGTGACCACGCCCGCGTCGAGCAGCGAGCGGTGCCACTGGCCGGCGCGCGGGTGGCGGAACACCAGGAAGTTGCCGCGGGGCTGGCCCTCGGGCGGCAGCATGACGCCGGGCTTGAGCAGATCGCGGTCGGCGCGCTGCGCCAGGAAGCGCGACTGCAGGTTCTCGACGTGCGTGTGGATGGCGTCGACCGTGAGGTTCTCGCGCAGCATCCATTCGTGCACGGCATTGAGCCGGTACAGCGCGGTCGGGTCAAAGGTTGCGCCCATGAAGCGCTGGCCGCCCTCGGCGTAGGGCACCTGCAGCGCGGCCTGGCCGCGCGCCAGCGTGCCGAACGCGGCGTACCAGCCGGTGTTCGGCGGCCGCTCGGCGTAGCCCGGCGGGCAATGCATGAAGCACGCCCCTTCGCCGGCCATGGCGTACTTGTAGCCGCCGGCGATGTAGAAGGCCCGCTGCGCGATGTTGCCGATGTCGGTCGGCACCGCCATGTAGCCGTGGTAGCCGTCGATCACCACGACCGTGGCCGAATCCGAAACCGCGCGCACCAGCGCATCGAGGTCGAGCACGCGAAAGCCGGTGTCGTAGAACACCTGGCTGAAGACCACGAAGTCGTAGTGCTCGCGGCGCGCCTGGGCGATGAAGCGCTCCTCGAAGCTCGCGTAGGGCGCCACCGACACGCGCCGCACCTCGGCCTTGCCGTCCTCCTCGAGGCGCTTCATCTGCCGCGAGAAGCTGTGGAACTCGCTGTCCGTCGTCAGCACGCGCGGCACGTCGCGCGGGCAGCACGACCACAGCCGCATGAACAGCTCGTGCGTGTTCGGGGCGAAGGCGATGCTGCGCGGGTCGGGCAGGTGCAGGATGCGCGCGACGTGCGCCTGCGCCGCCGGCAGCACGTCGCCGAACACCTTGTCCCACTTGCGGTCGGCCAGCGCGGCGGCGTCGAGCCAGGCCTGCTGCTGCGCCGAGAAGCTGACGTCCGGCCACGGGTGGTGGCTGTGCGCGGCGAAGTGCAGCTGGCCGCTGATCAGGAAGCGCGAGAAGTGTTTCTTGGTGCGCATGACGCCGGGTGCCCCGCGGCCGCCCCCGGCGGCCGTGGCCTACGATACCGTGACGTTGCCTCGTACACGATCAAAAAACGAACGGCAGCAGCCACCAGCTGCGGGCCCGGTACGCGGCCCATTCCGGATACCGCGACAGGCTCGCTTCCTTCATCGCCATGTTGACGGCGAACAGGCCCAGCCAGACCCAGGCCAGCACCAGCAGCGGCAGCCAGTGCCAGGCCATCAGCGCGAAGCTGCCGTAGATCATCATCTCGCCCAGGTAGTTCGGGTGGCGCACCCAGCGGTGCATGCCGTCGGCGATCAGGCCGCGCTTCACCCGCAGCGTGAAGAATTTCTGCGCGTCGGCCGCGATCATGATCACGCTGCCGAGCAGGCACAGGCTGATGCACAGCGCGAACCACGCGCCCTGCGGCAGCGGGTAGTCCGGCGGCGACGGGCGCGAGATCAGCAGCCAGCCGAACGCCCAGTACCAGCCCAGCACGCCGGCGAACGCATTGATGCCGCCGCCGATCGTGATGCGCTTCTGCCAGTTGGGATCGGGAAAGGCGAGGTCCTTGATCAGCCAGGCGAAGCCGTAGCTGCCGTGCAGCGCGAGGTACACCCAGGCTGCCGCCGTCGTGTTGCCGTACCACCACATCAGGAAGCCGAGGAAGAAGAAGCTCCCGGCCTTCTGGAAATTGATCACCCACGAGAACTTCCACGGCCGCGGTCCGCCGCCGAAATCCTGCACCAGCCAGTCGGTGAAGCGCCGCAGGGACTGTGCCCAGCCGGGCGCGGCGGCGAGCGTGTGCGGCACGGAACTCATGTGTCATCCTCCCGGCGGTTTTTCCCACTCTACTCCGGCGCGCGGGTGTGGCGATGACGATGACCTTCGACGAATACGCGAAGCACGATGCGCTCGGGCTCGCCGAGCGCATCGCGCAGCGCGCGGTGACGGCAGGCGAGCTGCTGGAAGTCGCCATCGCCCGCGCCGAGGCGGTGAATCCTCGTCTCGGCGCGATCGTCTATCCCTTGTACGAGATGGCGCGCGAGCGCGCGCGACAGCCGCTGTCTGGGCCTTTCGCCGGCGTGCCGTTCCTGACCAAGGACCTGTTCCAGGAAATCGCCGGTGCGCCGACCGCGTTCGGCTGCAAGGGGATGAAGGCCGCGGGCTTCCGCGCGCCGTTCACCGCGGAAATCACTGCGCGGTGGCTGAAGGCCGGCGCGGTCATCTTCGGCCGCACCAACACGCCCGAGTTCGGCGCCAAGGCCATCACGGAGCCCGACGCCTGGTTTCCCGCGCGCAATCCCTGGAACCCGGACCACACGCCGGGAGGATCGAGCGGCGGCTCGGCCGCGGCGGTCGCCGCGGGCGTCGTGCCGATGGCGGGCGCCAACGACGGCGGCGGCTCGATCCGCATTCCCGCGGCGCACTGCGGGCTGTTCGGCCTCAAGCCGGGGCGCGGCCGCACGCCGTGGGGACCGGCGATGAGCGAGGCGATGCACGGCGCGGCCATGAACCACGTCGTGTCGCGGACGGTGCGCGACAGCGCGGCGATGCTCGACGCGACGCAAGGCTCGGATCTCGGGACGCTGAACCACCTGGCGCCGCCCGAGCGTCCCTACCTCGAGGAAGCGTCGCGGGAGCCCGGGCGCCTGCGCATCGCGTTCTCGACCGCTTCGCCCATCGGCACCGACGTGCACCCCGAAGCGGTGCAGGCGGTGCGCGATGCCGCGGCGCTGCTCGAGTCGCTGGGGCACCAGGTGGAGGAAGGCGCGCCGCAGCTCGACGGCATGCAGCTGGCGAAGGACTTTCTCGTGATGTGGTTCGCGCAGTGCGCGGCCACGGTGCGCACCGTGAAGGCGCAAACCGGCTGCGGCAACGACGGCTTCGAGCTGGACACGCGCGCCATGGCGGCGTTCGGCGACGCGACGCGCGCCAGCGACTACGTCGAGGGTTACTGGCGCTGGGGCGCGTACACGCGCGCGCTGGCCGAGTTCCACCAGCGGCACGATCTCTGGCTGACACCGACGCTGGCGCTGCCGCCGGCGCGCATCGGCGAGGTGGTCACGCCGCCAGGGGAGCGCGCCGCGGTGCGCGTGGTGCTGGCGCTGGGACTGGAGCGCCTGCTGCTCAAGACCGGCCTGGTCGAGAAGATGGCGCGCGAGAACCTGAAGTGGGTGCCGTTCACGCAGCTCGCCAACCTGACCGGCGTGCCGGCGATGTCGGTGCCGCTGCACTGGACCGCGGCCGGGCTGCCACTGGGGGTGCAGCTGGTCGCGGCGCACGGCGGGGAAGGGCTGCTGTTCCGTCTGGCCGGGCAGCTGGAGCGGGCGCGCCCGTGGGCGCAGCGGCGCCCGGCGATGTAGACAAGCAAAGCGGTTTCTCGCCGAGCGAGAAGCGCTTCTGGCTCAGCCGCGCGGCTTGAACCCGGCGAAGCGCTGCGCCATCTGCGCGTAGAACTCGCGCGCCGCGGCGTCGTCCGCCGGCGGCACCACGATCTCCAGCGTCACGATCTGGTCGCCGGCCACATCCTTCGCGCGCATCGCGGGCATGCCGCGGCCCTTCAGGCGCAGCTTGCGTCCGCCCTGCGAGTTCGGCGGCAGGCTCAGCTCCACCGCGCCACCGAGCGTCGGCACCGGCACGCGCGCACCGAGCGCGGCCTCCCACGGCGTCACCGGCAGGGTCGAGTGAAGGTCGCGGCCCTCCAGCCTGAACTGCGGGTGCGGCGCGAACTGCACCTCCACCAGCAGGTCGCGGCCGCGAGGGCCCTGGCCGGCGAGGCGGATGCTCTGGCCCGCGGCGATGCCGCGCGGGATCTTGACGCTGATCGAGCGCCCATCGCCGAGCAGCAGCGTGCGGCCGGCGCCGTTGAAGGAATCCTCCAGGGCGATGGTCGCCACGCTTTGCGCGGCGGGGCCGCTGCCCGCGTCCGGCTCGGTCCCGAATCCGGCTCCGAACGGGTTGCCGCCCGCGCCGCCGAAGAGCGTCGAGAAAAAGTCCGAGAAGTTGCCGCCCGCGCCCGCGGAAAAGCCGCCGCGCGCGCCGAAACCCGGCTCGCCGCCGCCGCGCGGCTGCTGGAAGTGGTACTGCCATCCGGGTGGCGGGGTGAAGCGCTGGCCGTCGCGCCAGTTCTGGCCGAGCTGGTCGTAGGCCTGGCGCTTCTTCGCGTCCGAGAGGACCTCGTTGGCCTCGTTGACGCTCTTGAACCGGTCCTCCGCGCCCCTGGCCTTGTTGCGATCGGGATGGAACTGGCGCGCGAGCTTCCGGTACGCGCGCTTGATGTCCTCGGGACTCGCGTCCCGCTTCACGCCGAGGATCTGGTAGTAGTCCTTGTATTCCATCGCCCGTCAGGGTCTCACGACCTTCCCGCAATAAAAAAGGGCGAGGCGCGCATTTGCGCCTCGCCCCCGGGGCCCCTGGGACTCGCCGGTCAGTGGTTGACCGCGATGCGGCGCGGCTGGGCGGCGGCGCGCTTCGGGATCACGATCTCGAGCACGCCGTGCTTGCCCTGCGCCTTGACCGCCTCCGCGTCGACCGACTCCGGCAGCGTGAAGCGCCGCAGGAAGCGGCCGCTGACGCGCTCGGTGCGGCGCGCCTCGGCGTCGCGGCCGTTGGCGGCGTGCACCAGTTTTTCGCGCGAGCCTGCCAGCGTCAGCACGCCGTTCTCCAGCGTGATCTCGATGGCGGCCGGGTCCACGCCCGGCACGTCGGCATGCAGCACGTAGCGGTCCGCGTACTCCTCGATGTCCACGGGCGGCAGCCACTCGGCGGTGGCGCCCGTGGATTCGTCGTTGTTGACGCGGTCGAAGAACTTGCTGAACTCGTTCCAGACTTCCCGGTTGAGCCCCCAGGGCTCGTAGCGAAGCATCGTCATGGTGTCCTCCTGCGAAATCTTTTCCGGATCAGGGCACGTGCCCGAGACCCCTAGGTAGGGATGCGCCGTACGGTTTCAAGGGGTGGCAAAAGGGGGGTCGTATACTCGCGGCCCCATGGCCGACGCCCCCCTGCCGCAGTCCCAGTCCGCCGGCTGGCGCCCGGACTCCTGGCGCGAACGCGCCGCGACCCAGCAGCCCGGATATCCGGATGCGGCCGCGCTCGGCGCGGTGCTGGAGCAGCTGCGGACGCTGCCGCCGCTGGTGACCTCGTGGGAGGTCAACCACCTGAAGGCGCAGCTGGCGGAGGCGCAGGCGGGACGGCGCTTCGTGCTGCACGGCGGTGACTGTGCGGAAAGTTTTGCGGATTGCCGGCCCGAGATCATCACCAACCGCCTCAAGGTGCTGCTGCAGATGAGCCTGGCGCTGGTGCACGGCATGGAGATGCCGGTGCTGCGCATCGGCCGCTTCGCCGGCCAGTACGCCAAGCCCCGCTCCACCGACACCGAGACCCGCGACGGGGTGACGCTGCCGGCGTATCGCGGCGACCTGGTCAACGCGCCGGAGTTCTCGGCCGCGGCGCGCACGCCGGATCCGCAGCGCCTGATCGAGGGGCACGCCAAGAGCGCCCTGACCATCAATTTCGTGCGCGGCCTGATCGACGGCGGCTTCGCCGACCTGCATCACCCGGAGTACTGGGACCTGGCCTGGGTCAGCCACTCGCGGCTGGCCGAGCAGTACCAGCGCATCGTGGATTCGATCGGTCACTCGGTGCGCTTCATGGAAACGCTCGCTGGCCAGCCGATCGGCGATTTCTCGCGCGTGGATTTCTTCACCTCGCACGAGGCGCTGCTGCTGTACTACGAGCAGGCGCAGACGCGGCAGGTGCCGCGCAGCGAAGGCTGGTACAACCTGTCCACGCATTTTCCGTGGATCGGCATGCGCACCGCGCAGCCCGACGGCGCGCACGTCGAGTACTGCCGCGGGATTCGCAACCCGCTGGGCGTGAAGGTCGGTGCCGCGAGCAGCCCCGAAACCCTCGTCGCGCTGTGCCGCGTGCTGAATCCCGAGAACGAGGCCGGGCGGCTGACCCTGATCCACCGCATGGGCGCGGAAGCCATCGCCTCGAAGCTGCCGCCATTGGTGGACGCCGTGCGCAAGGCGGGCGCCAGCGTGCTGTGGGTGTGCGATCCGATGCACGGCAACACGCGCACGACCAAGTCGGGCGTGAAGACGCGCCGCTTCGACGACATCCAGTCCGAGGTCGAGCAGGCGTTCCGCGTGCTGGCGGAGGCCGGCACACATCTGGGCGGCGTGCACCTGGAGCTGACCGGCGAGAACGTCACCGAATGCCTGGGCGGCGCGCGCGATCTGACCGAGAGCGACCTGTCGCGCGATTACCGGTCGATGGTGGACCCCCGGCTCAACTACGAGCAGGCGCTGGAGCTGGCGATGCGCATCGTCACGATCGCGCGCAGCCGGGCGGGCGCGGGCTGATCAGTGCGGGTGCGCCGCTAGGTGCGGGCGCCCGTAGGCCACGTGCAGCAGGCTTCCGGCGATGAGCGCCTGGAAGCACGCCCAGGTTCGCTCGCCGATGCCATCCCCGAGCGAGATGCCGAGCGCATAGCCAGCGATGGTGCCCAGGGCCATGAGCAGCAGCGCCGCCGTCGGCACGCGCGCGCCGAAATGCGGCTCGAGCAGCCACCACACGGCCATGCCGACGGGCAGCGTGTGCAGCACGACGGCGAGCGGCAGCGCCCAGCCGGCGGCGGCGGCCAGTACCGCGCCATCCGCGAGCACATGAAGGACCAGCCCGGCGATCGCCAAAGCCAGGGTGCCGATGTGCGCCGCGCGGCGCGCGCTGTGCACGCCGCGCTCGATCACGGTCGGACCGAAGAGGCCCGCGACGAGGCACAGCAGCACGAAGGGTCCCGCGGCCCGCCAGGCTTCTGGCAGCACTTCGAAAGCGACCAGCGCGGCGATCCCGGCCAGGACAAAGGCATCCACCGCGCGCGCCAGGCGGGGGCGCGGGCGCGTCAGGGCGACCAGCCAGGGGCCTGCCCCCAGCATTGCCACGGTTGCCGCCAGAAACGCCAAGCCCATGGTGGCTCCAGCGCGGCGTGGCCGCGCCCCAAGAAAAAGGGCCTGCTTGCGCAGGCCCTTGATTCGATTGGTGGGCGGTGCAGGGCTCGAACCTGCGGCCCCTGCCGTGTGAAAGCAGTGCTCTACCGCTGAGCTAACCGCCCGTGAGGGGGGGCATGGTAGATGCGCGGGTGGGGAGCGTCAATTCAATTGCCCATTGCCCCGCACTGTCAACCAAAGAGCCTAAAATGCCGTTGGACCGTGAATACATCCTCGGGGCCGGCGCGCGCCGTCAGCGACAGCCGGAACGGTTCAGGGAGGCAGTCCGTGTTGCTAGCGATCCTGTGCTCGGTAGCCGTAGCCGGCACGGTGTGTCATCTGCTGGTCAAGCACGTGGCACTGCACCTCGCGGTCACCGGTGACAGCCCGCAGGGCGGGCGCCAGAAATTCCACTCCGTACCCGTGCCGCGCGTGGGCGGCGTCGGCGCCCTGCTCGGGCTGGTCGGCGCTGCCGCCGTGTCCTGGCTGCTGCATCTGCCCGGAGCCGGATTCTTCTGGACCCTGCTGGCGATCGCGCTGCCCGCCTTCGCCGGCGGCCTCGCCGACGACCTGACACGGCGCGTGGGTCCGACCCCGCGGCTGCTGCTGACGATGGTCTCCGCGGCAATCGCCTTCAGCTGGCTCGGTGCGGCGCTGTACCGCTCCCACATGGGCTGGCTGGATGCAGCCCTGGCCTACTGGCCGGTCTCGTTCGGAGCGACGTTGTTCGCCGTCGCCGGCGTCGCGCATTCGATGAACATCATCGATGGCTACAACGGCCTCTCGGCGGGCGTCGGTGTTCTCGTGCTGCTCGCGCTCGGCGTGATCAGCGCGGCGGTCGGCGACACGTCGCTGGCACTGGTCAGCTTCGCCGGCGCCGCGGCCTATGCCGGCTTCCTGATCCAGAACTACCCGCACGGCCGGATCTTCCTCGGCGATGGTGGCGCCTACCTGCTCGGGGCGCTCATCGCGATCCTCGCCGCGCTGCTGGTCGGGCGCCACGAGCGCGTGTCGCCGTGGTTTCCGTTCGTGCTGGTCGTCTACCCGGTGTGGGAGACGCTGTTTTCCGTCCTGCGGCGCGCGTTCTATCAGCGCACTTCCGTCGGGGCGGCCGACGCCCGCCACCTGCATTCATTGATTTACCGCCGCATCCTGCGCCGCTACTTTCCAGGTCGGGACGCACAGTCGGTCAAGCTGCGGAACGCGTTCACCACGCCGCCCCTGTGGGCTGCACAACTGTTGATGACCGGCGGCGCCGTGGCCGCGTTCGACCAGACGCGGGTGCTGCAGTGCCAGGCCGTGGCCTTCGTGCTGCTGTATTGCGCGGCCTACGCCTGGATCATGGGCCTGCGCCGGCCCGCGCACTCCGCGGTCCTGCGCTATCTCGCGCTGCGAGCAGCGAGAAAAACCTAGCCGTCCGTCCCGCGCGGGCGCCTCAGGACGGGCTGCCCGGCCGCTCGTGCTCGATGCGGGGCGGCGTCACTTCCATCTGGGATTTGATGTCGATGTCGAAGCCCGCCGCAAACTTCGGGTTGTCGAAAGGCGAGGTGCTGACCAGCACCGGCTGGGTTCCGGCGTCGGCGACAAAGGCGATCTGGCCGGGGCGCAATGACAGCTGCCCCTGGGCGTTCTTGACGATGATCAGGCCCTTTTCGGCTTTGACGTAGAGGCCGACCTTCGAACGAAGTTCGGCGGCGCACTTGGCGTCGCACAGGTACGCCGAGTAGGCCGACCCGCGCACGCCGATGGTGGCGAGACCCGTGCGGACCTCGTAGGTGTCTCCCCGCGCCTTGCCGATGAGACCGGTGATGGTGCGAAAGCCGCCGCGCAGCAGCGCGAACAGCGCCGAGCCGCCGCGACCCTGCTTGGGCAGCCGGAACTCGTCCACCCGCAATTCCGATCCGCCCGGGACCGCGAACGCGGAGTTGTCGTCGAAGCGGAACTGCGCGCCGGCGCCCGTGCCGGTCTTGATGACGTCGCCGGCCGCGATGATCGTGCCGACCTCGGCGGGCAGCGGCTGGCCCTGGCGCACGACACTGACCGGCGGGGTGACATGGATGGCGATGCCGCCTTCGGCCGATGCCAGGCCGGGCAGGACCGCCATCGGAAGCAAAATGGAGGCGGCGAGAACGTTGAATTTCATGGTGTTACCCCAGATCTGACGGCCGGACAGAGGCACGCGGCACGCCGTTTCACTGTACCCCAACAGCAGGGCTACGTCTCGGGCGCACCCGTGGCGGCGACACGCCGGGATTGCGAGGAGCAGCTCAGGCTCAACGCCAGCAGCACGACGAGGGTCCCCGCAATGGCGGGGATGTGCAGATTGAATTCGACGGTGGCATGCACGGCCTGGCAAACCAGCGCCATCGGCCCGACGAAGCCGATCGCACAGGCCAGGGGATCGTGCCGGCGGGCGACGGTGGCGAGGCCGTGGGCAAGGGTGAGCAGTCCGAGCGCGGCCAGCAGCAGGTAGCCCACCCAGCCGGCCTCGATGAGCAATTCCAGGTGATCGTTGTGGGCATGGTCGTAGTAGACCGTGACTTCCGGCGAGCGATAGGGCGCGTACGCGGCGGCGAAGGTGCCGAGGCCGGCGCCGGTTGGCGCGTAGGCCGCGACCACCGGTCGCACGTCTTCCCACACCAGCAGGCGGCCTTCCGTGGACAGGTCGGTCTGCTGGATGCGCTCCGCGACCTTCTCCAGGCCGTAGCGGTTGCTGACGATCCAGACGTCGATCAGCAGCACGCTCAGGAAGAACACCAGCGTGTGGATGAAGAAGCGCTTGTGGCGGAACAGGACGTAGATGCTGCCGCAGGACAGCAGGCCCGCGAAGAACGCGCCGTTGCCCATGCGCGAGCGCGTCAGCACCATCGCGATGACCATGATCGCCAGCATCACGCGCGTGCGCAGCCGCGGGCTCAGCCCGAGCTCCACCAGCGCTTCGACAGCCTGCCGCCAGCTGCCGAGGCGTCGTGGCCGCAGATCCGCGAGCACCAGCGCGGTGCCCGCGGAAAGCGTGAGCTGCAGGTAGCTCGCCAGGTGGTTCTTGTTGACGAAGGTCCCGGTCGCATAACCGATGTTGTGTTCCTTGGGGCCGAAAAATCCCAGCTCCCAGCCCGACAGCGTCATGACGATGGCATAGAGAGCCTGTGCCAGGCCGGTGAGCACCAGCGTCCACATCAGCCAGCGCTGGCGCCCGCGATCCCGGGCGACGAGAACGAGCGTGAGCCAGAACAGGCACAGGTAGCCGACGCTCAGCAGCCACTGGTCGAGCGTGGCGCCGGGCAGCAGGCTGCCGCTGGCGAAGGTGTGTCCGCCTTCGAGCTGCGCGACCGGGGCATGAACCGCAGCCACGAGCGGCTTCCACCGCGCCAGCCAGGCGCTCGGCAGCGGCACGAGCTGCAGCGTGATCCAGCCGATCCACGCGAGCCAGAGCGCCAGCGCAATCCGCGCGGCGCGTGGCAGCGACGGATCTTCCACCGTGCCGCGCAGACTCGAGGTGATGCGGACCAGCACCAGCAGTGCGGCGGCCAGCACGAGCAGCGACGACGCCCAGGGCGGGTGGCTGCCCCACGGCCAGGGCAGCCAGGCCAGCAGTGCCAGGAAGGCCACGAACACCGGGGTGTCGGCCCGCGCACGCGGCGCGGAGGGTTTCAGCCGGCCCAGTCGCACAAGGGCCCTCCCGGACGAGCGCCCGGCTGCTTGCAGCGCAGGAACTGCTCTTGCACCCCGTCGCACCAGGGCTGTTCGCCGAGCGCCGAAGCGGCCTGGGCGCAATAGCTGCGCCAGTAGCCGAGCTTGATCAGTCGATCCCGGAAAGCCTCCGGATCGCGGTCGAGCTCGAACCGCAGGCTCTGCAGCCACTGCTGGCGCAGCGCCGGAATGCCGCGTGCCCAGTAGCTCAGGCCCATCGTCGCGAGCGTCTGCTGGACGGTGGGAGAAGTCGGGGACAGTGCATTGGCGCGTGCCGTCGCCAGCAGCAGCTCGTCGCCGAACTGCCCGGTGCGCGCGAGCGCCAGGGCGAACTCGCTCCACAGCAGCGGGTCGCCGGGGTGCCACGCGAGCGCCTGGCGATAGGCCGCCGCGGAGGCGGGTCCGTCCTTGCGCTCGGCCAGGATCCAGCCGTGCAGCGCCTGCGCGGGGCCCGACCAGGGGTTCAGGCTGGAGGCAATGCGCGCAGCGGCGAGCGGGCGTGCGGCGTAAGGCTCCGTCAGGCCGCGCTCGGCCAGGCGCCCATAGGTGCTGGCGGCGAGGCTGGCCGCGGCGAGCACTGCCACGCCGCCCGCGACCGCCATGGCCCCTGCCGCCGCCAGGCGCCTTCCGGCGGTCAGGGGTGAACGCACGCTATTGCTTCGGGTAGTTGCCGTACTGGTAGTACTGGTACTCGTACCCGTACGAGCTGCGCGTATCGACCTGGTTGATGACGTGCCCGAGCAGCGGCGCGCGCGCGGCGCGCAGCTGCTTCATCGCCGTCTGGATGACATGCAGGCCGGTCGCGCCGCCGTGGATCACGAAGATCACGGCGTCGGCACGATGTGCCAGGACCTGCGCATCGGCGGCGACCTGGCAGGGCGGGGAATCGAGGATGACGCGATCGAAACGGGCCGCCAGCGAGTCGATCAGTCGCGTCATCGCGGCGGACGCGACGACCTCCGCCGGGTTGATCGGCAGCTCCGACACCGGCAGCACGTGGACGCCGCTGTCCTTGTGGTGGAACAGCGCCTGTTCGAGCTTGACCTGCCCGGTGAGCAGCTCCACCAGCCCCGGCACGTTCTTCGGAATGCCGAAGATGCGCTTCTGCGAGGGCGCGCGCAGGTCCGCTTCGACCAGCACCACGCTTTCCATCTGCGCCATCGTCGTCGCAAAGCTCGCGGCCAGACTGCTCTTGCCCTCGCGCGGCACGGCCGAGGTGAACAGCACGCGCTTCATGCGCTTGTCGACGTCGTTCAGATAGAGCGAGGCGCGGATGCTGCGGACGCCTTCCGGGTACTGCGAGCGCGGCTGCTCCAGGCACAGCTGCACCGCCGACGACTTCTTGCCGAAGCCGGCGACCGTCGGCAGCACGCTGATGACCGGCAGCTGGGTGCTTTCCTCGAGCTGCTCGACCGAGCGCACCACCTCGCTCAGCAGGTTGCGCAGCGTCACCAGTGCCAGGCTGAGCAGCAGGCCGAACCCGCACCAGAGCACCACCAGCCGCGGCTTGTTCGGCTTGACCGGCACCGCCGGGACGATGGCACGGTCCACGATGCGCGCGTTGATGGACTGATAGCTGCTGGTGAGGTCGGTCTCCTTGAAGCGCTTCAGGAACAGCGCGTAGAGGTCGCGGTTGGTCTGCGTCTCGCGCTCGAGCGAACGGAGCTGGTACTCGCCTTCGTCCAGCTTCCTGATCCGCTCCTTGCCGGCCTGCACCACGCTGAGCAGTGCGCGCTCGGTCTCTGCGGCAATTTCGTACTCGGCCTTCACGCCGTTGGCCGCGAGCTGCAGCTGGTGGTGATACGCGCGCACCGCGTTGTCGACCCGCGCCTGCGCCGTCACCATCGCGGGATGCCGCTCGCCGTAGCGCTCCTTCAGCTGGATGATCGCCTGCTGCGCGTCCGAGACGTCGTTCGCCGCCTTCTGCACCAGCGGATCGAGCAGCAGGCTGCTGATGTCCTGCATCCTGGCGGGATCGTTGCCGGCCTGCTGGATCTTCCAGTACGAGCTGGCGAGCTCGGTCTTCTTGCGCTGCGCCTCGCGCAGCTTGCGCGCGTTGTCGGTGATCTCCTCCTCGTAGAGGCCGCGCGAGCCACCGATGCTCACCAGCTGGTTCTTCTCGCGGTAAGCCTGCAGCGCGGCTTCGGAGGTTTCCAGCTTGTTGCGCAGATCACCCAGGCGCTCGGTCAGCCAGCGGCTGGCGCGCTCGGTCGCATCGAAGCGGGATTCCAGGCCGTTGTCCACGAACCGGTCCGACACCGCATTGACGATCTGCGCCGCCAGATCCGGCGATTTCGAGGAGAAGTGCACGCGCACCAGCTGCGTACGCGGCACCAGCTCGACGTACAGGTCCCGAAGCACGGCGTTGATGGCAGCCTCGCGCAGGACCTCGGCGGGCAGGGACATCGGCGCCGGCGCGTCGGGCTCGGGCAGGAACGGCAACCACTGGTGCAGTCGCACGTGCAGCGGACCCAGAGCCAGATCGTCGCCTTCGGGCGGCGGCAGCAGGACGGTATTGGTACTGAGTGCGAGCTGGTCGACGACCCGGCCCACCAGCTCCCGCGATCGCAGCAATTGGGACTGCGTGGAGTAGTACTCGTAGGTCCCGTAGCCGGGGTCGTAGACCTCCTGGACCTGTACCGGCCGCGTCGCCTGCGGCTCGATCAGCAGCGTGCCGGCGGCGTCGTAGGTCGGCTCCGTGGAAAACGCCACGACGGTGCCGATGATGGCGAACAGCAGCGTCAGGCCGACGACCTCGAATTTGTGGCGGTTGAGCAACCGCAGCAACGCCGCCACCTGTGCCTGGTCGGTCGCAGGCGGAAGCGGAGGCAGCACGGGCTCGTTCATCGCATGCCGCTCAGAACAGGCTCTCTTCGACCATCAGCGTGTCCCCGGGCAGCACCAGCGTGTCGAGGGCAGCGCGGCTGCGCTGGCTGGTCGCCTTGTCCTCGTGCAGCAAGTAGATCTTGCGGGTGGAGGCCAGCGTGGTGAGTCCGCCTGCCAAAGCGAGCGCCTTTTCCACGGTGAGTCCGACCACATAAGGATAGGCGCCCGGCCGCTGCACCTGGCCGATGGCATAGAAGGGCCGGTACTGGACGACGCTGACGCGGACGTCGGGGTCCTTCAGATAGCCGTTGGCCAGGCGGGTGGTCAGGTCCTGCGCGATCTCCTGCGCGGTCCTGTTGAGAGCGGTGATGACGCCGAGCAGCGGATAGTTGAACTGGCCCGTAGGCGAAACCAGGGCATCCATGGACAGGTCGCCTTCGCCATAGACGTCGATGCGGAGCCGGTCGCCCACGCCCAGCCGGTAAGCGCGCAGGTCCGGGATCGCGTCGGCCGGATTCGGCGGCGGTGACGGAGCGGGCCGATGCCCAGCCCCGGCGCAAGCCCCCAGGGCCAGCATCGCCAGGAGCACGGGAACGAGCGGCATCGACTTCATGAAGCGATTCTGACAAAAAACCGTCGCCCCGACTGCGGGTTCAGGCCGGACCGACCCCGTGGCAGCTCAATAGGCGATGCGGAAACCCACTTGCCCGCCTGCGCGCCCGAATTTCGTACGGTCGTCCGTGGAGTAACGGTGCTCGTACGTCGCGCGCGCAAACAGCGAGAGGATGCGCGACAGCTGCAGATCGCCGCGGAGCGAGGCAGCGTAGGACCGGTCATTGCGCTCGGTCGGATTGCCGATGAACAGGCTGTCGGTGCGCGACACGTCCAGCCTGGATTTCAGACGCGACGTCAGCGTGTGGGTCAGGGCCACGCCGTACAGGCGGACGTCGATCCCGCGCGAGTCGGCGCGATAGGTCTGCTCGATCGAGCGCGCGGTGCGCAGTTCGACGAGCGAACGGGAGAGGGGATTCCAGTTCACCGTCGCCTGCCAGCTGAAGCCCGTGACGTCCTCGGCGTTGATGTCGCTGAAGGTGCGCCGCATCATGCCGACGCGGATGTCCCCGGAAGTCTTGGCGGTGGCAATCCAGCGCAGGCCCGCCCGGATGCGGTAGTCCAGGCCGTCGGCGCCGCGCGACCCGACCGAATCGAACCGGATCGCGCCGCGGGTGAAATCGAGCAGCGCCGAGGTCTTCGGACTGTAGTTGTAGAAAAGCACGTAGTCGAAGGTCGTCGTGTCGTAATCGAGAAAACCGGTGCCGGCCCGGTTCGTGACGTAGGTTTTTTCCAGCGTGGAGACGCCGAGCTCGGCATTCACCGGTGCGTGCGCCGCCCCGTAGCGGTACTTGAGCCCGCCGGTCAGGACCTCCCATTGGTCCAGGTCCA
>DATLCG010000057.1:0-13359 GCA_035526525.1 Binatia bacterium
CTGAGCGCAGAAGTACGTGGCCTGCAGGTGTTCGACGCGTCCGGTGGCGAGCGCCTGCTCGACGTGACCTTCACGCGCAGCGTTGCGCGCGCCGGGGCGTGGCAGGTCCGCGTGGCCGATGCCACAGGCAGCGAAGTGGCCTCCGGCGAAATCCGCTTCGGCGGATCCGGTGCCCCTGAGCCGGGGTTCTCCACCCTGGCCCTGCGCCTGCCTGGCGCATCGGCCGACGTGCTGCTCGATTTCGGAACTCCCGGATCGCTGGAGGGAGCGACCTCCTTTTCGAGCGGCCCCACCTCGACCGTGCAGGCCCGCCAGGAAGACGGCTACCCGGCCGGGGTGCTGGCGGCGGCGCGCATCGACGACCGCGGCCAGGTCGTCCTGCAATACGCCAACGGGCAGGAACGGCGCGGAATGCAACTCGCCATCGCCACCGTCGCCGATGAACGCCAGCTCGAATCCCAGGACGGCGTGCTGTTCCGTGCGGCGCGTGGCGTGACACCCGTGTTCGGCCGCGCCGGCGAATCCGGTCGCGGCACCGTGGTCGCGGGCAGCCTCGAGCTCGCGAACGTCGACCTGTCCCGCGAGTTCGCCGAGATCGTGATCCTGCAGCGCGGCTTCCAGGCCAGTTCGCAGATCCTCAACGTCTGCAGCCAGGCGGTGGAAGACCTGTATTCGCGGCTGCCGGGGCGCTCGTGAGCCGCCCGTTCCTGCTGTGGAAGGACAGCGAGCTCGCGGCCGCGCAAGACATCGTCGCGGCCCGCCTCCACGAATGGTGCGCGCTGGAGTTTCCGGGCCTCGCCGCCCGCGCATCGCTGGCCCGCGCCCCTGGGCCGGCCAGCGTGCCGGGACCCTGGCATCCCGCGGGGTTGGCGCTGCAGGTCCGCATCACGCCGGACGCGCTCCAGCAGCTCGCCCGGCACTGGGCGCAGGCGGCCGGCGACGCCAGCGAGGCGTGGCGGCATCCGCTCGTCGAGAACTGGATGCATAGCGGCCTTCGCCAGCTCGCCGACGCACTCTTTCCTCCAGGTGCCGCGGCGGAAACGGTCCCGGTGGAAGCGCTGTTCGCCAAGGGCAGCGGCGCCCTGCTGGCCGAAATCGATATCGCCGGGATCGCGTTGTCTCTGACCGTGGGCCGCACCCGCGTCGCCGCCTTGATGCCGCCGCGGACTCGGGCGCCAACGGCGGGCGCCTTGCGTGCACGCAGCGAGGCTGTCGCAAGGGCGCCCACGCGCATCCATGCCGCTTTCGATGCCGCGCACGTTGCCCTGGGTCGGCTGGCGCAGCTGCACGTGAGCAACGTACTGGTGCTAGATCACGGGGTGATGGATCCGGTGGGGCTGCTCGACGGGGCAGGCGCACGGCTCGGCTCGGCGCGAGTCGGCCGCCATGCCGGGCGGCGCGCGCTGCGCATCGAAACGCGATGCCCCGCGCCATGAACGACGAGCGCGAGTTGCCCGACATCGCGGCGCGGGCGGAGCTGGAGACGCTGGCGATGCAGCCTCCGCAGCCACGTGCGGTCGCGGCTCCGGACCTGCGCCTGGTGCAGGACGTGCAGGTCCGCGTCGAAGTCCGGCTGGGTGGCCGCGAGCTGCGCATCGCGGAGCTGCTCGCACTCGGCGAAGGCGACACGGTCGCACTGGACGAAAGCGTCGACGCCCCGGTCGAGCTCCGCGTCGAGGGGCGCGTGGTGGCGCGCGGTGAGCTCGTGGTCTGCGGCGAGCGCTTCGGCGTGCGCATCACCGAAATCGGGGCCGCGTAAGTGCGGCGGCTCATCGCGGGCGCGCTGATGGCGCTGCTGCCGGCGGCAGGGGAATGCGCGGGCGCAGACGCGCATGGCGTGCTGTGGCAGGTCTGCGCGAGCCTGGCCTACGTCGCCACGCTCGCGGGCATCGGTGTCGTGGCAGTGCGCCGCAGGCGTGGCGCAGAGCCCGCATCGGGCGACGTGCGCGTGATCGGGTGCGCGCAGGCGCCTGGACCCGTTGCGATCACGCTCCTCGTCGTCGGCGAGGATCGCGTCCTCGTGGCGGCGGCGCGGCAGGGTGTGGCGCTCACGGTGCTGCCACGTGCCGCGTAGAACATTCTGCCGGCTGATGGCGGCGGTGCTGCTGCTCGCGCCCGTCGTGGCCGCTGCGGCAGACGCCGGCTGGCCGGCGTTGCGCCTGGCCGGGGAGCCCGAGTGGAGCGGGCCGATGCGGCTGCTCGCGATCCTGACCGTCCTCAGCCTGGCGCCTTCCATCGTCATCATGCTGACGGCGTTCACGCGCATCGTCGTCGTGCTGTCGATGCTGCGCCAGGCGCTGGGCATGGCCGATACGCCGCCGACGCCGGTGATCGTCAGCGTCGCGCTGTTTCTCACCGCGTTCACGATGATGCCGGTGTGGGACGCCATTCACGCCCAGGCAGTGACGCCATGGCTGGAGCGACGGGTGGGCGACCGCGAAGCTTTCGAGCGGGCGCTCGTCCCGGTACGGCGCTTCATGCTCGCCCAGACCGGGGAGCGCGACCTTGCGGCCATCGCCGAGCTCGGCGGCAAGCCACCGGCGGCGAGTCCCGATCAGGTCGGCACCTTCCAGCTCGTGCCCGCCTTCATGCTGTCCGAGTTGCGCCGCGCATTCGAGATCGGCTTCGTCGTGTTCCTGCCCTTCGTGCTGATCGACCTGGTCGTGGCCGCCGTGCTGACGGCACTGGGCATGATCATGGTGCCGCCGGCAGCGTTCTCGCTGCCGCTCAAGATCCTGCTGTTCGTGCTGGTGGACGGCTGGAGCCTGCTCGCGGCGTCGCTGGTGCGCAGCTTTGCGCCGATGTGAGCACGCCGCGCAGCGCGGACGATGGCGAGCGCCGGCTGTGGCAGGAGTGGCGCGACGCGGGTTGCCGGCGCGCGCGCAGCGCGCTGGTGGAGCGCTACGCCTGGCTGGCGCGCGCGGTGGCCGTTCAGGTCCTGCGGCAGCAGCCGTTTCCGGCGGGTCTCGAGCTGCGCGAGCTGGTGCAGCTCGCCACCGTGGGGTTGATCGAGGCAGTGGACCGCTTCGAGCCCGTGCGCGGCGTCCCCTTCGCGCAATACGCCGACCGCCGGCTGCGCGGCGCGGTGCGCGACGGCATCGCCCGCACGTCCGAAGTCCATGGACAGTGCGCGATGCGTCGGCGCCTGCGCCGCGAGCGCGCCGCCTCCCTGCGCGGCGCCACTGCCGCCGCGGACCTGGACCTGGTGGCGCGCCTGGTCGAAGTCGCGGTGGGACTCGCCGTCGGCGTGATGCTCGAAGGCACCGGCCTGTTCGACGCGGGCGATGCACAGGCTTCCGGCCCGTATCGCGACACCGCGCTGGCAGAACTGCGCCGGCAATTGCACGCCGGACTCGACCGGCTGCCGGCCGCCGAGCAGCACGTGCTGCGATGCCATTACCTGCAGGACCTGCCGATGGCCGACGTGGCGCGCCAGATGGACCTCAGCCGCGGCCGCATCTCGCAGATCCACGCCCGTGGAATTGCTGCGCTGAGGGCGCAGTGCGGAGCGATGAAGGAACTGCTGGCCGAGGCGTGAGCCGCCCGGCCGGCAAAGGCACGCGTCAGCCGAACGGAGAATCCGAAGGCGGCGTCTTGCGCGCGGCCTCGAGGGTGCCCAGCGCGATGCGGGCGCGGTCCGCGGGCATGCCTTCCGCCACCAGCGCCTTGCCCATGGTCTGCAGCAGGTCGGTCCACTCGGCGGAGGGCGGATCCTCCGGCTGGCGGACGTCGAGCACGTCCAGCAGTTGCTCCATCAGCGCCAGCCCGGCTTTCCAGAGGGCGTGGTCGGCGCCGTGCTGCAGCACGCGCTTGGTCAGCAGCGGGCCCCACGCGGCGTGGAGGAATTTCACCGCGGGCTGCGGCGTGCCGCGGCCAAAGGTGGAATGCTCGAGCTGCTTGAGCACCACGCGCTTGGCCTCCGCGATGACGAAGTCGCGCCGCTGCTGCGCCTGCTGGCGCTGCAGCTCGAAGAAGCGCTGCATCTGCGTCTCGGGGATCGGCGGCGCGTTCTGCATCATCTCGCGCACGAACTCGGGCGCCAGGTCGAATTGCGTCACCACCTGCTGCAGCAGCTCGGCCATGCGCCGCGTCTCGGCGCTGCCGTTGACGCGCGACGCGGCCGACTTCAGCAGCAGCTCGTTGACCAGGCTGCCGAGCGGGTGCGTGGCCGAGGTGAACAGCGACTCGTCGGTCAGCGCCGACTTCACCAGCGGCAGGCGCACCTTCTCGTGCTGCGCCTTCTGCTCGTCCGGCACCATCGGGTCGGCAATCACCTCGTTCAGGAAGTGGCCGGCGTTGGCGATGCGCTGCAGCGGCACCCAGCTCTGGTCCTTGGTCACGCCCGGCAGCGGGCGGTGGTCGGCCAGCGCGAGCAGGTCGGCGGCCAGCAGGCCATCGGTGTAGCCGGCGCCGTCGACGCGCAGCGCGAAGGTCTGCAGCATCGCCTGCGTGTCCTCGTCGATCCGGGTGGGGTCGGGCGGCGGCGCCATCTGCGTCGCGCCTCGGCCGCGGCGGGGCGGCGGCGGGGGCGGTGGCGCCGCCTGGGCGTTTGCGGCGGCCTGCTCGGCGATGCGCACCAGCGCATCGATCTGCGTCTTGTAGAAGGGCTCCAGCGCGGGGACCAGCAGCGTGTCGAAGCGCTCGACCAGCAGCTTGCGCTGCCGCACCGGCCACTCCAGGGCGCCGGCGGTGTCCACCAGCGCGCGGCACAGCCCGGTCGGGGCGAGGGCCTTGGTGTACACCGGCATGTACAGCATCAGGCGCAGGCGATTGACCCGCGCGTCCAGCTCCGTCACCAGCTTGCGGAAGCGTGCCTCGGCACGCAGCTGCACGTTGGCGAGCATCACGGTGTCGTCGGCGCCATGCGCCTGGGTGCCGGGGGCCTCGGCCACTTCGCCGCCGGTGAGATGCGCGTCGACGTGCTGGACGAAGGTTTCGACCCAGCGCGTCGCGTTGCCGGTCAGCCCGCGCGCGAGCTCCTGCAGCAGGCGCTGCTCGGTGGCGTTGGTGATCTGCGCCGCATTCTGGAGCAGGGCGGCGGCGAACTGCCGCACGAAGCCGCCGCAGATCTCGTGCAGTCCGGCGTGCACCGACTGGCGCAGCTCCTCGACGGCGGCGATGCCGAGCCGCTGGCGATGGGTGATCGCGTCACCTGTCCCGGCTGGCGTGCTGGTCATGGCCGATTGTAGAGCGGGGCGGGGAGGCAGCGGCCGCAGCGCGGGCGCGGGGGTCATGGGCGCGGCGGCATCTTCATGACCGCAGGCTGCGCCCGCGGCCGGGCGCGCGCGAGCCGCGTGCGACAGGAGGGCTTGGCCGCCGGATCACCGGCAGCGGCGTGTGCGCTGCGTCTCAGCCGCTGGCGGCGCGGCGGCCCGGGCGCTGGCCCTGCAGCACCAGCAGCAGGTCCTCGAGTCGCGCGGGCTTGCGCAGCAGGTCGTCGCAGCCGGCGGCCAGCGCATCGTCGCGATCGGCCTCGGAATCGAAGCCGGTGATGGCGAAAATCTGCGGGGCCTTGCCCGCGGGCTGCTTGCGGATGGCGCGCGCGACGTCGTGGCCGTGCATGCGGGGCATGGACAGGTCCAGGAAGATCACGTCCGGCTCGAAGGAGGCCGCCAGCCAGATCGCGGCCGGCCCGTTGTTGGCCGTCTTCACGTCCTGGTCCAGGCTTTCCAGGAGCGTGGCGA
This sequence comes from Binatia bacterium, assembly GCA_035526525.1. Lineage (GTDB taxonomy): Bacteria > Pseudomonadota > Gammaproteobacteria > Nevskiales > Nevskiaceae > JACPFV01. Next base: position 5,685 of record DATLCG010000057.1, read on the forward strand.
GCAGCTTCAGGTGGTCCTGGTTGTCGTCCACGATGAGCACTCGCTGGCGAGGCAGCTGCGGAATGCGATCCATGGGCGAAACTCGTGTCGGCGGGGTCGACGAGTTTGGAACGGTGCGCCGGCCGCGGCAATGCCCGGCTGTGCGGCGGGTCACGCCATCCGCCGCCGTCCGATGACCGGCGGGGCTGCGGTGCCTGCTACCAGCCCTTCGACTGGATGAAGGCGGCGACCTGCTGGGCCACGATCGCGTAGCCGTCCGCGTTGAGGTGCTCGGCGTCGTTGCGCAGCGAGCTGGGCGGCACGTCGTTGGCGTGGTCGGCGACGTCCTGCGCGTTGCTGCGGTCGTAGCGCGACACCAGGATGCTGCGGATGTCGATGTAGTGGCCGGCGAAGGAGCGCGCCAGGTCGGCGTTGATCTGCATCTTCTGGTTGTAGGCGTCGGTGCCCTGCGTCTCGTAGGAGGCGTTGAGCAGGCTCAGCACGATGTACTTGCCGGAGGTGAAGTTCGCGGAGGCCGCGATGTCGTCCTCCACTCCCTGGGCGTCATAGAAGTTGTTGTCGCCCATCCACAGCACGTTGACGCGCCGCTCGATGCCGAAGGTGTCGGGATGGAAGGCACTGCCGGGCGGGACGTTCTGCGGCGCACCGTCGGCATCGCGCGTGAAGTACAGCGTGCCGCCGGACAGCGACAGCGTGCCGTGCACGCCGGCGAGGCTGCCGGTGATGTCGCCCGGGCCTTCGCCGCTGATGGGGAACGTGGACTGGTCCACCACCGCAGCGCTGCCGCTGCCGGGGAGCGTGTTGTTCTGGACCGTGAGCCGTGCCGGCGCACCGCCCTGCCGCGCCGCGATCTGGTCGCTGGTCTGGCCGGACACGCCACCGTTGAAGACCTTGCGGCCCATGATCCCGGCCAGCCGCTCCGGATACGAATAGCCGTCCGCGGCGCCGATGCCCGAGGTCAGGCTGTCGCCCCAGGCGGCGATGTCGGCGCCCTGCGGCGTCGGGCTGGGAGCGGGGCCCGGGCCGGGCAGCGCGGACGACCCGGCGCTGCCGGAGCCGCCGCCGCAGGCGGCCAGGCCCAGCGCCAGCGCCGCAGCGAGGGCGGGCAGGAACGGCTTCGGATGAGAGCGCATGCGGCGAGTCTGGGCGCGCCGCAGGGGTCCGGTCTGTACTTCACCGGACACAGGCGCCGGCTCAGTCCTTCAGCAATGCCTCCGCCGTCACAAACCGCGGGGCGATGTCCACCGGCACCGACCGCAGGCGCTCGATGACGCGCTGCGCGGCCGGGCGCACCACGCCCAGCGTGTCGAGCAGGCGGCGGGCGCCGTCGTAGTCGCCCGCGGCCTGGATGCGCATGATTTCCGAGGCGAGGCTCGTCACCGCCTCGCGGATCTTCGATGGCACCACGGCGAAGCGGCCATCGGGTCGCACCACCACGCCGCCATGGTCCAGCAGCCAGTTGAGCTGCAGCGCCATGCCCTTGCCATGCGCCTCGCCGGTGCCGAAGCGCAGCGTGCGGAAGGCGCTGGCCAGGAAAGTGTCGTACATCGAGTCCTGCAGCCCGCGGTCCAGCACGCCGCGATCCACCAGGTACTGCAGCGCCCACAGCCCGCCCACGTCGGCACGCGCTTCCTCCAGCGGGCCCGAGGCCTCCTTGAGCGCCTGGCGCGCGGTCGTGCTGCTGCCGGTCACGCGGTGCGGCCCGAGCCCATGCACCAGCTCGTGCATCAGGATGTGGGTGAAGAACGGCTCGAAGGCGACATGCTTCTGGTCGGCGGCGCCGAGCGCGACGCGCGAGATCGGCCGCAGCACGCGCTCGAACTTCGCCTGCTGGACGTTGCGCAGCATCACGCGCTTGGAGCCTTTCTCGGCGATCACGCGCTCGTCGTTGGGCAGGTTGTAGGCCGCGGTCTGCACGCCGCGGTTGCCGTCGCCCGCGGCGAACACCAGGTTCACCACCCGGATCGGCGCCAGCGCGCCGAGCTTCGGGTTGCGCAGCGCGGGATCGATCGGCAGGTGGTCCTCGATGTCCTGCAGCTGCGCGGAGAACTTCGCGAGGCGTGCGGTCTCGGCGTCGTCGCGCACGGCGATGAAGGCCTCGAACGCGGCCTTGTAGTTGAACCAGCCGTCCTCGTAGACCTCGTACGGTCCGAGGGTGGGCTCGAGCGAAGCGTCGAGCTCCATCCAGGCGACGTCGCTGGCGTAGTAGTCGTTGCTGGCGAATGCCGCCGCGCGCGACTCCAGGAATTTTCGCAGCGTCGGCTGCTGCGTGGCTTCCGCGGCCTGGCGCAGCCAGCCCGCGGCGAGCGCGAGCTCCGGCTGGTATTCGAGGCTGTACGGCACGGTCATCAGCGTTCCGCCGGCGGCGCGCCGCACCGTGTGGAAGAAGCCGCGCGCCTGCGCGGCGGCGTCCGGCGCCAGCGTGGCGATCCAGCGCTCGATCTCGTCGCGCGTGGCGTCGGCCGGGTAGAAATTTCCGCCTTCGGGCTTGGCGGGGACGCCCGCGAACATCGGCGCGTCGTGCTCGAGCCGGTCCCACGGACCCTTGTGCAGCAGGAAGTTCGCGAGGCGCGCACGACCCACGCTGCTGCCGTAGGCGGCGAGGCGCGCGAGCAGCGCTTCGTTGCCGGCCGACACCTGGCGCAGGAACACCGCGTCCATGACTTGCGCCGCCCGTACCTGCAGCGCCAGCGAGCGGCGCTCGCCGGCCGGCAGCGCGGACAGGTCCACTTTCAGGTCCACCGGCGCAAAGCGCGCGGCGAGGGCGTCGAGATGGGTGGTTTCGGCGGCGCGCGGCGCAGCCGGCGCCGCGGCGACGGCAAGGCTGCAGGGCAGCAGCGTGGCGAGCAGCGCGCGCAGGATCGGCGTCATCGTCTTGGGCCTGGCAGGACCGGCGGTGCCGGCGAGGCGGCAAGGATAGTGGAGCGCGCCGTCACTCCACCACGCGGTTGCGGATGATTCCCAGCAGGTCCGCGTGGATCACGACTTCATCGCCCGGACGCAGGTAGGCCCACGGGTTCCAGAGATTGAGCGTCTTGAACAGCACGCCGGCCGGTGTGCCCGAGAAGACGATGGTGCCGGCCGGCACGGTCACGCCGTAGCCCAGCAGCAGCACCTCGCGCTGGCCATACCGGTACGGCTGCTGCGCGCCTCGAAAGATCGCCGCCAGCGCCTCCCGCGGCCCCCAGCGCAGGTCCGCCGCGCGCGCGTGCTGGCGCAGCCGGCCATTCAGGTACAGGCGCAGCTCGAGGTCGCGGTAGAACGACTGCGCGTCGCGTGGCACCACCAGCAGCGGGCCCACCGGCGCGAAGCCGGCGCCGCTCTTGCCGTCGGCGAAGCCCGTGGTGCCCATCGGCGCGCCGCGCCGGAAATTCTTCGCCAGCGGCCAGCGGTCGGTGACCTCGTTGCACAGCACGAAGCCCACCGCCGGCACCGGGCTGGCCAGCTCGCCCATCGCCACGAAGCCGAGCTCGGCCTCGTAGTCGAGCCGCGCCGCGCGGCTCGCAGGCAGCGTCGTGTTCCAGGCCGTGGGCGCGGCGAATTTCGGAAACAGGAAGGGCGGAGCGTCGAAACCGGATTCGCGCGCGTGCTCCGGGTAGCCGAAGCCCACCCCGATGTTCTGCTCCGGCGCGTCGAACGGCGCGATCAGCTGCGCGGGGTCCACGGCGACGATGCCCGCGATGCTGGTGGCGGCCTCGAGCAGCGCGCCGTAGCCCACGCGCTGCAGCAGCGGCAGCGGGCTGGTCTCGGTGGCGCCCAGGCGCTGCGACAGGTCCACGCCGGTGACGCGTCCGCCGTGCCAGCCGGTCACCAGCAGCACGCGCGGCTGGCCGTCCACCTCGATCCGCGCGAAGGTCAGCGCGCGGTCGGGGGAGGCGATGGCGATGTCCGCCAGCGCCGAGTCATCCAGCCGGTCCGGATACAGCGGTCGCGACACCCAGAAGCTGGCCGCGAGCCCGAGCAGGACGGCCGCCAGCAGCCCCGCACCGGCGATTCGCGCAATTTTCCCCATGCCTGGAATGGTAGTGAAAAGCGACCGTTCGTTGGGGAAAAGTCCTCCTTTGCGCCGTTCGACCATGGTCGCTCTTGCCGGACCCGGGGCGCGAAGCCAGACTCCGCTGGAAGCCCGCCCGGGGCGCCGAATCCACCGGGCAAGCATGGTCGGGGGGCCATGGTCGATATCGCGGAAATGCTGGACCAGCACGCGCGGCGGGGCTTCCGGGGACTGCGGTTTCCGCCCGAGCTCGAGCAGCGCTTCCTCGCCGAGCATGCGCGCGCCGCGATCGTGCAGCGCATGGTGCTGCTGCTGGCCGGTGCGGTGCTCGTCGCCGCGTCGCCCTTCTTCGACTCGCTCCTGCTGTCCCCGCCCGAGGAGTACCTCGACGTCGCGCGCCGGGTGGAATTCGGCGTGATCCTGCCGGCGCTGCTGCTGGCCTTCGCCTGCAGCGCCGACAAGCGGCTGCATCGCTTCGCCGACACCAGCGCCCTGATCGCGCTGCTCGCCGGCGTGGGCGGCTGGGAATACCTGCGCGCCGTCGGGCTCGATTACGACTTCGACGCGCCGATGATCGTCGTCGGCATCCTGCTGCTGGGCACGCTGGCGTTCGCCGGCCTGTTCTTCTGGACGCTGGCGCCGGTGGGCGTGCTCGGCATCGTCCTCATCGCCTGCGCCGAGGTCTGGGTGCGCGGACCGACCGAGGCCACGCTCTACAACATCCTCGCGCTGTGTGCGCTCGCCCTGGTCACCGCGCTGTCGCGCTACGTCCAGGAGTACTACCAGCGCGCGGCGTGGCTGCGCCGCGAGGCCACGCAGCAGCAGGCGACGGCCGCGCGCAGCCCGCTGCACGACGTCCTCACCGGGCTCGGCAACCGCCGCCGGCAGGAAGAGGCGCTGCGGCTGGCGATCGGCCGCAACGCCACCAGCGGCCGCCTGGTGGCCCTGCTGCTGCTCGACCTCGACAACTTCCGCGGCGTCAACGAGGGCCTCGGCCACCAGGCGGGCGATGCGCTGCTCACCGAGGTGGCCGCGCGGCTGCGTCGCGCCGCCCCGCCACAGGCGCTGCTGTGCCGCTATGGCGGCGACGAGTTCACGCTGGTGCTCGACGGGCTCGACCCGCGCAACGCCGATGCCGAGCTGCGGCAGGTGGCGCTGGCGGTGCAGAAGGCGCTGCGCGAGCCGCACTACCGCGAAGGCGACGTCGTCTACCTGACCGGGTCCATCGGCATCGCGACGCATCCGATCCACGGCGACGATCCGGAGCAGCTCGCGGCGAGTGCCGAGGCGGCGATGTACCGCGCCAAGAAGCTCGGCCGCAACCGCATCGAGGGCGCAGAGGCTTCGGCCCGCGCCGATGCACGGCGCGAGCTGTCCACCGCTGCGCAGATCCGCGAAGGACTCGCCACGGGGCAGTTCGAGCCGTATTACCAGCCGATCGTCGACCTGGCCCGCGGACAGGTCGCCGGGGTCGAGGCGCTGCTGCGCTGGCGTCATCCGGTGCGCGGCGTGCTGGGTCCGGACCAGTTCCTGCCCCAGTCGGAGGCCGCCGGCCTGATCGAGGAGCTCGGCGCCGCCTGCCTGCGGCAGGCCCACGAGTTTGCCGCGCACCTGCGCCGCCAGGCGCGGCCGCTGCCGGTGGAGGTCAACCTGTCGGCGCGCGAGCTGCGCGGCGGCCGCCTGCCGGCGCTGCTCGCCGACCTGCGCGCCCGCATCCACCTGCCGCCGGGCACCATCGGCTTCGAGATCACCGAGAGCTCGATGATGGTCGATCCGGAAGAATGCGCGCATACGCTGCAGACCTTCCGCGATCTCGGCTATCGCCTGGCGATGGACGATTTCGGCACCGGCTTCTCGGCGCTCGGCTACCTGCAGAAACTGCCGGTGCACCGCATCAAGATCGACCGCGGCTTCGTGGCGCGGCTGTCGTCGCCGCAGGCGCGCACCGTCATCGGCGCGACCACCGCCCTCGGCACCAACCTCGGTCTCGAGATCGTCGCCGAGGGCGTCGAGACGGGGGAGCAGATGCAGCAGCTGCGCGACCTGGGCTGCACGCTGCAGCAGGGCCACTACTTCGCGGCGGCGATGCCGGTGCGCGAGCTGGAAGCCTGGCTGGAGAAGCCGCTGCTGCTGGCGTAGGCCTTCGCCCCGGATCAGGCGCCGCTCAGGCGCCCTGGCCGACGCTCATCATCAGGCCGCCATCGAGGATGAAGCTCTGGCCGCTGACGTAGTCGGCGTCCCCGGACGCGAGGTATACCGCCAGCCGTCCGATCTCCCAGGGCTCTGCCGCGCGCCGCAGCGGAATCCGGCTCACCTGCTTTTCCTGCTCGGCCGGATCGTCCATGGCGCCCGGGCTTTCGGGCATCAGCACCATGCCCGGCGCGATGTTGTTGACGTTGATGCGGTCGCGCGCCAGCTCCAGGCAGAGCGTGCGCGTCAGGTTGCGCAGTCCGCCCTGGGCGGCGTCGTAGGCCGCGTAGCCGTACATCGGCAGGTCCTCGTGTACCGAGGTGATGTTGATGATCTTGCCGCCGCCGCCCGCAGCCCGGCGCGAGTGGATGAATTCACGGCAGCAGTAGAACGGCCCGTACAGGTCCGTCTTCAGCACGTCGTCCCATTCGGCATCGCTGAGGTCGGCGGTTTCCTTCTCCGGGCCGCAGGCGGCGGCGTCGTTCACCAGGATGTCGGGCGCGCCGAGCTGGTCGTGGGTGACGCGGAACAGGCGATGCACCTCCTGCGGGTCGCGCACGTCGAGCTGCAGCACGACGCAACGCCCGCCGCCGGCCTGCACCTCGCGCTCGGTGCGATGGGCTCCTTCGCGGTCGTGGTGCCAGGTGATGACGACGTGGGCGCCCTCGCGCCCGAATTCGATGGCGATCGCCTTGCCGATGCCCGAGTCCGACCCGGTCACGATCGCCACCTTGCCGTCCAGCCTGCCGCTCACCACCGCCTCCGAAAACGCGCCATTCGAAGGATTGGAGCGCAACGGGCCGCATGCGTTCGGCGCGCCGGGCGATGAGGCCTCGTGTACTTCTTGCAGGCTTTGCAGGTCTTGCCGCCGCCGTGAGCGGCGGAAGTCAGAACCCGGGCATCGCCGGCAGCGCCACGACCGGAGCGGGCGGCGACAAGGGCCGCGCACGCACGCGGCAGGAGCCGGCACGCCGTGGACGGTTGTCGTCGGGCACCTCGCACACGAGGTAGGCGACATCGCCGGTGTCCGCGATCGCGGCCAGCACCGGGTAGCCCGGCACGGTGCTGGGCGCCTCCCAGGTGCACATCTGGTTGCCGCGGGCGAGCGGAAGGCACTTGGCCGGCGCCACGCCGACGAGCTGGGTCAGCTCCAGCAGGGTCTGTGCCCCCGCCAGCATTTCCCGCGCGGCAGCGGGCTGCATGCGCGGCTGTGCAGCGCAGGCAGCGAACAGGAGTGCAGCCGCGAACGGCGTGAAGCGCAACGTCATTGGAATCCCCCTTTGGCGCGTGCCTCCCCGTGGGCCCGCATCCCGAAAGCTACCCCGCCGCGCGTGCCGGCGCCAGACGCCGATGCGGGGCGGGGCCGCGTCCCCCGCGTATGCTGGTTTCGGGGAAGGCGAGGGAGCCATGCCGCACTACACCGCCTATGTCATGGACATCTCGTACTTCAGCGGGAAATTCGAGGCGTACCTGCGCTGCAAGGGCATCCCG
>DATLCG010000114.1:0-4732 GCA_035526525.1 Binatia bacterium
GCGGTACCCCGTTCCGGGCGAGAAGCGCAGGGAACCGGCGAAGCCGGCGCCGCTTAGGGCGCACGACGCGTAGCCTCCACCGCGCTTCGGCCCCAGCCACCGCACCGAGTAGCGGAAGCAGCGGATGCGGCCGTCTGCCACCCGAAGCTGACGCGTAGCCTCCCCCGCGCTTCGGCCCAGCCACCCCACGCGGGAGCGGAAGCACTGGATGCGGCCGTCCACCACCGAACGTTGACGCGCAGCCTCAACCGCGCTTCGGCCCAGCCACCGCACCCAGTAGCGGAAGAACTACGAAACCGCCTTATAAGTCGCGACGAACTCCGGAGGCATTCGCCTGAGCCGGCCGCTGGCGAGATCGATGCTCACCCACTGCGTGCGCCCACGCAGCACGGTCTTGCCGTCGGCTGGGCGGAGGATCTGGTAGTGACGCCACATGGTGAACTTGGCGTCGCACTCCGCGATCCACGTGCCGAGCGAGAGCCGCTCGCCGGCGAAGGTCGGCAGCAGGTATTCCAGCTCGTGGCGTCGGACCACGCAGCCGCAGCCCAGGCGGCGGTAGTCGTCCATGGACAGGCCGAGGGCGATGGAATGTGCCCAGGCCACCTTCTCCAGCCAGCCGAGGTAGACGACGTTGTTGGTGTGGCCGAACTCGTCGGCGTCGCCGGGCTGCACCGTCACGTCCTGCGTGAACGGCGCGTCCACGTCCCAGCTCATGAATGCGGCAGGGTGCAGCCGAACAGCAGCTCGACGCGGCAGCCGGTCTCGTCCGAGCCCTGGCGGTCGACCGGGCCGGCACGCAGCTGCCGCCCGTGGGCGTCGCAGTAGGAACGCGCCTCGCGCTCGGCGCGCGCGTGCGCCTCGGACAGGCAGGACTTCATCGCGTGCGCGTTGACCGCGGCCGAATACCGCAGCGGCGCCACCTCGCGGATGTTGACGCTTTGCGGGCTGCACGCGGCGACGGCGAGCGCCAGCAGCGCGGGCACCTTTTTAGAGGCGGACACTGTAGCCCTCCGCCGGCGCCTCGACGCGCGTGCTGGATTTCAGCGTCGCCAGGTGCCGCTGCGCGGCGGCGAGCTTGGCCTCGATCGCGGCGTCGTCCTGGTCGGGATCGTGGTGGTACAGGTAGAGAGTGTCCACGCCGGCCTCGTGCGCCACGGCGGTCACCTCGCTCACCGGCGAATGACCCCAGTGCATCTTCGCCGGGTACTCCGCATCGGTGTACGTGGTGTCGGCGATCACCGCGCGCGCGCCCTGGATGAACTCGATCAGCCGCTTGCGGAACGGCGGGTCGTGGTACGGCGTGCCTTTCGGGTACAGCTCGTTGTCGGAGACGTAGCACACCGCCTGGCCGCCGCAGTCGACGCGGTAGCCGAGGCAGTGCCCGGGATGCTTCAGCAGCAGCGTCTCGACCCGCACGCCGTCCACCTCGTGCACGCCCTCGGCGAGATCGCGGTAGCGCACGTCGGCGCCGAATTCCTGCACCGTCACCGGGAAATAGACGCCGTCCATCTGCGCCGAGATCAGCTGCTGCATGCTGGTGCCGGCGTGCGAGCTGCCCATGATCTCGAAGCGGTTGCCCTTCACGTACAGCGGCGCGAAGAACGGCAGCGCATTGATGTGATCCCAGTGCGGGTGCGAGATGAAGATGCGCGCGGTGACCGGCGAGCGCTTCTCCGCCAGCAGCGCATCGGACAGGCACTTGATGCCGGTGCCGGCATCGAACACGAACAGCGTGCGCGTCGGCAGCTCGAGCGACACGCAATTGGTGTTGCCGCCGTACTTCAGGGTCTTCGGCCCGGGCACCGGCAGCGTGCCGCGGACGCCCCAGAACTTCAGCGTGTGCACGCTCTCGGCGATCTCGAGGATGCGGTCGATCAGCGTGTCGCGCTCGGCGATCTTGTTGACGTAGCCGTTGGCGCCGAGCTCGCGCGCGCGGTTGCGGTCGTGCTCGTACGGCTTGGCGGAGACCATGATGATCTTCATCGCCTTCAGCTCGGGCAATTCGCGCAGCTGCTTGCACAGCGTCAGGCCGTCCACGCCCGGCATCATGATGTCGAGGATCGTGCAGTCCGGCTTCGAGCGGCGGATGTCCGCGAGGGCGCGCGTGCTGTCGGTCTCGCCCTCCACCTCGTGGCCCAGCGCCACGAGCTGCTCGCGGATGAGCATGATCATGCTCTCGCTGTCGTCGACGATGAAGAATCGCATCCCCGCCCCCTCAGGCACCGTCAGGCGCGGATGGCGACACCGTGGCCCGGGTCGTCCGTCAGGATCTCGAATGCCGCACGCTGCTCGGCGCGCAGAATAACCTCGCGGCCGTCTTCCTGCCTCAGTCGCAGCTCGCAGCGCGCCAGCTTGGTGTTGAGACAGTGCTTGCTGCCGCCCGGCGGATTGGCGTAGCGCAGGCCGATGAAGGCCTCGCGCGGCGCCTCGATGCGGCCCTCGATGCGCACCGCGCCCTGCTTGCTGGCGAAGTCCCAGTGAAACAGCCCGTAGCGGCCGCGCGCTCTCAGCGTCGACTGCAGGAGCGAGTTGAAGGCGTATTCGCGACCTGCGTGCCGCAGCACCACCGGCGTCATGCGCGGCGTCCACCACGGCCCGATGCGCAGGCGTCCGGTCGCGACCTCGAGGAAGCTGTCCGCTGCGTCGTCGAAGCCGCACACCTGGCCGTAGGCATAGGCGTCGGTATGACGCACGCCCCAGTTGTGGTTCTGGCTCCCTTGCCAGCCGTCGACCGCGGTGCGCTGGCCGTCGACCTCGATCCAGCCCCGGTAGATGCAGTTCGGCACGCCGACCAGGCTCTTGGCCCTGGGAAAGCCGCGCGCGTACAGGCCCGGCGGCATCAGCAGCAGCGGGCCCTGCCCGCCCTCGTAGCCCAGGTCCCAGGCGATGCGGCGCCCGCCGCTGTTCGCCGCGCCGCGCAGCTTGCCGTCGGCCAGCACGGACTCGCCGATCTGCACGTCCAGGCGATCCCGGGAGAAGCGCGAGCGCGCCAGCGGCCACTCGGACTTGGCTGCGCTGTGGCCCGCGCGCGAGTCGAACCGCACGGCCCACAGCTCGCCGATCGCGGCGTTGGGATCGGACGCGGGGCTGAACACGGTGTAGCGGATCCAGAACGCCAGCGGCTGCGACGGATGGTTGGCGCGCTGGAACCAGCTTTCGTAGAAGCCGCCCGCGCCCGGCACGAAGCGCGCGTGGTTGAAGTCGTGCAGCACCGACGGACCGGGCATTCCGCAGTATGGCGCTTGCCCGGCAGCCCCCGCGCGCCGTACCATTTCAATCCGTACCGATTTGGTCTTTATTGTGTTCAAGCTCGGCAAGCTCACCGACTACGCCACCGTCGTCATGACGGTGCTCGCCGCCGAACCCGCACGCCTGCAGAGCGCGCAGGAGCTGGCGCGCCGCACGCACGTGGGCGTGCCCACCGTGAGCAAGGTCCTGAAGCGCATGGCGGCAGCCGGGCTGGTGGAGTCCCTGCGCGGTGCGCGCGGCGGCTATCGGCTGGCGCGCGCGCCGGAGCGCATCAGCATGGCGGACGTGATCGGCGCGATGGACGGGCCGGTCGCCCTCACCGAGTGCGCCAGCCGCGGCGGCTGCTGCGGCATCGCGCCGCACTGTGTCGTGCGCGGCAACTGGCGCGTGATCAGCGCGGCGGTGCGTGGCGCGCTCGAGGCGGTGTCGCTGGCGCAGATGACGACGCCGCTGCGGCGCCGTCACCCCGGCGAAAGCCGGAGTCCGGGGCCGCTGCACGCGCTGGAACAGGCGCTGGATTCCACCCTGCGCCGCAACGGCGGGGCCTGACCGTGTCCACCGGCAACCGCGACGTCGAAGCCCTGCTGCGCGAGCGCAAGTACAGCGCCGGCTTCGAGACGCAGATCGAATCCGACACCGTTCCGCCCGGGCTTTCGGAACAGACCATCCGCTTCATCTCCGCCAAGAAGCGCGAGCCGGACTGGCTGCTCGAATGGCGGCTGAAAGCCTTCCGCCGCTGGCAGAAGATGACGCCGCCGCGCTGGGCGCACCTGCATTACCCGGAAATCGACTTCCAGGCGATCTCCTATTACTCGGCGCCCAAATCGATGAAGGACCGCCCGCAGTCTCTGGCGGACGTCGATCCGAAACTGCTGGAGACCTACGGCAAGCTCGGCATCCCGCTCGCGGAGCAGGAGCGCCTGGCCGGCGTGGCGGTGGACGTGGTGTTCGACTCGGTGTCGGTGGCGACGACCTTCCGCGAGAAGCTGAAGGAGGCCGGCGTCATCTTCTGCCCGATCTCCGAGGCCGTGCGCGAGCACACGGAGCTGGTGCGCAAGTACCTGGGCACGGTGGTGCCTCCGGGCGACAACTTCTACGCCGCCCTCAACTCGGCGGTGTTCACCGACGGCTCGTTCGTCTACATCCCGAAGGGCGTGCGCTGCCCGATGGAGCTGTCCACCTATTTCCGCATCAACGAGCGCAACACGGGGCAGTTCGAGCGCACGCTGATCGTGTGCGAGGACGGCGCCTCGGTGAGCTACCTGGAAGGCTGCACCGCGCCGCAGCGCGACGAGCACCAGCTGCACGCGGCGGTGGTGGAACTGGTCGCGCTCGACCGCGCCACCATCAAGTACTCCACCGTGCAGAACTGGTACCCCGGCGACGAGAACGGCAAGGGCGGCATCTACAACTTAGTCACCAAGCGCGGCGACTGTCGCGGCCGCGACAGCAAGATCAGCTGGACACAGGTGGAAACCGGCTC
>DATLCG010000155.1:0-2438 GCA_035526525.1 Binatia bacterium
CGAACACCCGCCGGGCCAGTGCGACGCCACGCGTTGATTGCGGTTTCATCGGTGAGCCCGGCTCGGACCGCCGCCGGGCAGGAAGGCGCGCGGCGCGGATTTTAGCGGCGCGCCCGGAGCAGGGTCAACGAAAATCTCCGCGGCCGAACGTGCATTTCCTCCGCGTCAACGACCCGCGGGGTCAGTGCCGCCGTCCGTCGCCCCGATGCCGCGTTGTGAACGCGCTCACGCCCCTGCCGAAACCGCCCCGGCGGGGGCCAGTCGAACCCGCGGAGGAAACGCGCATGGACCTGGTCTGCTGTCGAGGCGCCCTGGCTGCCGCCGCGCTGGCGGTGACGGGAGCCGCGCATGCCGACCTGGCGCACGAGCTGGTGCGGGTGGACCTGAAATCCACCGCGGCCCGCGCCGCGCTGCAGGCCTTCGCCGACCAGACCGGCTGGCAGGTGGTGTACGACCCGGACGATCTCGTCGCGGTGCAACTGCGCGCGGTGCGCGGCGAGATGAGCGTGCGGCAGGCATTGCTCCAGATGCTGCGCGGGTCGCGCCTGTCGCTGGAGTTCGAGGAGTTCAGCGAGCGCGTCTACATCTGCCCGAAACCGGACGTGCTGCCGCGCCAGAAGCAGGTGATCTTCCGCGACGCGCCCCTGCGCCCCCAGGACACGCCCCAGCACCGCCGCGAGACGTTGCGCGCCGAGTCGGAGCCGCTGCTGCGGGCGCGCTGAGGGCTTGCCTCAGCGCCGCATGAACCTCGCGGTCGTGGCCGCCAGCAGCGCATGCGGCACCAGCCGCGAGCCGGCGGCCATGAGCTTGGCCGCCGCACCCGGCAGCACCACGCCGCCGCCGGCATCGAGCCGGCGCAGCGCCGCGCTCACCACCGCCTCCGCGGTCACCATGGTCCCGCGCGGCACGGTCTTGCGCATGCCGGGCACGCCGGTGGCCTCGAAGAAGGGCGTGTCCACCGGACCCGGGCAGAGACAGACGACGCCGACCCCGGTGCCGCGCAGCTCGGCGCGCAGGCTCTGGCTGAACGACAGCACGAAGGCCTTGGTGGCGGCGTATACCGCCATGTAGGGCAGCGGCTGGAATCCGGCGAGCGAGGCGACGTTCAGCACTCCGCCGTGGCGGGCTTCGACCATGGACGGCAGGAATGCGCGCGTGATGTCGACCAGCGCGCCCACGTTCAGGGCGATTTCCTGCTGCTCGCGCGCCGCGTCCTGCTTCCAGAACGCGCCGGCGGTGCCGAAGCCGGCGTTGTTCACCAGCAGGTCCGGCGTCAGCTTGAGCGCCTGCAGCGCCTCACGCAGCTTGCCGGCGGCGCCAGGCGTACACAGGTCCAGCGTCACGGTCTCCACCCGCCGCGAGTGCAGCTCGGCCAGCTGCTTGGCCAGCGCGCGCAGCTTGTCCTCGGAGCGGGCCACCAGCACCAGGTCGCTGCCGCGGTCGGCGAGCTGGCGCGCGAATTCCTCGCCGATCCCCGACGAGGCGCCGGTAATCAGGGCCATCTTGTAGGTCGTCATGTTTTTCCTGCTCCAAAAAAGAAGGCGGGTTGCAGCGTGCGCTGCAACCCGCCCGGGTGAGTCGAGTCGTCCTAGTCGCAGGCCTTCGGGTCGCCGTCGCCGTTCTTCAGCAGCACCTCGGGCACCTCGGGCAGCTTGAATACCTGGCCACCTTCGATGGCAAATGCCACCTCGCCGATCTTGACGAGGAACTCGCCCTTGCCGGTCTGCAGCACGACCGTGCCTTCGTTGGTGGCCACGATCACGCCACCCTTGTTGCCGCCGCCCGTGTCCGCGGCCGCGAGCTGCAGGCCGCTGAGGTCGTTGGAAGCGACCTCGATGGCGCCGGACGAGGCATGCGCGGAATCCGACGGGCAGTCGTTGGTGCAGGTCTGCACCTCGTAGTCCGTGCCGCGAATGCCGATGGTCGCCACGGGCGTGCTGACGTGGTACGCCCCGCGGTCGCCCTTGATCAGGCCGCTGATCGCGCGGAAGCCGCCGCGCACCAAGCGGAAGAAAGCCTGGTTGCCGGCGGAGGGCGGGGACGCCGGCGCCGTCTTGCCCTTCTTGCGGGTCGTCACCGGCGGCGGCTCCGGGGCGGGTGCCGCGCCTTCCTTGTAGCGCCAGGCCTCCACCGCAAACTCGGTGTTCGGGCGCAGCAGAATGCGGCCGCCGTCCGAGAACTTGAGGTTGGCGTAGCTGTTGGGACCGACCACCAGCGAGTCGCCCGCATCCACGGCGTCGCCGCCGGACAGCGAGCGCTGCGCGCCGTCCTTTGCGGTGGCCTTGACCGAGCCGGTCACCAGCAGCACTTCGGCAGCGTGCTGCTGCGCGAAGGCGGCGAAGGGCAGCGACAGGATCGTTGCGGCAATCACATGCTTGATGTTCATGGCGCGCTCCTAGAACCGCAGCGTGAGGTTGAGCTTGAGGGCCTTGATGTCG
>DATLCG010000161.1:0-13547 GCA_035526525.1 Binatia bacterium
TGGTGGGCTACGAGCCCCACCCGCACATCTCCGCGCCGGTGGCGGTCTAGCGACAGCTTCGGCAAATTTCCCGTAGAGAGAACATCTGACTCGGTCGTCAGGCGGTGGTTTTGACCACACGTCGACGCCCCGAGGGCTTTCCCTGCTGCCTATTCTCCATGTCGGCGAGCACGCGTCGCCTCACATAACAGGGAAAGGGAAAAGCCATGAAAACACTTCATTCGAATCGGGCGCTCGTCAGCGTGCTCGCCGCAGCGATGCTCTCGCTCTCGGCCTGCGGTGGCGGCGGTGGCGGGAGCGGCGGTGGCGACAGTGTCGTCGCGGACAAGTGCGCAGCGGTCGCGGGCGCGGGCGACCCGGTGCAGGCCGCTCTGGTCCAGCTGAGTGCCAGCCTCACGGCCGTGCCGGGCGCCGGTGCATCGGCTGCCTCGCTGGTCGACGCGCTGTCCAGGATGGTGGACGCGGTGGACGCGCTCGCCAACGTGCTGCAGGCCGCGGGTGTGTCGCAGGACCCGGCGCAGATCGCGGATGCGGGCAACTCGGTCGGTGACGCCGCGAGCTGCGGCCTCGACGAGGCCACGATCGCACTCGAGGCACTGTCGGCCCAGGTCGGTGCGGGCTCGCCGTCCGGGCTCGAGATCGACCAGATCGAGGCGACCATCGCCGATCTCCAGGCATTCCTCGCGACCGACCCGTTCGCGGGCGGCACCACGCCTCCGTCGCTGTCCGACGTGGCCGCGGAATTCGGCACGCTGTCCGACCAGCTCGACACGCTGGCCAGCCTGCTGCCGGTGGAGCTGAGCGGCCGGCCCGAGGCGCGCCTCGCGCTCGCCGCGCTCGCCGACGGCATCGACCGCTTCGGCGTGCTGCTGGTCAACGTGGGCAACATGGATGCGAATGGCACCGCAGGCTCGCTGACCGGCTACTACGGCGCGGTGGCAGCCGACTTCGCGGTCCTCACCGGCCTGCTGCCGGCCGGCGTGACCAACGACCAGGTCGAAGCGGGGGCGGCGCAGGTCAGGGCGGCCGCGCTGACCGTGGTCGTCACGCTGAACGAAGGCCTGGTCACGCTGCTGACGCCGATCTTCGCGGCGCTCCAGACCGTGCTCGGCGGCGGTGACGTCGGCATCGACAGCTTCCAGGTCATCCTGGAAGGGCTGATGGCCGATACACCGGTGTCCGGCGAGTTCGCGGCGCTGATCGCATCGCTCGCGGGGGGCGGCTCGACGCCGAGCCTCGACACCCTGATGGCCGGCATCACCGACCTCGCGGCCCTGGTGCAGGCGGAGCTGGACGCACAGAACCTGGTGCCGCCCACCGCCGATCCGCTCGCCACGCTGACCGGCGTGCTGAACGGTGCCGGCGGCCTGCCGAGCCTCACCGACACGCTGGCGGACCTGCCGGGCATGCCGGACCTGAGCCTGAGCCAGCTGCAGAACCTGGTGATGGAGCTGGTGGACTCCAGCGGCGGCACGCCGCAGATCAGCACCATCCTCGCCGCGGTCGGCGGCAACTTCACCACGCTGAACCTGGACGACGTCGTCGACCAGATCGGCCTGATGGGGATCTTCGGCACCCTCTGAAGCCCTGCTCGGGCAAAGCCGCCGGAGCGATCCGGCGGCTTTTTTTTGCGCGCCGAAGGCACGCCGCCGCTTAGAATCGCGCCGCCATGACTCCCGCGCCGACGATGCCGCCCCTGACGCTGGTGGTTGCCATGGACGAGCAGCGCCTGATCGGCGCCGGCGGCGGACTGCCGTGGCGGCTGCCGGAGGACCTGAAGCACTTCCGGCGCATCACGCTCGGGCATATCGTGCTGATGGGGCGCCGCACCTGGGATTCGCTGGGCAAGCCACTCGACGGGCGCGACAACTGGGTGCTGTCGCGCGATGAGGGCTTCCGCCCGGCCGGGGCGCGGGTGTTCGCCACCCTGAACGAAGCGCTGCGCGCCGCCGGCACGCGCGAGCTGATGGTGATCGGCGGCGCACAGCTGTTCGCCGAGACGCTGCCGCGCGCGCGCCGCATCGAGCTGACCGAGGTGCATGCGCGCCTGGCCGGGGATACCTGGTTCCCCGAATTCGACCGCGGTGCCTGGCGCGAGGTGCAGCGCGAGCGGCGGGAGCCGGACCCGCGCCACGCTCACGCCATCAGCTTCGTCACCCTCGAGCGCACGCTGGCCGGACGCTGAGCCTTACTTCTTGCCGAGAATGGCCTCGATCTCGTCCATGATCCGGTTCATGCGCGCGAACAGCGCCTGGTGCGGAGCCGCGGTGGCCATGTCGATGCCGGCGCGCTTCAGCAGGTCGTAGGGATAGTCCGAGCCGCCCGCGCGCAGCAGGTCCAGGTACTGCTCGCTCGCGCCGGGCTGGCCCGACAGGATGCGCTGCGCGAACAGCGAGGCCGCCGCCACCGACGTGGCGTACTGGTACACGTAGAAATTGCCGTAGAAGTGCGGGATGTAGGCCCATTCCACGCAATAGGGCTCGTCGATCTTCAGCACGCCCTCGGCGTCCCCGTGGTACTGCTTCAGCAGCTCGCAGTACGACTGCGTCAGCGACTCGCCGGTCAGCGTGTCGCCGCGCTCGACGGCGGCGTGGATGTTGCGCTCGAACTCCGCGAACATGGTCTGGCGGAAGTAGGTGAGGCGCAGGCCCTCCAGCGCGAGGCCGAGGTAGTACAGGCGCTCGTGGTCGTCGCGCGCGTGCTTCAGCATGTGCTCCATCAGCAGCGCCTCGTTGACGGTCGAGGCGATCTCCGCGGTGAAGATGCTGTAGTTGGCGGTGAGGAAGGGCTGCGCGCGGCTGGCGAGATGCGAGTGCATGGCGTGGCCCCACTCGTGCGCGAGCGTGGTCACCGACTCGTAATCGTCGTTGTAGTTCAGCAGCAGGTACGGGTGCACGGCGTACGCGCCGGGATTCATGTAGGCGCCGGAGCGCTTGCCCGGGTGCGGATAGACGTCCATCCAGCGCGCGCCGAAGGCCTGCTCCATGGCGCCCACGTACTCCGGCCCCAGCGGCTGCAGCGCTTCCAGCGTCAGCCGCCTGGCGTCGGCCACCGGGAAACGCAGGTCCGCCTTCACGATCGACGGATACATGTCGTAGTAGCGCAGGTCGCTCAGGCCCAGCAGCCGGCCGCGCAGCTTCAGGTAGCGGTGCAGCGTCGGCAGGTTGGCGTGGGCCTGCGTCACCAGCGTGTCGTAGACCGACTCCGGGATGGCGTTGGCGTCCAGCGCGGCGGCACGGGCGCTGCCGTGGTTGCGCACCCGGGCGCCGGCGATGTCGGCCTTGACCTGTCCGTACAGCGTCACGCCCAGCGTGCGCTCGTACTCCTTCCACTTGCTCCAGAAGGCATCGAACACCTGCTTGCGCTCGGCGCGGTCCTGCGCCGCGCGGTAGCGCGTGTACGCGGCCTGGTCGAGCGTGACCTCGGTGCCCTCGAGCGTCAGGCGCGGCCATGCAATGTCGGCGCCGGTCAGCACGCCGTACACGGCGTCCGGCGTGCCCGCTGCCAGGCTCGCCTTCGCGAGCAGGTCCTCGCCCCGTGCATCCAGGATGTGCGGCGCCTGCCGCACGATGTCCTCGAGCGGATGGCGGTACTGCGCCAGGCCGGGCTCCGCCTTGAGCCAGGCGTCCAGGCGCTTGCGGCCGAGGGCCAGCACCTCGGGCTGCACGAAGCTCGAGCTTTCCGAGAAGCGCACGCCGAGCAGCTCCACCTGCTGCGCCAGCTCGAGATGGGCCGGGACGCGCGTGTCCTCGTCCCGCAGGAGCGAGGCATAGGTCTGCAGCCGCGCGAAGCGCTGCGCCACGTCGGCGTACAGGTTGAAGCACTGGCGCAGGCGCGCCGCGCCATCGGCCAGGTGACCCTTGCAGCGGGCGAGGTCCTTGAGCTGCGCATCGGCATGCCCGAGGTCGGCCTTCCAGGCCGCCGTATCGGGATAGATCTGCGCCAGATCCCAGCGGTCCGTCACAGACTCCGGGCGTGCGGCCGTGGTCTCAGGGACAGGTGCCGGCGCCGTGGGCGTACCGGCGCAGGAAGTCGTTAGGATGGCCGCGGCAGCGAGCCACGGCCGGAAACCCGGATCGGTGAGGCGCATCAGGATGTCCTGCGGTCGGCGGGAACGGTGGCGATTATGCCTGCGGCTGGCGCGGCTGCGCCTGGCAGCGGCTGGCGTCGCGGCCGCGGTGCTGATGCCGTCCCCCGCCGCGGCGTGGCCGCGCGTGGGCGCGATCGCTTTCTCCGGCAACCAGGTGACGCAGGCCTCCGTGATGCTGCGCGAGACCGTGATCCGCGTCGGCGATCCCGCCGACCCGGATCGCATCGAGCGCAGCCGGCAGGGCATCCAGGACCTGGGGCTGTTCAAGTGGGTGGCGGCGACGCAGACGCCGATGGGCGACGGTACCGTCCGGCTGACGTTCGTCGTGGCGGAAAAGTGGTACGTGCTGCCGCTGCCCCGCTACGACGTCAACAGCGACGGCCAGACCACCTACGGCACGCAGCTTCGCTGGTTCAACGCCTGGGGCCTGAACCACACGGTCAAGGGCAGCTGGGCCGTGCGCGACGATCGCCGCAGCAACACCGGCTCGCGCACCAGCTACGGCATGAGCTACGACGTGCCGTTCGTGCAGGACACGCCGTACGGCCTGTCGGTGTCCGCGTCCCACCAGCAGACCCCGGTCACCCTGCCGGCGATCTACGACGAGACGGTCGAAGAGCTGGGCTTGGGCGTGGGGCGCTCGCTGGACCACATCGGGCCGGCGTCCGTGGGCTGGGGCGTGCACAGCGGGCTGGACTGGTCGCGCCAGGACACCTCGGGGGCCGCCGCGCCGCCGCCGTACGGCGAGGCGTACTCGCTGTCGCTGGGCGCGGGCTTCCAGGACGTGCGCGACAACATCTACAGCGACGAGGGCAGCCGTTACGCCCTCAACTGGCGCGGCGCCACGCAGCGCGTGCTGTCCGACTACAGCTACAGCCAGTTCCAGGCCGAATACAAGCGCTACGTCCCGTTCGGCGGCATGCCCCACCAGACCTTCGAGATCAGCGGCGCCTTCGGCACGTACGCGGGAGGGCCCATGCAGGCGACCATCTCCAAGGGACCTTTCTCGCTCGGGGGTTCGTCGCGGCTGCGCGCGCACGAAGGCAATTTTCTCGAGGGCAACGTCTACTACTACCTCGGCGCCGAAGTGGCGCGCCCGGTCTACTGGAACTGGCTGCGCGTGGTCGGGCTGGTCGAGGCGGGGAACGTGTTCGAGGACTTCGGCAGCGTCACCTTCAACCGCGTCTATGCCGACGCCGGCATAGGCCTGCGGCTGCGCGTCACGTTCCTGGTGAACATCGAGGTCGAGGCCGGCGTCGCCTTCCCGCTGGAAAAAGGACCCGGTCACGTCTTTGCCAGCCGCCTGTGACGTTGCTATAAGTTTGCGCACACCGTCGCATCACCGGCCCTCCGAAGCCGGGTCGCGGCCGACGCCGGGAGGAGACCGATGTCCGAGACGAAATCGCAGTTCGACCAGGCGCAGAAGGACGTCAAGACACTGACGCAGCGCCCGGGCAACGACGACATGCTGTTCCTGTACTCGCACTTCAAGCAGGCGACCGAGGGTGACGTCAAAGGCTCGCGCCCCGGCATGCTCGACATGGTCGGCCGCGCCAAGTACGACGCCTGGGCCAAGGTCAAGGGCGTGTCCTCGGACGACGCCATGAAGCGCTACGTGCAGAAGGTGAAGTCGCTGCTCGGACGCTAGCTGCGCCCCGCGCGGTCGCGCGCGAACTGCATCGCCACGCGGCCGCTGCGCGACGCGCGCAGCAGCGCCCAGCGCAGGGCCTCTTCACGCAGCGCGTCGTCCATCGCGCCGACGCCCAGCCGCCGCAGGTGGTGGGCGACCAGCTCCAGGTACTGCTCCTGGCTGAAGGGCGGGAACGACAGCCACAGCCCGAAGCGCTCCGACAGCGAGATCTTCTCCTCGGTGCTCTCGCCCGGGTGCAGCTCGCCTTCGTGCCAGCGGTATTCCCCGTTGTCGGCGTGGAACTCGGGCATCAGGTGCCGCCGGTTCGAGGTCGCGTAGATCAGCACGTTTTCGGGCGGCGCCTCGACGCCGCCGTCGAGCGCCGCCTTGAGCGTGGCCAGGCCGGGGTCGTGCGCGGCCACCGAGAAGTCGTCCACGTACAGCAGGAAGCGTTCCGGCCGCTTGCGCAGCGGCCGCAGCACCTCGTGCAGGTGCGGCAGGTCCGCAGCGGCGACTTCCACCAGGCGAAGCCCGCGGGGCGCGAATTCCGCCAGCATCACCTTCACCAGCGACGACTTGCCGGTGCCGCGCGCCCCGGTCAGCAGCGCATGGTTCGCGGTGCGGCCGTCGACGAACTGCCGCGTGTTCGCGATGAGCGCCTGCTTCTGCGCGTCCACGTGCAGCAGGTCCGCGGCGGCGATGCGGTGCGGCTCGTCAATCGGCGCCAGCGCGCCGCCGTGCCAGCGATAGGCGAGCGTCATGCGTCGGAGGGCAGGCAGCTCATGCGGGCGCGTCCGCCAGCACCAGCTCGACCGGCCCGCCGCGCTCGAGCCACAGGAAGGCGTGCTGGCCGTGGCGCTGCGCCAGCACCAGTGCCTCCGCGCGCGACAGTCCCGCGACGAACAGGCTCGGCTCCACTTCCCACTTGTCGCCACTGCCTTCGGCCGGGTGCACCGGATGCCCCGCCAGGTCGGCCTGGAGCGTTGCCTGCGCCGCAGCGTTGGCGGCGTCGTCGCGCGTGCGGCTGCGCGGATTCCATGCCGTGAGCAGCGCCGCGCAGGACGCAGCCTCGCGCCCGAGCAGCGCGTCCGCCGCCGGGCTCGGCTCGCCCACGCGCAGCTCGAAATCGCCGTCCGGCCCCAGCACCCGGTAGCGCGCCTTGCGGTACGCCTCGACCAGCCCGGGCGGGACCGGCACGCCTATGCGGCCAGCTTGCGATGCCGCGAGCGGCGGTTGACGCCCGGCTCGGCGCCGGTGCGGCGGCGGAAGTCGTCCTCGTAGTCGCGGTAGTTGCCCTCGTGCCACACCACCTCGCCGGAGTCCTCGAAGGCGAGGATGTGCGTGGCGACGCGGTCGAGGAACCAGCGGTCGTGCGAGATCACCAGCGCCGAGCCGGGGAAGGCGAGCAGCGCCTCCTCCAGCGCACGCAGCGTCTCCACGTCGAGGTCGTTGGTGGGCTCGTCGAGCAGCAGCACGTTGCCGCCCTTCAGCAGCAGCTTGGCCAGGTGCACGCGGTTGCGCTCGCCGCCGGACAGGTCCTTGACGCGCTTCTGCTGGCCTTCGCCCTTGAAGTTGAAGCGGCCGATGTAGGCGCGTGCCGGCATCTCGTAGGAGCCGGCGCGGATGATGTCGTTGCCGCCGCCGATCTCCTTGAACACGGTGTTGTCGCCGTTCAGCGTGTCGCGGCCCTGGTTGACGTAGGCGAACTTCACGGTCTCGCCGATCTTGATCTCGCCGGAGGTGGGCTGCTCCTCGCCGGTGATCATGCGAAACAGCGTGGTCTTGCCCATGCCGTTGCTGCCGACGATGCCGACGATGGCGCCGCGCGGGATGCGGAAGCCCAGTCCCTTGTACAGCGTGCGGTCGCCGTACTTCTTCTCGAGGTCCTTGACCTCGATGACGACGTCGCCGAGGCGAGGGCCCGGCGGGATGTAGATCTCCTGCGTTTCGGCGCGCTGCTGGAATTCCTTCGACGCCAGCTCCTCGAAGGCCTGCACGCGCGCCTTGCTCTTGGCCTGGCGGCCCTTCGGATTCTTGCGCACCCACTCCAGCTCTTCCTTCATCGCCTTCATGTGCGCATCGATGGTCTTCTGCTCCTGCTCGAGGCGGTTTTCCTTCTGCTCGAGCCAGGACGAGTAGTTGCCCTTCCAGGGAATGCCGGTGCCGCGATCCAGC
Organism: Binatia bacterium; assembly: GCA_035526525.1. Taxonomy (GTDB): domain Bacteria; phylum Pseudomonadota; class Gammaproteobacteria; order Nevskiales; family Nevskiaceae; genus JACPFV01. The sequence goes on from DATLCG010000161.1 coordinate 7,896, forward strand.
TCCAGGATCCAGCCGGCGACGTTGTCGAGGAAGTAGCGGTCGTGCGTCACCGCGACGATGGTGCCGGGGAAGTCGTTGAGGAATTTCTCGAGCCAGGCCACGGACTCGGCGTCCAGGTGGTTGGTGGGCTCGTCCAGCAGCAGCATGTCGGGCTTGCTGAGCAGCAGCCGGCACAGGGCAACTCGCCGGCGCTCGCCGCCGGACAGCTTCGTCACGTCCGCGTCCCATGGCGGCAGGTTCAGCGCCTCGGCGGCCTTGTCGAGGACCAGGTCCACGTTCTCGGCCCCGGACGCGGCGATCTTGGCCTCGAGGGCGGCCTGCTTCGCGGCCAGCTTGTCGAAGTCGGCGCCTTCCTCGGCGTACGCGGCGTAAACCTTCTCCAGCTCGGCCTTCATGCCGAGCACCTCGCCGAGCGCTTCCTCGACGTTGCCGCGCACGTCCTTCTTCGGATCGAGCTGCGGCTCCTGCGGCAGGTAGCCGATCTTCAGCCCCGGCTGCGGCCGCGCCTCGCCGACGAACTCCACGTCGACGCCGGCCATGATCCGCAGCAGCGTGGACTTGCCGGCGCCGTTGTAGCCCAGCACGCCGATCTTGGCGCCCGGGAAGAAGCTCAGCGAGATGTCGTGGAGGATTTCGCGCTTCGGCGGAACGATCTTGCCGAGGCGGTTCATGGTGAAGACGTATTGCATGGGCGTGCCGGGAAATTCGGGGCGCGGATTATAACGGCGCGCGCCGCAGCCGCCGGGCGCGCGGACCTATAATCCCCGCGCGAAACGACCCGGAGAGACGCGATGCGAGGGCTGGTTCTGGCGCTGCTTGCGGCCTTCGCGGCCGCCCTGCCGGCGCGCGCCGAGGTGTACCGCTGCGTCCACGACGGCCACGTCACCTACACGGACCGCGCCTGCGCGCCCGGCGCCCCGTCGCAGCAGTTGCCCCCGCCCAACCTGATCGGTCCGCCGACCGCCGCGGAGCGCGACCTCGCCCGCGCCGCCGACCAGCGGCTCAGCCGCGAAACGTCCTCGCGCCATCGTGCCGACGCCGAGTGGGTCAAAGGACACCAGCAGAAAGCCGCGCACGCGGAGAAGGTGCATTCGGCGATCGTCGAGCACCGCGTGGTGGAAGGCATGACGGAAGGCGAGGTGCGCAGCGCCGTCGGCGAGCCGGAGCGCGTGGCCGAGAGCGAGAGCTACGGCACCGGCCACGCCACCTGGACCTACCGCGACGACCGCGGCACGCGCAGCGTGATCTTCAAGAACGGCGAGGTCAGCCGGGTCGGCCGCACCGCGCGCACGCGGCGCGGCCGCTGAGGGTCCACATGAATCCCACCCTCCAGGACGTCCGCGACGCCGCGCAGGCGATCCGCGGGCACGTCGTGCACACGCCATGCACGCCGTCGCGCGTGCTGTCCAAGCTCACCGGCGCGCAGCTCTGGCTCAAGTTCGAGAATTTCCAGTTCACCGCGGCCTTCAAGGAGCGCGGTGCGCTGAACAAGCTCCTGCGGCTGACCGAGGCCGAGAAGAAGGCCGGCGTCTGCGCCATGTCGGCCGGCAACCACGCGCAGGCGGTGGCACACCATGCCACCCGGCTCGGCATCCGCAGCACCATCGTCATGCCGCGCAACACGCCGTTCACCAAGGTGAAGAACACGCGCGAGCTCGGCGGCGAAGTGGTGCTCAACGGCTCGACGCTGGCCGAGTCCTACGAGTGGATGAAGGAAAACCTGCTGCCGAAAGGCCTGATCCTCGTGCACCCCTACGACGATCCGCTGGTGATGGCCGGGCAGGGCACGGTCGCTCTGGAGATGCTGGAGGACGTGCCGGAACTGGACACGATCGTCGTGCCGCTCGGCGGCGGCGGCCTGTTCTCGGGCTGCGCCGTCGCCGCGCACGGGCTGAAGCCGGAGGTGCGGATGATCGGCGTCGAGTCGGCCGGCTACTGCTCCGCCTACGCGGCGCTCCAAGGTGACGCCAACCTGGTCAAGGGCGGGCCGACCCTGGCGGAAGGCATCGCCGTGAAGACCGTCGGCATGAACACGCTGCCGCACATCCGCCGCCACGCCGCCGAGCTGGTGCGGGTCGAGGAAGCGCACATCGAGCGCGCGCTCGGGCTGCTCGCCAACATCGAGAAGGTGGTGGCGGAAGGCGCCGGTGCCGCGACCCTCGCCGCGGTGCTGGCCGACCCGGCGCGCTACGCCGGCCGCAAGGTCGGCCTGATCGTGTCCGGCGGCAACATTGATCCGCGCATGCTGGCCTCGGTGCTCATGCGCCAGCTGGTGCACGAATCGCGGCTGGTCTCGCTGTCGATCGAGATCGAGGACAGCCCGGGCTTCCTCGCGCGCGTCGCCGGCCGCGTCGGCGAGTCGGGCGGCAACATCATCCAGGTGCACCACGAGCGCCTGTCCACGGGTCTGGCCAAGAGCGCGACGCTGGAGATGCTGATCGAGGCGCAGGACGAGTCGCACTCGCACCAGATCATCGCCGACCTGCAGGCCGCCGGCTTCACCGTGCGGCGCGTGCATGGCGGCATGGCGGCACTCGAATAGCCGCCGTCCTGCGCGGCCGGGCGGATGCCGCGCTGGAGGCGCGCATCGTCGAGTCGTTCGACCTGAGCGACGGCCCGCGCCGCGTCACGGCGGGCTCCGCGCTGGTGCGCGTCGGCGCGCGGCTGCTGGCGGTGCAGGACGACGCCTTCGCCGCGGTGTGGATCGAGCCTGCCGGCCGGCTCGAGCCGTGGCTCCTGCGCGGCGACGGCGTGCGCCTGGGCAAGCCGCTGAAGCCCGACTTCGAGGCGGCCCTGGCGCACGACGGCGTCGCGTGGCTGCTCGGGTCGGGCTCGTTGCCCCAGCGCTGCGCCGTCGCCCGCCTCGACCTCGCGCGCGGGCGCGCCGAGGTGCAGGCGCGGCCCGGCTGGTACGCGGCGATCGCGGAGGTGCTCGGCGCGGCGCCCAACATCGAGGGCGCCGCGCGGCACGGCGGCGCGTTGTGGCTGACGCACCGCGGCGCGGGCACGTCGGCCAGCGCGCTGCTGCGAATGGCGCCCGGAGCGCTCGAGCATGCCGTGCCGGCGATCGAGTCGTGCACGCGCTGCGACCTCGGCTCGCTCGACGGCGTGCCGCTGCATTTCACCGACGCCGCCGCGGGGCCCTCTGCGCTGTGGTTTCTCGCCGCCGCCGAGTGCACCCCCGACGCGATCGCCGACGGCCCGGTCACGGGCTCGGTGCTGGGGCGCATCGAGAGTGACGGTGCGCGCTGGGTGCCGGTGCTGGAAGCCGACGGCCAGCGCAGCCGCGCCAAGTTCGAAGGCCTCGTCGTCGAGGAGGGCGGTGCATCGGCATGGCTGCTGAGCGACCCCGACGATGCCGCGGCGGCGGCGCGCCTGTGCCGCGTGCGGCTGCGCGGCTTCGGCTAGAGTGCCGCTTCCTTCGGGGGAAATTCCAATGCACTACACCGCACTCGTCACGCTGCTGTCGCTGCTGCTGTTCTTCACGCTGAGCCTCAAGGTCGGCCGCGCCCGCGGGCGCTTCCAGATCGAGCCGCCGGCCACCACCGGACATCCGGAGTTCGAGCGCACGTTCCGCGCGCACCAGAACACGCTCGAGTCGATGATGCTGTACCTGCCGGCGCTGTGGCTGTTCGCCTACTACGTGTCCGACCGCTGGGCCGCCGCGCTGGGCCTGGTGTGGATCGTCGGGCGCATCCTGTATGCGCGCGGCTACTACGTCGAAGCGAAGAAGCGCAGCACGGGCTTCCTCGTCGCCTTCCTGGCCAACGGGGTGCTGATCCTCGGTGCGCTGGGCCGCATCGCCTGGACGCTGGCGCACTGACCGCAACCCGGCGCCGCAATGCGGCGCCAGGCGGACGCCATCAGCGTCCGAGCAATGACCGGGCGATCACCTCTTTCATGATCTCCGACGTGCCGCCATAGATGCGCTGCACGCGCGCATCGGCGAAGTGGCGTGCGATCGGGTACTCGGTCATGTAGCCGTAGCCGCCGAACAGCTGCAGGCAGCGGTCGGCCACGCGGAACTGGGTTTCGGCCGCGGCGAGCTTGCACATCGCCGCCGTCGGTACGTCGAGTTGGCGCTTCGCGTACAGCGCCGCGCAGTGGTGGACGTAAGCCTTGGTCACCTCGATGTCGGTCTTGACCTGCGCCAGCTCGAAGCGCGTGTTCTGGAAGCTGCCGATCGCCTGGCCGAAGGCCTTGCGGTTACGCACGTAGTCCAGCGTCAGCGCGAGCGCGCCCTCGGCGGCGCCGACCGCCGCCATCGAGATGGTGAGTCGCTCGCGCGGCAGCTCGTCGATCAGGTGGCCGAAGCCGTTGCCTTCGCGGCCGAGGATCGCGCCGGCGGGCACCTTCACGTCGGCGTAGAACAGCTCCGAGGTGTCGCCCGCGTGCTGGCCGAGCTTCTCGAGGTTGCGGCCGCGCGAGAAGCCGGGCGTGGCCGCATCGACCAGGAACAGCGTGGTGCCTTTCGCGCCGGCCTTCGGGTCGGTCTTGGTGAAGGTGATCACCACGTCGGCGTGCTGGCCGTTGGTGATGAAGGTCTTCGAGCCGTTGATGACGTAGCCGTCGGCGCTCTTCGCCGCGGCGGTCTTGATGCCCTGCAGGTCGGATCCGGCGCCGGGCTCGGTCATGGCGATGGCGCCGACGATCTCGCCGGTGACCAGCTTCGGCACGTACTTGCGCTTCTGTTCCTCGGTGCCCAGGTGCACCAGGTAGGGCGTGACGATGTCCGAATGCACGGCGAGGTTCGCGCCGAGCGCGCCGAATCCCATGCGGCCGATCTCCTCGAGCACGACGCAGGAGAACTCGAACGGCGCGCCGATGCCGCCGTACTCGACCGGCGCGTCCACGCACAGCAGGCCGGCTTCGCCGAAGCGGTTCCACAGCGAGCGCGGCGTGATGCCTGCCTTTTCCCACTGCTCGTAGTGGGGCGCGACCTGCTCGGCGAGAAACCGCCTGACGTTGTCGCGGAACAGCTCGAGTTCCTGGTCCTGCATGGCGGGTCTCCGTCGCGGCGCGCATGGTAAGGCAAAGGCGCGAGTCGCAGCGCAGAATGCCGCCATGACCCGCGCTGCGCTGGCTGCCGTGCTGCTGCTGGCGGGCTGCGCCAGCATCGAGCAGCGGCAATTGTCGTGGCAGGGCGGCCCGTTCTGGGCCGATCCGTGCCTCATCGGCGGCGTCACCGATCGTGCGACCGTGCACTGCGAGTGGATTCGCTCGGGCGATGTCGGCGTGCTCGGGGCGGTGAACGAGGCCGCCCTCGCCGACGTCGGCCCCGCGGCCAGTTGCCGCGAGCACGCCATCGCGGTGATGACGCGGCTGTCGGCGCTGGCCGTACCCTCCGAGCCGGTCTATTCCTGTCCACCGGCGCTGCGGCAATGCCACGTCTCGGCGCTGGCGACGGCCCGCGATGGCCGGCGCTACGTGCTGGACAACGGCGCGGCGATCGGCAGCCCGGAAATCGTCACGCTCGAGCGCTTCGCGCATCTGCTCGGCGAGCGTTACTGGATCGGCCGCACGCCGATGGCGCTGGAAGCCGCTTTTCGACCTGCAGGGATGGGACCTGCCGGCGGCGCGCACGCCGCGTCCGCGGCGGCCGCGCTCCGCCATCCATCCGTCACGCGACTAGCGCTGCCGCTGCGCTCCGCG
>DATLCG010000163.1:0-5976 GCA_035526525.1 Binatia bacterium
CCGCAGCGGCATGCCCTTGGCGATGTATTCCTCGAGCACGCTGTAGATGTAGATGCCGTAGTCCACGCCGATGCCGGCCGCGAACGCGGCCACCGGCAGCGTCGACACCTTGACGCCGATCTGCAGGATCACCATCACCGCGTAGCTCAGAACCGACACCAGGGCCAGCGGCAGCAGCACGCAGGCCATCGCCGCCACCGTGCGGAAGCTCAGCCACACGCACAGCGCGATCGCGCCGTAGACCCAGAACAGCATCGGCCGCTCGGTGTCGCGGATCACCGCGTTCTGCGCGGCGAGCGCGCCGACGTTGCCGGAGGCCAGCTTGAACTCCACCGGGCCGCCCTCGGCTTCCTTCTGGAACTCCCGGATCGCGGCGATGACGCGGTCGATGGTCTCGGCCTTGTGGTCCTGCGTGAAGATCAGGATCGGGATCGCGCTGCAGTCGCTGTTGAGCAGGCCGGTGGCGGTGTCGAACGGGTTGGTCGCCTGCACCAGCATCGACGAGTTGCGCGGCAGCACCTTCCACTTCGGGTTGCCCTCGTTGAAGCCGCCGGTGACGATGCGGGCCGCCTGCGGCAGCGAGATCACCTTCTGCACGTCCGGCGCGAGGTTGCGCATGCGCCAGGCGAAGCGGTCGATGGTGTCCATCGTCGCGTAGTCGACGCAGCTCTGCGGCTGCGCCGCCGCGATCACCTTGAGCTGGTCGATGCCGATGGCGAAGTGGCTGCCGATGGCGTTGGCGTCCTGGTTGAAGCGCGAGTCCGGGCGCAGCTCCGGCACGCCGCGATGCAGCTCGCCGATCTTGAGGTCGCGCTTCATCCACTCCGACCAGCCGTAGATCGCCACGGCCAGCGCCAGCACCACGGTCGCCACCTTGCGGTCGGTGATGTGCGCGATGCCGCGCCACACCGGCGCGAACAGCGCATCGCGCCGGCGCTGGTGCTCCTGGAATTTCTTCAGGTCCGGCACGTGCGCGAAGCTCAGCAGGTTCGGCAGCAGGATCTTCTTGGTGACGATGATGGCGACGCAGCCGAAGCACGCGTTCCACGCCATCTCCTGGATGATGTGGATCGGGATCAGCAGGATGGTGCCGAAGCCGACGATGTTGGTGAGCAGCGCGGTGATGCCCGGGATCACCAGCCGCCGGAAGGTGGCACGCGACGCGGCGAAGCTGTCGAGCCCCTTGTCGGTCATCTCGTACAGCCAGAAGTTGGTGATCTGCACGCCGTGCGAAACGCCGACCGACAGCACCAGGAACGGCACCAGGATCGCGAACGGATCGAGCCCGAAGCCGAACAGGTGCAGCATGCCCAGCTCCCAGATCACGGCAAGCACGGCGCAGCCCAGCGGCAGCAGCGCGATGCGCAGCGAGCCGCAGTAGAACCACAGCAGCAGCAGCGTGATGAACAGCGTCAGGCCGAAGAAGCCGACCACTTCCACCGTCGCCGCGGCGACGTCGCCGACCACCTTGGCGAAGCCGATGATGTGGATGTTGACGTTGGCGTTGTAGTCGTCGTTCTTGACGGCGGTGACCTGCAGCGCGTCCTTCGGCACCGGCACCATCGTCACCTTGCGGATCTCGTCGGTGTAGACCGCGGTGAGCCTCTCGGCCTTGGGCGCGGTCTCGCTGTCGCCGTAGCGGTGCTCCACCACGTCGCCGGCGTGGAACGGCCCGACGTCGCGCGTCACCTTGTATTCGTACGCCCACGGCCGCGTGAACTTCGCGCGCAGGTCCTCGAGCCGCTTCGCCGCCTGCACGTAGTCGAGCTTCTCGCCGGTAAGGGGATCGAACTCGAGCAGCTCGCTGAACACCATGGCGCCGGCCTGGTCGTTGGCGACCAGCCGGCCGATCAGGTTGGTGCCCTTGGACACGTTGCTGCGGATGCGCGCCAGCATCTCGGCGTTGGGCGTGTAGTCCGCGGGGATGACGTTGCCGCCCGAGAAGCCGCCCTCGACCACCTCGATGAAGCGCACGTCGGGCGTGAACAGCGACGACACGCGCGCGCGGTCGATTCCGGGCAGGAAGAACACCTCGTCGGTGACCTTGCGCAGCGTCTCGAGGAAGTCCGGGGTGTAGATTTCCTGGCCGTCCTTCTGCTCGACCGCGACCAGCACCAGGTTGGCGCCGCCGAACTGCGCCTGGTACTCCTTGAACACCTGGATGTACGGGTGCTGCAGCGGCAGCTGCTTCTCGAAGCCGGCGTCCGGCTTCAGGCGCGCGGCCATGGCCAGCATGAACAGGGTGACCAGCCCGACGACGGTGAGCGTCACGCCGCGGCGGCCGAACACGATCGGCTCGGTGACCTTCAGGAACAGCTGGCTGAAATGCCCGCGCAGTTCTTTCATCGCGACTCTCCTCGCGCCCGCTGTGCCGCGGGCTGCGGGCAATGATGCCTGAGATCGGGCCCCTCTCCCCGCGGGCCTCCGGAGAGGGGCGCTAGCCCTTCACCCGTCCGTAAGAATCCTCGAACCGCACGATGTCGTCCTCGCCGAAGTAATCGCCGGACTGCACCTCGACGATCTCCAGCAGCTCGCTGCCGGCGTTCTCCAGGCGGTGGCGCGCGCCCAGCGGGATGAAGGTGGACTGGTTGCTGGCGAGGTCGAAGGTGCGATCGCCGCAGGTCACGCGTGCCGTGCCGCGCACCACGATCCAGTGCTCGGCGCGGCGGTGGTGCAGCTGCAGGCTGAGCTTGTGGCCGGGCTTGACCGCGATGCGCTTCACCTGGAACTGCGGCGCGCTGGTCAGCGTCTCGTACCAGCCCCACGGGCGATAGACCTTGGGATGGTCTTCCGCCTCCGGTCGCTTCGATTGCTTCAGGGCCGCCACGATCTGTTTGACATCCTGGGCGCGGTCGCGTGCCGCGACCAGCACCGCGTCGCGCGTCTCGACCACGATGTGGTTGCGCAGCCCGACCGCCGCCACCAGCCGGCTCTCGGCGTGGATCAGCGAGTCTTCGGTGTCGGCCAGCCAGGTGTCGCCCCGCACCACGTTGCCGCGCCTGTCGGCGGGCAGGTTGCCGAGGAAGCTCCAGGCGCCGACGTCGTCCCAGCCGGCGTCGAGCGGCACCAGCGCGATGCGGCCAGTCTTTTCCATGACCGCGTAGTCGATGGATTCCTTGCGCGCGCGCGCGAAGCACTCGCGGTCGAGGCGCACGAACGTCAGGTCCCGCTGGCCGCGCGCCAGCGCCTGATCGCAGGCGGCAAGCAGCTTGGGCTCGAAGCGCGCCAGCTCGTCCAGCAGCGTCTGCGCACCGAACAGGAACAGGCCGCCGTTCCAGAAGTAGTCCTTGCTGCGGATGAAGCGCGCGGCGCGCCGGGCGTCGGGCTTCTCGACGAAGGCCTGCACGATCCGGGCGGGGCCCTTGCCCAGCGGCGCGCCCGCCTTCAGGTAGCCGTAGCCGGTCTCGGCGCGCGTCGGCTTGATGCCGAAGGTCATCAGGTATCCCGCAGCCGCCGTCTTCGACGCGGCCACCGCCGCGCGCACGAAAGCGCGCTCGTCCTGCATCAGGTGGTCGGCCGCCATCAGGAAGACCTGCGTCTCCGCGCCGTGCTGCTGGCGCGCGAACAGCGCGGCGACCGCGGCGGCGGGGGCCGTGTTGCGGCCCTCCGGCTCCAGGATCACGGTCGCGCCCTCGACGCCGCACTCGGCGAGCTGCTCGGCGACCAGGAAGCGATGCCGCTCGCCGCAGATCACCACCGGCGGCAGCGCGCCGGGGATCTTCTTCGCCCGCAGCGCCGTGTTCTGCAGCAGGCTGCGGTCGTCCACGAGCTTCAGCAGCTGCTTGGGATACAGCTCGCGCGAAAGGGGCCAGAGCCGGGTGCCGGAGCCGCCGGCGAGGAGGACGGGGAGGAGCATCGTGGAATTCTAGGGGCTGCGGGACGGGCCCCGCTTTCCGTGACCTCCGTCACCCAAATCCGACGTGCCGAAACCGTTCGTCGGACTGGGCATTTTTTCGCCCCGGCGCCCTTGTTTTCCGCTGTGGAAAGGGGCGGTTTTTTGCACGGTTTATGCACAACACTGCTGACAGCTTAAGCAATAGATGTTGGGGTTGACGGTCTGCAAAAACCCCATATATTGTGTCCCGCAGAGTCCCCAAGCCTTCCCATACGACTTGGGGTTCTCTGCAGGTATTCGTTCCAACTAGCGGTTTTTGCAGGGGAGGAGATCCCGATGCAGCCCACCCACCAGGCCCCCCGTCCGTCCACGGCTGACAAGCAGGAAAACCTGCAGCTGCCGTCGATGCCCGAAGCCACCGATCCCGCCGACGTCGCAGCCACCGCGCCGGGCGGCATCCGCGTGATCCGCCGCAACGGCAAGGTCACCGCGTTCGACGCCAGCAAGATCAACATCGCCCTGACCAAGGCCTTCCTGGCCGTGGAAGGGGGCTCGGCCGCCGCCAGCTCGCGCGTGCGCGAGCGCGTGGAAGAGCTGACCTCGCAGGCGGTGGGCGCGCTGACGCGCCACCTGCCGGGCGGAGGCACCATCCACATCGAGGACATCCAGGACCAGGTCGAGCTGGCGCTGATGCGCGCCGGCGAGCACAAGGTCGCGCGCGATTACGTGCTGTACCGCGAGCGCCGCACGCAGGAGCGTGCCGCCGAATCCGCGGCCAAGGCCGCCGCGCAGAAGGCCGCCGGCGTGGTGCCGGCGCAGACGCTGCGCGTGAAGCTCGACGACGGCCAGGTGGTCGACCTCAACGTCGCGCGCATGCAGCGCGTGACGAAGGAAGCGTGCGCCGGCCTGTCGGGCGTGAGCCAGGACGAAGTGGTCGCCGCCGCGCTGCGCGACCTCTATGACGGCATCCCCGAGGCCGAGGTGGCGCAGGCGCTGACGCTGTCGGCGCGCGCCATGATCGAAAAGGAGCCGAACTACACCTACGTGTCGGCGCGCCTGCTGCTCGACGCGCTGCGCCACGAGGCGCTGAAGTTCCTCGGCATCGTCGAGTCGCGGCCGACGTTCGAGGACATGAAGCTCGCCTACCCGGATTACTTCCGCGCCTACGTGCGGCGTGCGGCCGAGCTGGAGCTGCTCGACCCGAAGCTGGCGAGCTACGACCTCGACCGCCTCGGCGCGGCGCTGCTGCCCGAGCGCGATGCCCAGTTCGACTACCTCGGCCTGCAGACGCTGTACGACCGCTACTTCATCCACCACCACAAGACGCGCTTCGAGCTGCCGCAGGCGTTCTTCATGCGCGTGGCGATGGGCCTGGCGATCAACGAGGTGGACCGCGAAGGCCGCGCCATCGAGTTCTACCGGCTGCTGTCGAGCTTCGACTTCATGAGCTCGACGCCGACGCTGTTCAACTCCGGCACGCTGCGCCCGCAGCTGTCGAGCTGCTATCTCACGTCGGTGCCGGACGACCTGCACGGCATCTTCGGCGCCATCCACGACAACGCCATGCTGTCGAAGTACGCCGGCGGCCTGGGCAACGACTGGACGCCGGTGCGCGGCATGGGCGCCTGGATCAAGGGCACCAACGGCAAGAGCAACGGCGTGGTGCCCTTCATGAAGGTCGCCAACGACACCGCGGTCGCGGTCAACCAGGGCGGCAAGCGCAAGGGCGCGGTGTGCGCCTACCTGGAAACCTGGCACCGCGACATCGAGGAATTCCTCGACCTGCGCAAGAACACCGGCGACGAGCGCCGCCGCACGCACGACATGAACACGGCGAACTGGGTGCCGGACCTGTTCATGAAGCGCGTGATGGAAGACGGCCCCTGGACGCTGTTCTCGCCGGAGGACACCCGGGACCTGCACGATCTGGTCGGCGCGGCCTTCGAGCAGCGCTACTGCGAGTACGAGCGCCTTGCCGATGACGGCAAGATCAGGAACCACAAGCGCATGCCCGCCGTGCAGCTGTGGCGGAAGATGCTGTCGATGCTGTTCGAGACCGGGCATCCCTGGATCACCTTCAAGGACCCCTGCAACCTGCGCTCGCCGCAGCAGCACGTCGGCGTCGTGCACAGCTCCAACCT
>DATLCG010000165.1:0-22710 GCA_035526525.1 Binatia bacterium
GCCGGCGTCATCGCCAGCAGGCGCTTCTTCTCCTTCTCCGGCAGCTTCAGGCCCTGGACGAATGCGCGCAGCGCCTCCTTGCCGACCTTCTTGCCGCGCGTGTAGCGCTTGAGCTGTTCGTACGGCTCGGGCAGGCCGTGCCGCCGCATCACGGTCTGGATCGCCTCGGCCAGCACTTCCCAGTTGGCCTCGAGGTCCTGGCCGATGCGCCAGGCGTCCGCTTCGAGCTTGCCGAGACCGCGCTCGATGGACTGCCAGGCGATGAGCGCATGCGCGACGCCGACGCCGAGATTGCGCAGCACGGTCGAGTCCGACAGGTCGCGCTGCCAGCGGGACACCGGCAGTTTCCCGGACAGGTGGCGGAACAGCGCATTCGCCACGCCAAGATTGCCCTCGGCGTTCTCGAAGTCGATCGGATTGACCTTGTGCGGCATGGTCGAGGAGCCGACTTCGCCGGCGACCGTCCTCTGCACGAAGTATCCGAGCGAGACGTAGCCCCAGACGTCGCGGCAGAAGTCCACGAGGATGGTGCTGGAGCGCGCCATTGCGTCAAAATATTCCGCGATCCAGTCGTGCGGCTCGATCTGCGTCGTCGCCGGGCTGCGGGCGAGTCCGAGGTCCTTCAGGAAGGCGCCGGCGAGCTTGTCCCAGTTCACCGCGGGATACGCGGCGAGATGCGCGTTGAAGTTGCCCACCGCGCCGTTCATCTTGCCGAGGATCTCGACCGCGGCGAACTGCCGCCGCTGGCCCCGCAGGCGCTGTACGAACACCGCCAGCTCCTTGCCGAGCGTGGTGGGCGAGGCCGGCTGGCCGTGCGTGCGCGCCAGCATCGGCTGGTCGCCGTAGCGCCGCGCGAGGGCCGCGATGCGATCGATCAGGCGATCCAGCGCCGGCAGCAGCACGGTGTCGCGCGCGTCGCGCAGCATCAGCGCGTAGGCCAGGTTGTTGATGTCCTCGGAGGTGCAGGCGAAGTGCAGGAATTCCTTCAGCGCATCCAGCTCCCGGTGCGCCTTGAATTTCTCCTTCAGCCAGTACTCGACCGCCTTGACGTCGTGGTTGGTGGTGTCCTCGATCGCCTTGACGCGCTGGGCCTGCGCTACGTCGAAGCCGTCGAGGATCTGCTGCAGCTTCTTCTGCGCGGCGGCCGACAGCTCCGGCACCTCGTCGATGCCGGGATGGGCGGCCAGCGCCTGGAGCCAGCGCAGCTCGACCTGCACGCGGTAACGGATCAGGCCGTACTCGCTGAAGATCTCGCGCAGGCTGAAGGTCTTTTCCGCGTAGCGCCCGTCGATCGGCGAGATCGCGGTGAGCGAGGTGAGGTTCATCGCACTCCCGTGCGCGTTCGTTAGAATTGCGCGCCGCATTGTACGGCGCAGCGCGCACTCACGGGGACGAAGCGATGGCGAAGCAGGGATTCCGCACCGAGAAGGACAGCATGGGCGAGCTGGACGTGCCGGCCGATGCCCTGTGGGGGGCGCAGACGCAGCGGGCCTGCAACAACTTTCCGGTCTCCGGCCTGCGCATGCCGCGCGGCTTCATCCGGGCCCTGGGCCTGATCAAGGCGACCGCGGCCGAGGTCAACCGGGAGCTGGGCCTGCTCGAAGCGCCGCTGGCCGCCGCCATCCGCGACGCCGCCCTCGCGGTCGCCGAGGGCCGCCACGACGCGCAATTCCCGCTCGACGTGTTCCAGACCGGCTCCGGCACCTCGTCGAACATGAATGCCAACGAGGTCATCGCGCACCTGGCGGCGAACGCAGGGACCCGGGTGCACGCCAACGACCACGTCAACATGGGCCAGAGCTCGAACGACGTGATCCCGACGGCCATTCACGTCGCCGCGGCGCTGGCGCTGCAGGAGAAACTGCTGCCGGCGCTCGAGCACCTCGCGGCCACGATCGCGAAAAAGGGCGCCAGCCTGAAGGGCGTGACCAAGACCGGCCGCACGCACCTGATGGACGCGATGCCGGTGCGCTTCGAGCAGGAGCTGGGCGGCTGGGCGCAGCAGGTCCGCAACGGCGTGGCCCGGGTCAAGGCCGCGCAGCCCCGCATCCACGCGCTGGCGCAGGGCGGCACCGCCGTCGGCACCGGCATCAACGCGCACCCGGAGTTCGGCGCGAAGTTCGCCGCGGCGCTGGCCCGGCGCACCGGCGTCGCCTTCACCGCGAGCCCGGATTTCTTCGAAAGCCTGTCGTCGCAGGACGCCGCCGTCGAGCTGTCGGGCCAGCTCAAGACGGTTGCGGTGTCGCTGATGAAGATTGCCAACGACCTGCGGTGGATGAACTCGGGGCCATTGGCGGGTCTGGCCGAGATTGCCCTGCCGGCGCTGCAGCCTGGCTCCAGCATCATGCCGGGCAAGGTGAACCCGGTGATCCCGGAGGCGACCGCGATGGTTGCCGCCAAGGTCATCGGCAACGACGCGACCATCACGCTGGCCGGTCAGTCGGGCAACTTCCAGCTCAACGTGATGCTGCCGGTGGTGGCGTACACGCTGCTGGAGAGCATCGAGATCCTGGCCAGCGTGTCGCGGCTGCTGGCGGATTCGGCCATCGCCGGCTTCGAGGTGAACCGGCAGAGCATCGCCGGCGCGCTGGAGAAGAACCCGATCCTCATCACCGCGCTCAACGCCGTGATCGGCTACGAGAAGGGCGCAGCGATCGCCAAGAAGGCCTACAAGGAAGGCAAGCCGATCCTCGACGTGGCCCAGGCCGAGACCGGCATGAAGCGCGAGGAACTGGCCAGCCTGCTGAATCCCGCGGAGCTGACCACCGGCGGCATCAAGGGGCCGGGCGGGGCGGGCGGTTGAGGCGCATCACCGCGACAACCCTGGCGCTGCTCGCGGCGGGCTGCATCGGCCCGCGCAGCTACCACGAGCCCGCCGCGGACGAGGCAGGCGCGACGCTCGTGCTGGCGAGCGACCTCGGCGGGGTGCCGACCGGGGCGCTGCATCTCGACGGCGAGCATTGCACCGACTTGCACCGCGCCGAGCTGCTGGGGATGTTTCATGCAGGAGGGGCCGAGGCGCCGAGTCTGCGCGTCGCGGCAGGACGCCCGTTCCGGCTCGGCATGGGAGCATCCAGCTCGAGTGCGGGCGGAGCCGGCGGCCTCACCGTCACCAACCGCGTGTCCTGCATGGGCGCGGTCGAATTCACTCCGCAGCCGGGCGGCAAGTACCTCGCGGTGTATCGCGACGATGGCTACTTCGCCTGCACCATCACCGTCTACAGCGAGAAGGATGGCGCGGCCAGTCCGGAGCCGATCATCCCGCTGCGCGAGTGCCGCATCGACAACTGGCCCTGATTCACGGCAGCAGCACCGTGCTGCCCGTGGTTTTCCGCGCCTCCAGGTCGGCATGCGCATTCGCGGCGTCCTTCAGCGCGAAGGTCTGCCCGATGCGCGCCTTGACCACGCCGGCGCGCATTACATGGAACAGCGCCTTCGCCGCGCTCAGCAGGTCCTCGCGGCGCGCGGTGTAGTGGAACAGCGTGGGCCGGGTCAGGAACAGGGAGCCTTTCTCCGCCAGCACGTTCGGCACGATCGCCGGCGGCTTGCCGGAGCTGTTGCCGAACGACACCATCGTGCCCAGCGGCCGCAGGCACTCCAGCGATTCCAGGAAAGTGTCCTTGCCGACCGAGTCGTAGACCACGTCCACGCCGCGGCCCGCGGTCAGCCGGCGCACCTCCGCCGCGAACGCGCCGCCGAGGTACGGCAGCACGTGGTCGCAGCCGAGCTGGCGCGCCAGCGCCCGCTTGTCGGCCGAGCCGGCGGTGCCGATCACGGTCGCGCCCAGGTGCTTCGCCCAGGGCACCAGCACGCTGCCGACGCCGCCCGCGGCTGCGTGCACGAGCAGCACGTCGCCGCGCTTCACCGGGAAGGTGCGGCGCAGCAGGTAGTGCGAGGTCAGGCCCTTCAGCATCAGCGCGGCGGCGTCGCGATCGCCGATGTCGCGCGGCAGCCGGATCGCGGCCTCGGCCGGAAGGCAGCGCGCCTCGGCGCAGGCGCCCAGCGGTCCGCCGGCATAGGCGACCCGGTCCCCGGGCTTGAATTCGTCGACCCCGGCCCCGACCGCCTCGACCACGCCCGCCGCCTCCGTCCCGAGGCCCGACGGCAGCTTCAGCGGATACAAGCCGCTGCGGTGATACACGTCGATGAAGTTGAGACCGACCGCCGTGTGACGCACGCGCAGCTCGCCGGGCGCCGGGTCGGCGACCTGCACCCCGGCCCACTGCAGGACCTCGGGACCGCCGTGCTGGGTGATGCGGATGGCGTGCGTCATGGCGGTGGCATTTTAAGGCGCGGACTGTCACGATTCCGCGCCTTTTCGCGCCCCTCGACTGCATGCGTCTTTCCTTCCGCTGGCTCGCGCTCGCCGGGTTCGCTGCCTGCGCTGGCGCCATGGCCTTCGCGCTGTATCTCGAGCATTTCCGCGGCTTCGAGCCGTGCCCGATGTGCATCTTCCAGCGCGTCGCCATGATCGCCGCCGGCGTGGTGTTCCTCGTGGCCGGCGTCCACGCGCCGGCCGGGCGCGGCCGCATGGCCTACACGCTGCTGGCGGCGCTGGCCGCCGGCGCCGGCGCCGCGATCGCCGCGCGTCATGTCTGGCTGCAGCACCTGCCGCCGGACCAGGTGCCTTCCTGCGGCCCGACGCTGGACTACCTGCTCGAGATGATGCCGCTGTCGCAGGTGGTCGCGTACGTGCTCAAGGGCGAGGGCAGCTGCGCCAAGATCGACGCGGCCTGGCTGGGTCTCGCACTGCCGACGTGGACGCTGGTCGCATTCATCGGCCTCACGCTGTACGCGCTGGCGCTGACACTGCTGGCCCGAGTCGCTGGTTCCGAGCCTCGCCCATGACCCACCCCACCACCGATCTGTCCGACGCCCACCCGCAGGCGCAGGTCTGCGACCCCGTGTTCCGCGATTTCGGCGGCCAGCGCGTGTTCCACGGCCCGATCAAGACACTGAAGGTGTTCGAGGACAACAGCCTGGTGCGCGCGCAGCTCGAGCAGAAGGGCGAGGGCCGCGTGCTGGTGGTGGATGGCGGCGGCTCGAAACGCTGCGCACTGCTCGGCGACCAGCTCGGGCAACTGGCCGTGAAGAACGGCTGGGCCGGGATCCTGATCTACGGCTGCATCCGCGACTCCGAGGCCATCGGCGCGCTCGCGGTCGGCGTGAAGGCGCTGGCCGTGCACCCGCGCAAGTCGGAGAAGCGCGGCGCGGGGCAGGAGGACGTGCCGCTGCAGTTCGCGGGCGTCACCTTCCGCAGCGGCGCCTGGCTGTATGCGGACGCCGACGGCATCCTGGTGTCAGACAAGCCCCTGCATGGCTGAGGCCGCGCCGCGCCGCGGCATGCAGGACATGACCCAGGGCCCGATCCGGACGCACGTCGTGCGCCTGACGCTGTTCATGCTGGCCGGGATGCTGCTGCAGACCGCGTACAGCCTGGTGGACATCTACTGGGTCGGCCAGCTCGGCAAGGAAGCGGTGGCCGCGGTCAGCCTCGCCACCAACCTGGGCTTCGTCACGCTCGCCCTGTCGCAGATGATCGGTGTGGGCGTCGCCACGCTGGTGTCGCAGGCGGCGGGACGCAAGGACGAGGCGGAGGTGCAGCGCGCCTTCAACCAGGGCCAGAGCCTGGCGCTGTGGACCGGGCTCGCATTCCTGCTGGGCGCCTTTGCCGCGCGCGACGTCTATGCGGAGCGCATCGCGGGCGACATCGCGACATCGGCGCTGACCAAGGCTTTTCTCGACTGGTACATCCCGGCGCTGGCGCTGCAGTTCTCCATGATCGGCCTGGGATCGGCCCTGCGCGGCGTCGGCAACATGCGGCCTGGCCTGGTGGCGCAGATGGGCTCCGTGCTGCTGAACCTGCTGCTGGCGCCGTTTTTGATCTTCGGCTGGGTCACGCATCGGCCCTTCGGCGTGGCTGGCGCGGCGATGGCGACGTTCATCGCCACGGTGGCCGCCGTCGCCGGCCTGGCGCTGTACCTCGCACGCCGCGCCACGTTCTTTCGCGTCGACCTGCGGGCGTGGCGGGCCGACTGGGCGTTGTGGCGGCGGATGGTCTCGATCGGCTTTCCCGCCGGCGCCGAATTCATGCTGATGGCCCTGCTGTTCGGCGTGTTCTTCGCGGTGATCGCGCGCTTCGGCCCGGAAGGCCAGGCGGGCTTCGGCATCGGCATGCGCATCATGCAGGCCGGCTTCATGCCCGCGATCTCGCTGAGCTTCGCCGTGGCCGCGGTGGCGGGCCAGAACTACGGCGGCGGCCAGATGCAGCGCGTGCGGGAAACTTTCGCGGAAGGCGCGCGGCTGAACGTCGCCTTCATGCTGCTCTTCACGCTGCTGTGCCACCTGGCGCCCGCCGCGCTCATGCGGCTCTTCACGCACGACGCTGCGGTCGTGGACGTCGGGGTGACCTACCTGCGCATCGTCTCCTACAACTACGTGGCGTTCGGACTGATCGTGGTGGCGCAGGGCCTGTTCCAGGGCATGGGCAACACCTGGCCCTCGCTGCTGGCCTCGGCGATCCGCGTCGCCGTGGTCGTGGGCTGCATCCTGTGGCTGACACGCCGTCCGGCGTTCGCGCTGAGCCAGCTGTGGACCGTCTCGGTGGTGTCGGTGACGCTGCAGATGACGGTCGCGCTGCTGCTGCTGCGTCGCGAGTTCCACACCCGGCTCGGCACGCCCGCCCCAGCTTCCGGCTGAGCGCGACTTTGCTGCATTGCAACGTAAAACGATTGCCCCGATAATTTCGCCCCCGCGGGTTGCGGCTCACGCTGCAATCCGCGTTCGTCTGCCCAGACCTCCAGGACACCGATGAAAAAGCTGCCCCGCGGCGTGGAAATCCTCGGCCCGATGCCGAAAGGCTGGGAGAAGATCCTGACCCCGGAGGCGCTGGCCTTCGTCGCCGCGCTGGTGCGCAAGCACGGCCCGGTGCGCGAGAAGCTGCTCGCGTTCCGGCGCGAGCGCCAGGCGAAGATCGACGCCGGCAAGCTGCCGGGCTTCCTGACCGAGACGAAGAAGGTCCGCAGCGGCAAGTGGAAGATCGCCGGCATCCCGGCCGACCTGCAGGACCGCCGCGTCGAGATCACCGGTCCGGTGGATCGCAAGATGATCATCAACGCGCTGAATTCCGGCGCGAAGTGCTTCATGGCGGACTTCGAGGACTCGCTCGCGCCAACCTGGAGCAACGTGGTCGAGGGCCAGGCGAACCTGCGCGACGCCGTGCGCCGCGCCATCGACTTCACCTCGCCGGAAGGCAAGCAGTACCGCCTGAACGAGAAGACCGCGACGCTGCTGGTGCGGCCGCGCGGCTGGCACCTGCTCGAGAAGCACGTCCGCGTGGACGGCGAGCCGGTGAGCGCGAGCATCTTCGACTTCGCGCTGTTCTTCTTCCACAACGCGAAGGAGCAGCTGAAGCGCGGCACCGGGCCGTACTTCTACCTGCCGAAGATGCAGTCGCACCTCGAGGCGCGGCTGTGGAACGCGATCTTCGTCGACGCGCAGAAGGCGCTGAAGATCCCGCAGGGCACGATCAAGGTCACGGTCCTGATCGAGACGATCTGGGGCGCGTTCGAGATGGACGAGATCCTCTACGAGCTGCGCAACCACATCGTCGCGCTCAACTGCGGCCGCTGGGACTACATCTTCAGCTGCATCAAGACGCTGAAGGAGCGCCCGGACTGGATCGTGCCGGATCGCTTCCAGGTGACGATGGACAAGCACTTCCTCGACAGCTATTCCAAGCTGCTGTGCGAGACCTGCCACAAGCGCGGCGCCCAGGCCATGGGCGGCATGGCGGCGTTCATCCCGGTGAAGAACAACGAGGAGCTGAACCGGCAGGCCTTCGACAAGGTGAAGGCCGACAAGCTGCGCGAGGTGAAGAACGGCCACGACGGCACCTGGGTCGCGCATCCGGGCCTGGTGCCGGTGGCGATGCAGATCTTCGACGAGCACATGCGCTCGCCCAACCAGGTCGACAAGCAGCTCGCCTACCGCATCACCGCCCAGGATCTTCTGAGGAAGCCCGAAGGCCAGTGCACCGAGAACGGGCTGCGCATGAACATCAACATCGGCCTCGGCTACATCGAGGCCTGGCTGTCCGGCAACGGCTGCGTGCCGCTGCACAATTTGATGGAGGACGCCGCCACCGCCGAGATCTCGCGCACGCAGGTCTGGCAGTGGCTGCGCCATGGCGCACAGCTCGCGGACGGCCGGAAGGTGACGCGGGAACTCGTGCTGGGGATCATTGACGAAGAAGTCGCCGCGTACCGGAAAGCATGGGGCGACGAGCGCTTCTACAAGGCGCGTTTCGCGGAGGCCGCCGGCATCTTCGCCCGCATGTCCACCGCACCGGTCTGCGCGGATTTCCTGACGCTGCCGGCTTACGAATTTCTCGATTGATCACCCCAAAAAATGAGGTAAGGTTCACATGTCCCCAGAAGGCACCGCACCGATCCCGGCAACGAGGACCGACATGAAGCGCGACGAGCAGATCAAGGCCCTGGAGCAGGACTGGGCCACGAATCCCCGCTGGAAAGGCGTCAAGCGCGGCTACGCCGCCGCCGACGTCGTGCGCCTGCGCGGGTCGCTGCCGATCGAGCACACGCTTGCGCGCCGCGGCGCCGAAAAGCTGTGGAAGCTGATCAACGGCGAGGCCAAGAAAGGCTACGTCAACGCCTTCGGTGCGATCACCGCGGGCCAGGCCATGCAGCAGGCCAAGGCCGGCCTGGAAGCCGTCTACCTGTCGGGCTGGCAGGTCGCGGCCGACGGCAACACCTCGCAGACCATGTACCCGGACCAGTCGCTGTATGCGTACGACTCGGTGCCGACGATGGTCCGCCGCATCAACAACACCTTCAAGCGTGCGGACGAGATCCAGTGGGCCAAGGGCGTCGGCCCCGGCGACAAGAACTTCGTGGACTTCTTCCTGCCGATCGTGGCGGACGCGGAAGCCGGCTTCGGCGGCGTGCTGAACGCCTTCGAGCTGATGAAGAACATGATCGAGTCGGGCGCCGCCGGCGTGCACTTCGAGGACCAGCTCGCGGCCGTGAAGAAATGCGGCCACATGGGCGGCAAGGTGCTGGTGCCGACGCAGGAAGCGATCGAAAAGCTGGTCGCAGCGCGCTTCGCCGCCGACGTCATGAACGTGCCGACGATCGTGCTGGCGCGCACCGACGCGGAGGCGGCGAACCTGCTGACCTCCGACCATCATCCGAACGACAAGAAATTCCTCACCGGCGAGCGCACGGGCGAGGGCTTCTACCGCGTCAAGAACGGCCTCGAGCAGGCGATCTCGCGCGGCGTGGCCTACGCGCCGTATGCGGACCTGGTGTGGTGCGAGACCGGCACGCCGGACCTCGGCTTCGCGCGCGAATTCGCGCAGGCGGTGCACAAGGCCTCGCCGGGCAAGCTGCTGGCGTACAACTGCAGCCCGAGCTTCAACTGGAAGAAGAACCTCGACGACGCCACCATCGCCAAGTTCCAGGACGAGATCGCGGCGATGGGCTACAAGTACCAGTTCATCACGCTCGCCGGCATCCACATCAACTGGTTCAACACCTTCAAGTTCGCGTACGAGTACGCGCGCGGCCAGGGCATGAAGCATTACGTCGAGCAGGTGCAGGAGCCGGAGTTCAAGGCGCGCGAGCAGGGCTACACCTTCGTCTCGCACCAGCAGGAAGTCGGCGCCGGCTATTTCGACGACGTCACCACGGTGATCCAGGGCGGCACTTCGAGCGTCAAGGCACTCAAGGGCTCGACCGAGGAAGAGCAGTTCCACTGAGGCCCTTGCGCCCGCGGCATGACACCCAGGACCCCCGCTGCCGCGGGGGTTTTGCTTTTGGGGCGGTACTGGCACACGCCGCCGGCGGAACAAATCACGACCGCGGCAGTCGACTGGGCGCGCATTTTCCGTGGAGCCCGACCAATGACCCTGCTGCGCCCCGTAGTGCTGCTTGGAGTGCTGCTCGCGCTGACCGGCCTGTCGCCCGAGGCGAGGAGCAGCGTGGATGTGAACAGCGCCGACGCCCCGAGCCTGGATGCGCTGCCGGGGGTCGGAGCGCAGGAGGCGCAGGCGATCGTCGCCTGGCGCGACAAGAACGGCCCGTTCACCTCGATCGACGAGATCGAGAAGGTGCCGGGGGTCAGCCGGCGCAGTATCCAGAACGTCCGCGGCGACCTTTCGCTGGGCGGGCAGTCGGAGTTCGCGAAGATGCAGGAAAGCGGCGAGCCGGCTCGCGTGCCGGTACTGCTCGGCCACCCCTAGGCTTCAGTCGATCCGCAGCAGCAGCCCGGTGATGCCACCGGCGGGCCGCGTCGAGCGGGTCTGCGCCACCAGCGTCAGGCGAGTGCCGAGCCGGCGTACCGGGTAGAACGGCTCGGGAAACGCGGGGCTCGTCGCCGGCGCCGCGAAGACGTAGCGGCAGTGGAAGCGCCGCAGCCAGGTGTCCACGAGGCGGTCCGGCAGCCCCGCGGGCGGCGGAACGTTGCCGTCGCGGTGCGCATACCAGGCGAGCAGCACGGGGAAGATCGAGTAGGCGCAGTCGTCCGCGGGCACCTGCACGCCGAGCTGCTCCATCGCCTGCGCCAGCTCGATCCGGCTCATGGCCTCGTCGAGCGCACGTCCGCGCGGGCTCTGGTACCACTCGGGCCAGTGCCGCAGCGCCGGCTGCGCGCGGGCCTCCGGCGCACGCCAGCGCGCCGTGGCATCGGCTAGCGCCGGAGCGATCAGCAGCGCAAGTGCCGCAGGCAGTGCAGCGCGCACCACGCCAGGCTGCGGCGCCCGTGCCGCGGCCCACTCGGCGGCCTGCAGCAGGTACCCGAGCAGCACCGGCAGCGCGACCCAGGCGAAGCGCTGGGCGTGCGTGGGGTAGGGCCACAGCAGCAGCATCGCCAGGTACGAGCCCAGGTACACGGCGTCCGGCTCGGCGCGCCGCAGGCGCAGGGCGGCGACGACGAGCGCTGGCAGGGCGAGCACGGCCAGCGGCAGGTCCAGGGGTTCGCCCCCGATGTTGCGGGCGAAGCCCGTCGCCAGCATCCCGGCTTGCGCGGCCAGCTGCGCGGCCGCTGCGGCGGGGCCGGCGTCGAGCCATCGCAGCAGGATGCTGCCGTAGCTCACGTCAGGCTGGTGCGTCGCGGACCAGAGCAGCGATGGAGCGAGCGCGATCGCCACACAGGCGGCGCAGGCCCGCAGGCCGTGCCGCCACGCGACCACCGCCAGGGCCGGGACGAGCGCTACGCCTGCGCTGCGCGCGAGCAGGGCGAGCGCCACCAGCGTGGTCGCCAGCATCAGCTGGCGCGGCTGCCCGGGCGCACGAGCGAGCGCCAGCAGGGCGGCGATGCTCAAGGCCAGGTACAGCGGCTCGGAATGCACCAGCAGCGCGCCGATGACAGTGCCGGGCATGAGCGCGAACAGGACGGTGGCGGCCAGCGCCGGCAAGGCGTGCACGCCGAGCACGACCAGCCAGCTGCGCAGCAGCGCCAGCGCCGCGATCAGGCAGCCCAGCGTGACCAGGTGAGCGATCGGCACCGACGCGGCGCCCCCCGTCAGCGCGAGCAGCGCCGGATACAGCGGCGGGAATGCGCTCTGCGCCGCGAACTCCGACGTCAGCGGGTCGGCCGGCAGCCACGCGGCCAGGTGCCGCGCCATCAGCAGGTAGATGGAGCTGTCGCCGTCGAGCGCGCCGAGTTCCTCGCTCCAGACCCAGGGCACGCCGGCCGCGGCCAGCAGCGCGGGCAGGATCCACGCTGCCGCCCGCAGTGCGGGGGCCGCGGCCGGCTCAGCGACGCGGATCGAGCACCACCCGCGTCCCGGAGAGGCGGTCGTGCAGCGCACGGCCCTGGGCATCGAATGCCGCCAGCAGCAGGCCGGCGCCCAGCGGCAGCCACGCCAGCAGGCTCCAGGCGAACCGGGCGCAGGCCGTCGGCCAGCGCAAGGGCGCACCGTTCTCGCGGCGCACGGCCAGATGCCACGCCCGCATGCCCGGCGTGGCGCCGCCATGGACCCAGAAGCCGCCGCAGAACAGCAGGCAGCCGAGCAGCGCGAAGGCGCGCATCGCCGCAAAGCTGCGCGGCAGGTCGAGCAGCAGGCGCACGCTCTGGTCGAGCGCGGCGATCACGGTGATCAGGGCCGCGAGCAGCAGCGCGTCGTATGCGGCGGCCGCGAGCCGCCGCCACAGCGGCGCGGGCATCGGCCGCTCAGGCCCGGGCGGCGTATTCGTGCAGCAGCGCGCGCCACTCGCCGAGTGCGCGCGCCAGGCGTTGCTCGATGTCCAGCAGGAGCGTGCCTGGCGTGTCGGTGCCGCGCGCGCGCAGCTCCACTTCGAGGTGCGCGCACAGTTGCGCCAGCGCGTCGGCGCCGAGGCTGGCGCAGGCGCCTTTCAGGGTGTGGGCATGGCGCTCGAGCGCGGCGACGTCGCCTTGCGCGAAGCCGGTGCGCAGGCCGTCGACGAGCCGCTCGAAGTCGCGCACGTACGCGCCGAGCACTTCCGCCATGCCGTCTGCGCCCAGCACTCCGGCGCGGCGGTCGAGCACGCGCCGGTCCACCTCGGGCCACTGATCCACGAGCCGCTCCCTTTCCCCTTCAGCGATTGTAGGGGCCTGCGCAGCAGGGTGCGCCGCCAGCGCGGCCGCCCCCTGGGCTCGCGCAGTCCCGGCAGGATGCAGGAGTAACGGCGACCCGCGCCCGGCGTGGACGCGACCCGATGCGCCGCGAAAGGATTCCTGCCAGCCCGCATGGACAGACGGCCCCCGACGGCTCACGATGCAGACGAGCGGCCGTCAGAGCCGCCGGTACGACTGGAGAGACCCCATGCTGCGACCCTTCACCGCGCTCCTTGCCGGAAGCCTGCTTGCCGGCTGTGGCGCCCCTGCGCCGGACGCCGCCGACGCCGCTGCGGGCAAGGCCCGCGAGATCCCGTGCAGCGCGCATTCGGACGAGCGCGTCCGCACGATGGGCGATGCCGGCATCCGCCTCACCAGCGGCCTCGGCCTTGCCGCCGGGCGCTACGCGCTGCCGCCCGCCGCGCAACCGAAAGCCCTGGTCGTGATGTTCCATGGGCACGGCAACGACAGCTGCTCGTGGCGCAATCACCTGCGCCAGGCGGCTGCGCAGGGCGCGGTCGCCATCGCCATGGACTACACCGGGCAGCGCCAGACGCCAGTGGAGAACTACGGCTGGTTCGTGCGCGAGGGCGCGGCCGACTCGATTGCAGCGGCCCGGGCGATGCTGAAGAAATATCCGTCCATCTCCACGGTGATTGCCTTCGGCATCAGCATGGGCGGCAACGCCTCCGGCGTCGCCGTGGCGTCTGCCGACGCCGTGCGCGCGGACGGCACGCCGCTGTTCGACTACTGGGTGGACATCGAGGGCGTGAACGACCTGATCGAGGAGTACTTCATCGCACGCGGCATTGCGCCGGCGAACGAGTCCGGTGCGCTGGCGCAGCAGGAGATCGAGGAGGAGACCGGCGGCGCTTTCGAGGACGTGCCGGACGCCTACGCCGCGCTGAGCAACGTGCTGCTCGCGCCGCAGATGTCGGGGCTGAAGGGCGCGGTCATCGTCAACGGCCTGGACGACGGGCTCGTGCCGACGAACCAGTCGCCCGAAATGGCGGCAGCGCTCACCGCTGCCGGCGTCACGGTGCACGTGTACACGGTGCTCGCCAACGGCGGCGCCGAGTCCGGGACCACCGGCACGGCCATCGTAGCCGACCCGCTGTTCGGCGCCGCCGGCATGGACTACGAAAGTCCGCTCGCAGGGCACGGCTGGGAGGGCAGCGATACGCATCTCGTCATCGCCACCGGCCTGGAGGCCCTCGCGCAGCTGCTCGCAGGCGAGGCGCCCGTTCCCGGCGAAACCGTGGTGCCCGGCGTCTAAGCCTGTTGTCGGCGTGACCGGCGTCACGCCGCACGCTCGGGATCGCGCCGCGGAGGGGTCGCGCTGTGGCGGCTTTCACAGCCACGGCCTGCGCGTGGTCCTAGCATCCTCCGGGAGCGTGCCACCGGATGATTGACCATGCCCAACGACCCGGCTCCCCAGTTCGACTTCGCCGACGCCTCGCGCCAGATCCACGTGGCGCATCGCCTGGTGGCCGCGGCGCAGGCGCTGGCCCGGGCGACGCAGGCGGCGACGGTCCACCACCACGTCTGCGCCGCCGCGCGCGAGATCGCCGGCGCCCAGGGTGCGACGTTCGTCATCCGCGAAGGCGAGCAGTGCCGTTACGCCGAGGAGGACGCCATGACGCCGCTGTGGAAGGGCACGCGCCTCGCGCTGGACGCCTGCGTCGCCGGCTGGGCCATGCAGCACCGCCGGCCCGCCATCGTCGGCGACGTCTACCGTGATGCCCGCGTGCCCGTGGACAACTGCCGCACGACGTTCGTCCGCAGCCTGGTGACGCTGCCGGTGGGCTCGCCGGCCACCGCGGCACTCGGCGTGTACTGGGCCCGGGCGGGCGCGGCGGATGTGCAGCCGCTGGCGCCGCTGCAGGCCCTCGCCGACCTCGCCGCGGCCACGCTCGATCGCGTGGCCCAGGCCGAGGCCCTGGCGCAGCGCGCCGACGATCTGGCGTCGCGCCTCGAGCAGGCCGACCGCGACGTGCAGCGCGGTGCGCTCGGCGACGAGCTCACCGGCCTGTACAACCGTCACGGTTTCTACCTGCTCGCCGAGCAGGCCCTGAAGCACGCCCACCGCGTCGGCCAGCCGGCGCGGGCGCTGTTCATCGACGTCGACGGGCTGCGGGCGCTCAACGACTGCCATGGCCGCGAGCAGGGTGACATCCTGCTGGCCGACGTGGCCCGCGCCATGAAGTACACCTTCCGCAGCTCCGACGTGGTCGGGCGCATCGGCGGCGACGAGTTCGCGGTGCTGGCGATCACGCGCGGCGACGCCGACGCGCTGCAGCGGCGGTTCACGGAAAAGCTCGCCCAGCTCGCGGCACGCCGGCCGTACCCGGTGAGCGTCAGCGTCGGGGCGGCCAGCTCGGCGGACCCGCAGGAATCGCTCGACGCGCTGGTGGGCCGTGCCGAGGACGACATGCGAGCCAAGCACGCGGCCCGCACCGCGCAGCAGGCGCTGGCCGCGGCCTCCGCGGCGCGTCCGGCCGCCGGGCATCCGCAGGCCTGACGGCGCCGCATTTCCTTAGACCGTTTCGCCCCGCGGCGGGGCCGGCAACGCGCGCCTGCCTACAATGCCGTCCTCCTTCCGTCCGCTCCTGCCACCGTGTCCCTTCCGGAAACACCGGACGCCGCCGTCCATCGCATCGCCGAACTCAATGCGCGCTACGCGCCGCTGCCGTTCGACCAGCGCATGCGGCAGCTGTACTGCGACTTCGACGCCGACAGGGTCCTGATCACGTCGTCGTTCGCCGCGACCTCGGCGTACTTCCTGCACATCGTGCACCGCGCGCAGCCGCGGCAGAAGATCGCCTTCATCGACACGGGCTTCCATTTTCCGGAGACGCTCGCCTACAAGCGCTTCCTGACGGAGCGCTTCGGCCTCGAGGTGTTCGACCTGAAGGCGGAGGACTGGAAGCACCAGTTCACGGTGCAGGACCGCACGTTCGAGCGCGACCCCGACTACTGCTGCGCGATCAACAAGGTCGAGCCGCTGGAGGCGGCCAAGCCCCGCTACGACATCTGGGTGTCGAGCCTGATGCGCTGGCAGACCGATCACCGCGCCGGCATGCAGATCTTCGAGCTGCGCCGCGGCGTGCTGAAGTTCAACCCGATGATCGACGTGTCACGCGAGGAGCGCGACGCCTACATCCGCGAGCACGACCTGCCGTTCCACCCGATGGTGGCGCAGGGCTTTTCCTCCATCGGCTGCACCCACTGCACGGTGAAGGGCGAGGGGCGCGCCGGGCGCTGGGCAGGCAAGCCGAAGACGGAGTGCGGGCTGCACCTCTGACGCCGTCGACGGCGTGGCTGCGGTGAGCGAAGCCCCGTCCGGGCTGTTCGATCCGGAGCGGCTGCTGATCGCGCCGGACGCCGAGGGCGGCATCGTCTACCAGCCGCGCTTCGTCGACGCGGCCACGGCGCAGCGCTGGTTCGAGGCCATCCGGGCCGAGGCGCCCTGGCGCACCCAGCGCCGCCGCATGTACGACCGTGACGTGGACGTCCCGCGCCTGATGGCCAGTTACGCGCTCGACCGGGAGCGGGTGCCCGCAGCCGTCGCCGAAGCCGCGCGTCGCGTGCGCGCCGCGCTCGGTGCGCCGTTCGACAGCGTGGGCCTGAACTTCTACCGCGACGGCCGCGACAGCGTCGCCCCGCACAACGACCATCTGTACGAGATCGCGCCGGGACAGCCGATCGCGCTGCTGTCGCTCGGCCATCCCCGCCGCATGGACCTGAAGCGCAAGGCGCGCGGCAGCCGCGCGATCGTGCTGCAGCTCGAGCCAGGCAGCCTGCTGACGATGAGCCACGCCTCGCAGCACGAGTGGCTGCATGGCATCCCCAAGACGAAGGAACCTGTCGGGGAGCGCATCTCGCTCGCGTTCCGGGTGCGGCCACCGGTGCCTGCCTAGCGGCGCAGCTCCATTGCGTAGCGGCAGATCAGCACCGACACCACCACCAGGAAAAGCGCCCGCACGAACCCGCTGCCGAGCTTCAGCGCGAGGCGCGTGCCGACGAAGGCGCCCGCGACGTTGCACGCGGCCATGGGCACCGCCAGCGCGTAGCGCACGTGGCCGTGGGTGGCGAAGTAGCCCAGCGCGGCGAGGTTGGTCACGACGTTGACCGCCTTGGCGGACGCGGACGCGGACAGGAAGGAAAAACCGAACACACCGACGAAGGCGAAGATCAGGAAGCTCCCGGTGCCGGGACCGAAGAAGCCGTCGTAAAAGCCGATCGCCGCGCCGATCGCGAGCCCTGCCAGCGCCTGGGTCCGGGGCGAGAGGCGTGGCGCGTGCATCGCCCCGAAATCCTTGCGCCACAGCGTGTACGCGAGCACGGCGAGCAGCAGGACCAGCACCAGCGGGCGCAACAGTTCGCGCGGCAGGTGGGCCACGGCGGCGGCGCCGGCGAAGCCCGCCAGCAGCGCCGCGGCGGCCGTGGGCAGCGTCGCACGCCATTCCATCGGCACCTGGCGGGCGTACTGCCAGGTCGCAAAACCGGTGCCCCAGATGCTCGCGAACTTGTTGGTGCCGAGCAGGCTCGCCGCCGGTGCATGCGGAAACAGGATGAAGAGGGCAGGCACCTGCACCAGCCCGCCGCCGCCGGCCACCGAATCGATGAAGCCCGCGAGGAAGGCGAGAGCCAGCAGCGGCAGCAGCGTCGTGCCGAGCGACAGCGTCAGCGGATCGTCCATCGCCCGGGGCCCCCGCCGGTGCGCAGAACTGCTACGGCCGCGTGGCGGCTAGAGGAACTTGGTCACCATCGGCGGCAGCGGGTAGCGCTTGCCGGCGAAAAACTTCGTCAGCAGCATCGTCAGCCACTGGCGCGAACTGTCGAAGCGCTTGAGCACGACGAAGCTGCCTTCCTGGTTCTTCTCGATGTCGTAGCGGACCACGCTGGCCGTGATCGGGTCGCGCTCGCCCTTCAGCACGGCCTCGACGGTGATGCAGTTGGCCTCGGTGTCGATGACGAGGTCGGTGACCTTGCCGTAGTCCGCGAACTTCTCGTTGAGCCAGCTCTTGGCGGCGACCGACATCGCCCCTTCCTTCACGCCCCGCGCCATCATTCCGAGCATGGCCAATCAGAGCGTGGTGGAGGCGTGCGCGGCGAGGCGCGAGCGCTCGCCACGGGCCAGCGTGACGTGGCCGCCGTGCGGCCAGCCGCGGAAGCGGTCGACCACGTAGGTCAGCCCGGACGTGGTCTCGGACAGGTAGGGCGTGTCGATCTGCGCGAGATTGCCGAGGCACACCATCTTGGTGCCGGGGCCGCAGCGGGTAATGAGGGTTCGCATCTGCTTGCTGGTGAGGTTCTGGGCTTCGTCCAGGATGATGTAGCGGTTCAGGAAGGTGCGGCCGCGCATGAAATTGAGCGACCGTATTTTGATCCTCTTGGAGAGCAATTCGTTCGTCGCGGCCCGCTCCCAGTCGCCGGCCTCGGTGGTCTGGGTCAGCACCTCGAGATTGTCCATCAACGCCCCCATCCACGGTGTCATCTTTTCCTCCTCGGTGCCGGGCAGGAAGCCGATGTCCTCGCCCAGGGGCACGGTGACCCGGGTCATGATGATCTCGCGGTAGCGCGGCTCGTCCAGCGTCTGCGCCAGGCCGGCGGCCAGCGTCAGCAGCGTCTTGCCGGTGCCGGCGGCGCCGAGCAGCGTCACGCAGTCGATGTCCGGATCGAGCAGCAGGTTGAGCGCGAAGTTCTGCTCGCGATTCTTGGCGTGAATGCCCCAGACCGGGGTCTTGCCGCCGCGATAGTCGCGGATCACCTGCAGCTCGGCGGTGTGCCCCTGCAGTGACCGGACCATCAGTTCGAGGCCCTTGCCGGAGTCGTCCGGCAGGAACAGGAACTGGTTCGGGTACCACTCCTTCACCAGCGGGCCCTTGACGCGATAGCAGGTGTCGCCGGTCTTCTCCTGCCACGACTCCATCTTCTCGCCGTGCGTCTGCCAGAAGTCGGGCGGCAGCTCCGCGTAGCCGGACGGCAGCAGGGCCAGGTCGTCCAGCACCTGGTCGTTGTAGTAGTCCTCGGTGTGGACGCCGACGATGGCGGCCTTGATCCGCAGGTTGATGTCCTTCGATACCAGCGTGATCTTGCGGTCCGGATGCTGGGTGCGCAGCGCCAGCGCGGTCAGCAGGATGGAATTGTCGGGCTTGTTGCCAGGCAGCACGTCCGGCAGCGAGGCGTCGGTGGGCCGCGTCTGGAAGAACAGCCGGCCGGAAGCGGGTTTTTCGTTGACCACGTTGTGCGTCGTCGGCAGCTGCAGGCCCTGCTCGATGCGCGCGTGGTCCTGGTCGCGCATCAGCTCGTCGAGGAAGCGGCTCACCTGGCGGGCGTTGCGCGACACCTCGCTGGTGCCTTTCTTGGCGGCGTCGAGCTCCTCGAGCACCACCATCGGGATGAAGAGGTCGTGCTCCTCGAAGCGGAACAGCGCGCTCGGATCGTGCATCAGCACGTTCGTGTCGAGCACGAAGACGCGTTTCTTCACAGGGCCTGCGCCGCCTCGAGCACTTCCTGCGCGTGGCCCTTGACCTTCACCGAGCGCCACTCGCGGCGCAGCACGCCCTTGCCGTCGAACAGGAAGGTGCTGCGGTCCACGCCCAGGTATTTGCGGCCGTAGAGCGACTTCTCGCGCATCACGTCGAAGGCCTTGCAGGCTGCCTCGTCGCCGTCGGACAGCAGGGGGAAGCCGAGCTGGAACTTGGCGGCGAAGTTCTCGTGCGACTTGACGCTGTCGCGCGAGACGCCGAGCACCTGCACGCCGGCCTTGCGGAAAGCCTTTTCGAGGTCGCGGAAGTCGGTGCCTTCCTGCGTGCAGCCGGGGGTGTTGTCCTTGGGATAGAAATAGACCACCAGTGGCTGGGCCTTGAAGCCGCGCAGCGCGACGGACTGCCCGCCGGTGGCGGGCAGCGTCAGGTCGGGAAGCCGGTCGCCGACCTTCACGTCTTGATCGGGTCCAGCACGCCGTCCGCGTTCAGGTCGTCGCACAGGTCCATGAAGGCGTCGCGCAGGGCCTGCGGATGCTGGTTGACCGGCACGTGCAGCACCATCTGCACGCTGCACATGCCGGCGCCGGTGTAGGAGGACTGGTATTTCTGCGTGACGATCTCCGCCACCTCGACGTCCTGGCCCTGGAAGAACTCCAGCAGGTGCAGCAGCAGGTCCTGCTGCTGCGGCGCCACCACGTCGACGGCGTAGGCGCGGAATTCCGGGTTCTGCGGGCGCGTGCCGCAGCGCGTGAACTGCACCAGCAGCTCGAGCTTGGTGGCGAGGCCGGGCAGGGCGGTTTCCAGCCGGCCGAGCGCGCTCCAGTTGCCGGACACCACCAGGCTGGCAGCCATGCGGTCGCCCACGGGGGCGATGCGGCAGTCCTCGACCTCGCAGCCGCGCTCGCGGATCGCCTTGAACAGGTCGAGCGCCAGCTGCGGCCGCGGCGCGGCCAGCACCGAGATGGCCAGATGGTTCTCGACGGGGGCGGGCATTGTTGTCGTTGTGGCGCGAAGGCGGGCATTTTATCCGCTTTGCCCCGCGGCCGAAACGGTTTTTTCCGGGCCGACGCTATAATCCGCGCCCGCATTCGCCGCCCGCTCCCTTGTTCCAGATGTTTTCCGGCAGCATCGTCGCGCTGGTCACGCCCATGCACCCCGACGGCGCCGTGGACTGGGAGCGCCTGCGCGCGCTGGTCGAGTGGCACGCGGCCGAAGGCACCGACGGCATCGTCGCGGTCGGCACCACCGGCGAGTCGGCCACGCTCGAAGTGGACGAGCACATCGAGGTGATCCGGCGGATCGTCGGGTACGCCGCGGGGCGCCTGCCGGTGCTCGGCGGCACCGGGGCCAACTCCACCACCGAGGCGATCGAGCTGACGCGGGCCGCGAAGGGCTGCGGCGTGCGAGCCTGCCTGCTGGTCACGCCCTACTACAACAAGCCGCCGCAGGAAGGTCTCTACCGGCACTACAAGGCGGTGGCCGCGGCCGTGGATGTGCCGATCGTGCTGTACAACGTGCCCGGCCGCACCGGCTGCGACATGCTGCCCGCCACGGTGAAGCGGCTCGCCGAGATCCCCAACGTGGTCGGCCTGAAGGAAGCGGTGGGCGAGCCGGCGCGCATCCGCGAGCTGCTGGCGCTCAAGCTGCGGCCCGAGTTCTGCCTGCTGTCGGGCGACGACGCCACCGCCTGCGGCGCGATCCTGGCGGGCTTCGCCGGGGACATCTCGGTGACGGCGAACGTCGCGCCGAAGCTGATGCACGAGATGTGCGCCGCGGCGCAGGCGCGTGACCGGAAGACGGCGGAAACCCTCGACGCGCGACTGCAGCCGCTGCACAAGCATCTGTTCGTCGAGCCCAACCCGATCCCGGTGAAGTGGGCGCTGGAGCAGATGGGCCGGATCGAGTCCGGCATCCGTCTGCCGCTGGTGCCGCTGGACGCCGCCCATCAACCGACCGTACGCGGCGCGCTGCGCGCCTCCGGAGTGCTGAACTGATGCGAGTCGTCCTACCCGCGCTGGGCGCTGCGATGCTGCTGGCATCGGGCTGCGCTGCCAACGGCTACTGCACCGGCGAGTTCGCCTACCAGAAAGCGGGCTCGGTGCCGCCGCTCAAGAATGCGCAGGGCCTCAAGCTGCCCGAGTCCAGCAGCGCGCTGAAGATTCCGCCGCCGCCCGCGCAGACCACGCCGTACGCGCAGACGGTGAAGGACGCGGACGGCGACGACGCCGTCGCCTGCCTCGACCAGCCGCCGCCCATGCCGCCGCCGGCGCCGCCGAAGGTCGCCGAGCCCGAACCGCTGCCGAAGTCGGACACCGCGCCGACGCCCGCTGCGCCGGTGGCGCCAGCGACCACGCCCGACGCCGCACCGCCGACCCCACCGTCCAAGTAAAATCCGCTCCACGGAGAGATGTCCGAGCGGTTGAAGGAGCACGCCTGGAAAGCGTGTATACGGTCAAAAGCCGTATCGTGGGTTCGAATCCCACTCTCTCCGCCACAAACGCGAAGGGACTGACAACGAGTCAGTCCCTTTTGCGTTTTTGGCGCGCGCGCCAGCCACGGTCCGCTATGAGCGACACCGCACCGACGATGCCCCGATGCCGCGCTACTTTGCGGACGTCGCGTCCGTCGGCCGCGAGACGCAGGAGGACCCCATGCCCACCCAACGCGCAGTCACCCAACCGTACCCGGAGGCCAGCGCTTCCGGATCCAACGACGCTGTCGCCGTCCCGGAATCCGCAGCCAGCTCCGTTTCGTGGAGCGCCATTTTCGCGGGCGCCGCCGCGGCGGCGGGCCTGTCGCTGATCCTGCTGATCCTCGGCACCGGACTCGGGTTGTCCTCGGTGTCGCCCTGGTCGAACAACGGCATCAGTGCAACGACCTTCGGCGTGGGGACGATCCTCTGGATCACTCTCACGCAAGTCCTGGCCTCCGGAATGGGCGGCTATCTTTCCGGACGGCTGAGAACGCGCTGGGTCGCGGTGCACGCGGACGAGGTCCACTTTCGCGACACCGCGCACGGATTCCTTGCCTGGGCAGTCGCCACGCTGGCGACGGCCGCACTGCTCACGTCGGTGATCGGATCGATCGTCGGCGGCGGCGTGCAGGCAGGAGCATCGTTGGCGGGCGGCATGGCGAAGGGTGTGGCCTCCGCTGCAGGCGCAGTGGCGTCTGGCACGGATGCCGCGAAGTCGGACGCGGACGGTGGCCCGCTGGGCTATTTCGTCGACTCCCTGTTCCGGCCGGCCCCGCCGGCAAGCGCTGACGGTGCCGGTGGCGCGCCTGCCGCCAGCTCCGCGCGAGGCGATGCGCAACGCGCCGCCGATTCCCCGGCACCGGTGGAAATCGCGCGCATCTTCACGAATTCCATCCGCACGGGAAACCTCCCGGCCGAGGACGTGCGCTACGTGGGGCAGCAGGTCGCACAGCGCACCGGCATGACCCAGGCGGAAGCCGAGCGCCGCGTGACGGAAACGTATGCCAAGGCGCAGGCCACGCTGCACCAGGCAGAGACCACCGCGAAGGAAGCGGCGGACAAGGCCCGCAAGGCGTCCGCCTATGCAGCCCTGTGGCTGTTCATCTCGTTGCTCATGGGCGCATTCGTCGCCAGCTTCGCGGCCAC
>DATLCG010000168.1:0-22808 GCA_035526525.1 Binatia bacterium
CACGTTGACCAGCAGCACGCCGAAGCGGTCGATGCCGTCGGCGAGCGCGGCGAGCGCGAGGCGCGCCTCGGGCCGGCCGCTCAGCTCCGCCGGCAGCAGGCTGACCAGCGTGTCGAGCTGATCGGACAGCGTGCCGAACTCCGCCGCCACGTCGGACAGCGACGGCGGCTCGGTGCCGCCCGCGAACGGGTCGGTGGCGAGGAAGGCCTGGAGGTCGGCGATGGTCGCCTCGATCTGGTCGATCTCGAGTCCGGACGGCGTGCCCGCGCCGACCTGTGCCGAGAGGGCCTCGAGTGCGACCGTGGCCTGGTCGAGGCCGCAGCTGGCGGCGTCACCGACCGAGTTGCCGGCATCCGCGATCTGCGACGGGTCCTGCGACACGCCCGCGGCCTGCAGCACGTTGGCGAGCGCGTCCACCGCGTCGACCATCTTGGAAAGAGCGCCGATGAGCGAGGCTGCCGATGCACCGGCACCCGGCACGGCCGTGAGGCTGGCACTCAGCTGGACCAGTGCGGCCTGCACCGGATCGCCCGCGCCCGCGACCGCTGCGCACTTGTCCGCGACGACACTGTTGCCGCCGCCGCCCCCGCCGCCGCCACCGCAGGCCGAGAGCGAGAGCATCGCTGCGGCGAGCACGCTGACGAGCGCTTGCTTCGAATGGAGTGATTTCATGGTTTTTCCCTTTCCCTGTTATGTGAGGCGACGCGTGCTCGCCGACATGGAGAATAGGCAGCAGGGAATCCCCTCGGGGCGTCTACGTGTGGTCAAAACCACCGCCTGACGACCGAGTCAGATGTTCTCTCTACGGGAAATTTGCCGAAGCTGTCGCTAGACCGCCACCGGCGCGGAGATGTGCGGGTGGGGCTCGTAGCCCACCAGGCTGAAATCCTCGAACCGGAAGGCGAACAGGTCCTTCACCGCCGGAGTGATCTGCAGGTGAGGCAGCGCGCGCGGCGGGCGCGACAGCTGCAGCCGCGCCTGCTCGAGGTGGTTGCGGTAGAGGTGGCAATCGCCGCCGGTCCAGACGAAGTCGCCCGGCTTCAGATCGCAGACCTGGGCGAACATCAGCGTCAGCAGCGCGTAGGACGCGATGTTGAAGGGCACGCCGAGGAAGATGTCGCAGCTGCGCTGGTAGAGCTGGCAGCTCAGCTTGCCGTCGGCCACGTAGAACTGGAAGAACGCGTGGCAGGGCGCCAGCGCCATCTTGTCCAGCTCGCCGACGTTCCACGCCGAGACGATCAGGCGCCGCGAATCGGGATGGGTGCGGATCTGGTCCAGCACCTGGCGGATCTGGTCGACGTGGCGGCCGTCCGCCGCCGGCCAGGAGCGCCACTGCACCCCGTACACCGGCCCGAGCTCGCCCTGGTCGTCCGCCCACTCGTCCCAGATCGAGACGCCGTGCTCCTTCAGGTAGCGGATGTTGCTCTCGCCGCGGAGGAACCAGAGCAGCTCGTGGACGATGCTCTTCAGGTGCACCTTCTTCGTGGTCACCAGCGGAAAACCTGCCGCCAGGTCGAAACGCATCTGGTGGCCGAACACCGACAGCGTGCCGGTGCCGGTACGATCGGATTTCTCCGTGCCGTGCTCCAGCACGTGCCGCATGAGGTCGAGGTATGGCTTCATGCCGACGGGACCGGGGACTCGGGGCTCGGGGCCCGGGAATACGCCAGCACCATCATCACCACGCCCGACACGAGCACCGGCACCGACAGCACCATGCCCTCGGTGATCCAGCCGGTGCCGAAGAGGTAGCCGATGTGCGCGTCCGGCATGCGCAGCGTCTCCACCCCGATGCGGAACACGCCGTAGAGCACCAGGAACAGGCCGGTCACCGCCATGCGCGGCCGCGGCTTGCGGCCGAACCACCCGAGGATCAGGAGCATCGCCACGCCTTCGAGCGCCGCCTCGTAGAGCATGGTCGGGTGGCGGGGAAACGGGCCGGCGTGCGGAAACACCCTGCCCCAGGGCAGGTCCGTCGGCTTGCCCCAGAGCTCGCCATTGATGAAGTTGCCGATGCGGCCCGTCAGCAGGCCGAAGGGAATGAGCGGCGCGGCGAAATCGGAGATGTCGAAGGGGCGCAGCGCGTAGCGGCGCGCGAACAGCAGCATGGCGACGATGACGCCGATGAGGCCGCCGTGGAAGGACATGCCGCCTTCCCAGATGCGGAACAGCACCACCGGATCGGCCAGCAGGCCGGGGAAGTTGTAGAAGAGCGTGTAGCCGATGCGGCCGCCGAGGATCACGCCCAGCGCCGCGTAGAACAGCAGGTCTCCGACGCGATCGCGCGGCCAGCCGAAGTGCGGCTGCTGCGCGCGCCGCGTGCCGAGCCACCAGCAGCCGGCGAAGCCCACCAGGTACATCAGCCCGTACCAGTGGATCGCGACCGGTCCGAGTCGGACCGCGACGGGATCGAAGCCGGGATGGACGAGCATGAGCGCGCGCGAGTTTACCTTGCCGCTATCCCTGCACCACCCGGCAGAAGAACGCCTTGAGATAGCGCGTCTCCGGGATGGCCGGATGCACCGGGTGATCCGCGCCCTGCCCGCCCTGCTCGAGGATCTGCAGCCGCCGGCCGCCGTTGCGCGCCTCGCGCAAGAGGATGCGCTGGAGCTGTTCCGCATCGAGGTGGTGCGAGCAGGAGCAGGACACCAGCACGCCGTCCGGCATCAGCAGCTCCATGGCCGCGCGATTCAGGGCGCTGTAGTGGCCGATGCCGGCCTCGAGGTCCTTCTTCTTCTTGACCAGGGCCGGCGGGTCCACCACCACCACGTCGAACTTGCGCGCCGCGTCGCGCAGGCCGCGCAGCGCGTCGAGCGCCTTGTCCCCGATCGTCTCGAGCTCGACGCCGTTGCGCCGGGCATTGGCCGCGGCCAGCGCCAGCGCCGGCGCCGAGCTGTCGATGCATGCGGCCGACGTCGCACCGGCCTTGAGCGCCCGCACCGCCCAGCCGCCGACGTAGCTGAAGACGTCCAGCACGCTGCGGCCCCGGACGTGGCGAGCGAGCCGGTCGCGGTTGTCGTGCTGGTCGTAGAACCAGCCGGTCTTCTGCCCGGTGCGGATCGGCGCGGCGAAGGCGACACCGCTTTCGTCCAGCACGACCTCGTCGGGCACGTCGCCGACAGCCTCGACGTACTCCGGCAGGCCCTCGGCCTTGCGCGCGCCCGAGTCGTTGCGCAGCAGGATGCCGCGCGGCTTCAGCACGGACTGCAGGCCCTGCAGCATCTCGGCCTTGAGGTTTTCCATCCCGGCCGTGGCGATCTGCACCACCGCCACGTCGCCGTAGCGATCCACCACCAGGCCGGGCAGCCCGTCGGACTCGCCGAAGACGAGCCGGTAGAAGGGCGTGGGATACAACCGTTCGCGCAGGGCCAGGGCGGCGGCGATGCGCCGCGCGAACCATTCCGGGCCCGGCGTGGCGTTGGCGTTGCCGGTCAGCAGCCGCGCGCACAGCAGGGCGTGCGGATTGACGTAGCCCAGCCCCAGCGGCTTGCCGCGCGAATCGGTGATGCGGCAGAGGGTGCCCGGCGCGAGCCCGGTGAGCGGCCGGTGCGCGGTATCGACCTCGTTGGAATACACCCACAGGTGGCCGGCGCGCAGCCGTCGCTCCTCGCGCGGCTTCAGGCGCAGCTCGAACAGGGACATGGGGTGCGCGCTCACCGGCGGAGGGACCGCGAACTTAGCGGAAAAGCGGATGCTTTTGCCGCTCCCCTTCCGATAAAATGCCGCGCCTCCCGACAAGAAGCCTTCCATGGACCCCACCGCCACGCTCTGGAGCCTCGCGCTCTACGCTGCCGTGGTCTTCGGGCTCTGCGGCGTGATGCTCGGCCTGTCGGCGGTCCTCGGCGAAAAGACCCGCTACACGCGCGCGACGCTGGAGCCCTACGAGTCCGGCATCGTCCACGTCGGCCTGGCGCGGTTTCGCATGTCGGCGAAGTTCTACCTGGTCGCGGTGTTCTTCGTGATCTTCGACCTCGAGGCGGTGTTCATCTACGCCTGGGCCGTGGCGGCGCGCGAGGCCGGCTGGACCGGCTATTTCGAGATGCTGCTGTTCCTCGCCCTGCTGGTCGCCGCGCTGGTCTACCTGTGGCGCCTCGGTGCGCTGGACTGGGCGCCGAAGCCGCGCAAGCTGCCCGCGGCCGGGACCTACCGCTGACATGGACAAGGTGCTGAAGCGGTACGACGGTCCCGGCGCCGCGCCCTCGATGGAGGAGCAGGTCAAGCGCTCGGTGATGTTCGGCAAGGTCAACGACCTGGTGCAGTGGGGCCGCAAGAACTCGCTGTGGCCGTACAACTTCGGCCTGTCGTGCTGCTACGTCGAGATGGCGACCGCCTTCACCAGCCCGCACGACCTCGCGCGCTTCGGCTCGGAGGTGATCCGCGCCACGCCGCGGCAGGCCGACGTCATCGTCATCTCCGGCACCCCGTTCCTGAAGATGGCGCCGGTGATCAAGCGCTGCTGGGAGCAGATGCTCGAGCCGCGCTGGGTCATTTCCATGGGCGCCTGCGCCAACTCCGGCGGCATGTACGACATCTATTCCGTGGTGCAGGGCTGCGACAAGTTCCTGCCGGTGGACGTCTACATCTCCGGCTGCCCGCCGCGTCCCGAAGCGTTCCTCGAGGCGCTGCTGCTGCTGCAGAACTCGATCCAGCAGGAGCAGCGGCCGCTGTCGTGGGTGGTCGGGCCGCAGGGCGTGCAGCGCGCGCCGAAGCTGTCGATGCGCGACGCCAAGTCGGCGGAGCGCATGAAGGCCACCGACCTGCGCACGCCGGACTCGGTCTGATGCCGCCGGAGACCGCCGCCGCGCCGCGCGCGGCCAAGGCTGCAGGCGACGTCCGGCACGAGTTCTCCGCGAAATTTCCGGAGTACGGCCACTCCTTCCAGGAGACCGTGGACGGCATCCCCACCGCGTGGGTGCAGGCCGGCCGCATCAAGGAAGTGCTGCGCTGGCTCAAGCACGACGCGCCGCGCCCGTACCGGATGCTGTTCGACCTCACCGCGATCGACGAGCGGCTGCGCGTGCACCGCGCCGGCCAGCCGGACTCGGACTTCACCGTCGTCTACACGGTGTTCTCGTTCGAGCGCAACGCCGAGTTTCGCGTGAAGGTGGCGCTGAAGGGCGAGTCGCCGTCGCTGCCGACCGTCACCGACGTGTTCCGCAACGCCAACTGGTACGAGCGCGAGGTGTGGGACCTGTTCGGCATCCGCTTCGACGGCCATCCGCACCTGGTGCGGATCATGATGCCGCGCACCTGGCAGGGCCATCCGCTGCGCAAGGACCACCCGGCGCGCGGCACCGAGTTCGAGCGCTTCCACATGGACGAGCTCAAGGAAGAGCGCGAGCAGGAAGCGCTGAAGATCGACCCGGAGGAGTGGGGCTTCCAGACGCACGGCCGCGACCACGACTACATGCTGCTGAACCTCGGCCCGAACCACCCGAGCGTGCACGGCGTGTTCCGCGTGATGCTGCAGCTCGACGGCGAGGAGATCGTGCACTCGGTGCCGGACATCGGCTACCACCACCGCGGCGCCGAGAAGATGGGCGAGCGGCAGAGCTGGCACAGCTACATCCCGTACACCGACCGGGTCGACTACCTCGGCGGCGTGATGAACAACCTGCCGTACCTGATGACGGTCGAGAAGATGGCCGGCATCCAGGTGCCGCCGCGGGCGCAGACCATCCGCGTGATGCTGTGCGAATTCTTCCGGATCATGTCGCACCTGCTGTACTACGGCACCTACGTGCAGGACGTGGGCAGCATGAGCCCGGTGTTCTTCATGTTCGTGGACCGGCAGAAGGCCTACGACGTGATCGAAGCCATCACCGGCTTCCGCATGCACCCGGCGTGGTTCCGCATCGGCGGCGTCGCCGCCGACCTGCCCAAGGGCTGGGACCGGCTGGTGCGCGAGTTCCTCGATTTCATGCCGAAGCGCCTGGACGACTACTACAAGATCGCGATGGCGAACTCGATCCTGCAGAAGCGCTCGATCGGCGTGGCGCGCTACACCACCGAGGAAGCGATCGATTGGGGCGTGACCGGCGCGGGACTGCGCGCCACCGGCATGAAGTGGGACCTGCGCAAGGCGCGGCCCTACTCCGGCTACGAGAACTTCGACTTCGACGTGCCGACCGGCAACAACGGCGACGTGTTCGACCGCTCGCTGGTGCGCATCGAGGAGATCAAGCAGTCGCTGCGCATCATCCGGCAGTGCCTCGAGCACATGCCCGAGGGCGACTACAAGGCGCGCCACCCGCTGACCACGCCGCCGATCAAGGACCGCACGATGCAGGACATCGAGACCCTGATCCACCACTTCCTCAACGTGTCGTGGGGACCCGTGATCCCGGCCGGCGAGTGCATGTGCACGATCGAGGCGACCAAGGGCCTCAACGCCTACTACCTGGTCAGCGACGGCAGCACCATGAGCTACCGCACGCGCATCCGCACGCCGAGCTTCCCGCACCTGCAGCAGATTCCCGAGGTCATCAAGGGCGCGATGGTGCCGGACCTGATCGCCTACATCGCGTCGATCGACTTCGTCATGGCGGACGTGGACCGGTGAGCGCCATGCCCCCTGCAGCGCTCAGCAAGGACGAGCTCGCCGAGATCGAGCACGAGCTGTCGCATTACGAGCGACCGAGCGCCGCGACCATCGAGGCGCTCAAGATCGTTCAGAAGCACCGCGGCTGGGTCAGCGACGACGCGGTGCGGGCGATCGCCGACAGGCTGCAGACCTCGGCCGCCGACGTCGATGCGGTCGCGACCTTCTACAACCTGATCTTCCGCAAGCCGGTCGGCCGCCACGTCATCTTCGTCTGCGACTCGATGTCCTGCTACGTCATGGGCATGGACGGGCTGCGCGCGAAGCTCGAGAAGAAGCTCGGCATCCGCTACGGCCAGACCACGCCCGACGACCGCTTCACGCTGCTGCCGATCTGCTGCCTGGGCACCTGCGATCGCGCGCCGGCGCTGCTGATCGACCGCGACACGCACCGGAACCTCGAGAACCTCAGCGAGCAGTCGCTCGACGAGCTGCTGGCGGGGTACCCGTGACGCACAACCCGGTCTCGCCGCCGAGCAAGCCGCTCACCCGCAACATCGAAGCCGGGCGCGGGCCGCTCGACATCACGGAATACGAGAAGCGCGGCGGCTACCA
The DNA here is from genome assembly GCA_035526525.1 of Binatia bacterium. GTDB lineage: Bacteria > Pseudomonadota > Gammaproteobacteria > Nevskiales > Nevskiaceae > JACPFV01. The sequence goes on from DATLCG010000168.1 coordinate 7,157, forward strand.
CGCCGTGCGCAAGGCGCTGCAGCAGATGGCGCCGCTCGAGGTCACCCACCTCGTCAAGGCAGCCAACCTGCGCGGCCGTGGCGGTGCCGGCTTCCCCACCGGCGTGAAGTGGGGCCTGACGGCGATGGACAAGGCCGGCGAGAAGACCTACGCGCACAAGTATTTCGTCGCCAACGGCGACGAGATGGAGCCGGGCACCTTCAAGGACCGGCTGCTGCTGGAAGGCGACCCGCACTCCTTCGTCGAGGGCATGATCCTCGGCGCCTACGCGGTGCAGGCCGACATCGGCTACGTGTTCCTGCGCAACGAGTACTTCCTTGCCGCCGAGCGCGTGCAGAAGGCGATCGACGAGGCCTACGACAAGGGCTACCTCGGCCAGGACATCCTCGGCAGCGGCTTCTCCCACGACCTGTACCTGCACACCAGCGCCGGCCGCTACATCTGCGGCGAGGAGACCGCGCTGATCTCCTCGCTCGAAGGCCGCCGCGCGATGCCGCGCGCCAAGCCGCCCTTCCCCGGCGTCTCGGGCCTGTTCGGCAAGCCGACCGTGGTCAACAACATCGAGACCATCTGCAACGTCGGCCCGATCCTGCAATACGGCGCCGACTGGTTCCGCTCCCTGTCGAAGAGCGGCGACGGCGGTACCAAGCTGTACGGCTGCTCCGGCAAGGTGAAGCGGCCGGGCACCTTCGAGCTGCCGATGGGCGTGACCGCGCGCGAGATCCTCGAGGAGCACGCCGGCGGCATGCGCGACGGCCTCAGGCTCAAGGCCTGGCTGCCCGGCGGGGCCTCCACCGACTTCCTCACGCCCGCGCACCTCGACCTGCCGATGGACTTCGACTCCATCGCCCGCGCGGGCTCGCGCATGGGCACCGGCCAGATGCTGGCGGTGGACGACCGGACGTCGATGGTCGGCCTGGTCCGCAACCTGCAGCACTTCTTCGCGCAGGAGTCCTGCGGCTGGTGCACGCCCTGCCGCGACGGCCTGCCGTGGGGCGAGAAGCTGCTGATCGAGATCGAGAACGGCCGCGGCAAGCCGGGCGACCTGGAACTGCTGGCCAAGCACACGCGCCTGCTCGGGCCGGGCCGCACCTTCTGCGCGCATGCGCCGGGCGCGATGGAGCCGCTGCAGAGCGCGCTGAAATATTTCCGCGCCGAGTTCGAGGCCGGCATCGCCAAGCCCGCGGAGAAGGTCGCGTGAAGAAGCCGGTCAGGATCGTCGTGGACGGCCACGAGTTCACCGTGGACGGCACCACCCATCTGCTGCAGGCGGTGCTGGGCACCGGCAAGAACCTGCCGTACTTCTGCTGGCACCCGGAGCTGGGCTCCGTCGGCGCGTGCCGCCAGTGCGCGGTGATCCAGTACAAGGACGAGACCGACACGCAGGGCCGCATGGTGATGGCGTGCATGACGCCCTGCACGGAAGGCGCGCGGCTGTCGGTGGAGCACCCGGACGCCAAGGACATGCGCGCGTCGGTGGTGGAGTTCCTGATGACCAACCACCCGCACGACTGCCCGGTGTGCGAGGAAGGCGGCCATTGCCACCTGCAGGACATGACGGTGATGACCGGGCACAACTACCGGCGCTACCGCCACACCAAGCGCACCCACCGCAACCAGGATCTCGGGCCGTTCGTCAGCCACGAGATGAACCGCTGCATCGCCTGCTACCGCTGCGTGCGCTTCTACAAGGACTACGCCGGCGGCCGCGACCTCGACGTGCAGGGCACCGGCGCCGACGTCTACTTCGGCCGTGCGGCCGACGGCACGCTGGAATCGCCGTTCTCCGGGAACCTGGTCGAGGTCTGCCCCACGGGGGTCTTCACCGACAAGCCCTACGGCGAAAGCTACACGCGCAAGTGGGACCTGCAGACCTCGCCGAGCGTGTGCGCCGGCTGCTCGATCGGCTGCAACATCACGCCCGGCGAGCGCTACGGCCAGCTCAAGCGCGTGGAGAACCGCTACCACGGCGAGATCAACGGCTACTTCATCTGCGACCGCGGCCGCTACGGCGCGGGCTACGTCAATCGCACGGACCGCCCGCGCCAGGTGCTGGTGCGCCGCGGCGACGCGCTGCAGCCGGCTTCCGCCGAGGACGCCATCGCGCAGGTCGCCGCGCTGGTGAAGCAGGGCCGCGTGCTGGGCATCGGCTCGCCGCGCGCCTCGCTGGAAACCAACGCCGCGCTGCGCGCGCTGGTGGGCCCGGCGAACTTCTCCACCGGCCAGTCGCGCCTCGACGCCGAGCTGACGCGGCTCGCCGTGGACGTGCTGCGCCGCGGCCCCGCCCGCATCGCCACCGTGCGCGACGCCGAGCAGGCGGACGCGGTGTTCGTGCTCGGCGAGGACGTGCTCGCCACCGGCGCGCGCCTGGCGCTGGCCCTGCGCCAGTCCACGCGGCAGGCCGGGCTGAAGCTCGCCGCGCAGGCGCACATCCCGGCGTGGCAGGACGCGTCGGTGCGCACCCTCGCGCAGGACCTGCGCAGCCCGCTGTTCGTCGCCAGCAGCCTCGCCACCGGGCTCGACGAGCTCGCCACCGAGGCCTTCCGCGGCGCACCGGACGAGGTGGCGCGGCTCGGCTTCGCCGTGGCGCACGCGCTCGACGGCGGCGCGCCCATCGTCAACGACCTCGATGCGAAGACGCTGGCGCTGGCCGCGCGCATCGCGCAGGCGCTGCTGGCGGCGGAGCGGCCGCTGGTCGTGTCCGGCACCAACACCGGCTCCGCCGAGATCCTGCGCGCCGCCGCGGCGGTGTCGGCGGCGCTGGCCAAGGCCGGCCGGGCGCCGCTCATCGCGCTGCTGTTCGCCGAAGCCAACAGCGCCGGCGTGTCGCTGCTCGGCGGATTGAGCGTCGAGGAAGCGCTGGCCCGCGCCGGCGATGCCGACACGCTGATCGTCGCGGAGAACGATCTGGCCCGGCGCGTGCCGGCCGCCCGGCTCGACGCCGCCGGCAAGATCCGCAACCGGGTGGTGCTCGACTGCATCGCCGGAGCGACCACCGCCCGCGCCACCGTGCTGCTGCCCGCCGGCAGCTTCGCCGAGAGCGACGGCACGCTGGTCAATTTCGAAGGGCGCGCGCAGCGCTACTTCCAGACCTTCGTGGCCCAGGGCGCGATGCGCGAGTCGTGGCGCTGGCTGCAGCAGATCGCGGCCGCCGCCGGCGTGCAGGGGCTGGGCGACACCCTGGATACGGCCACGGCCGCCGCGGCGCAGGCGGCCCCGGCGCTGGCCGACATCATCAAGGCCGCCCCGAACGCGAAATTCCGCATGGCCGGCGCGCGCATTCCGCGCGAGTCGCACCGCTACAGCGGCCGTACCGCGATGCACGCGAACCGCGACATCCACGAGCCGCGCCCGCCGCACGATGCCGACTCGCCGCTTTCCTTCTCGATGGAAGGCGCCACCGGACTGAAGGACCGGCCCTCCACGCTGACGCCGATGTTCTGGTACCCGCAGTGGAACTCGCCGCAGGCCATCAACAAGTTCCAGGACGAGATCGGCGGCCACCTGCGCGGCGGCGATCCGGGCGTGCGGCTGTTCGCCGCCGGCACGACGCCGGCGTCCTACGCCACGCCACCCCGCGGCGACGGCCGCGGGCTGTACGCGGTGCCGCTGCACCACCTGTTCGGCAGCGAGGAGCTGTCGGCGCAGGCGCCGGTCATGGCCACGCGCATGGCCGCGCCGTACTTCGCGGTATCGGCCGCGCTGGCCTCGCAGGTCCAGCTGCAGGACGGCGCGCGTGCCGAGCTCAACGCCGACGGCGTGTCGCTGTCGCTGCCGGTGAGGATCGTCGCCGGCATGGCCGAGAACTGCGTCGGCGTGCCGGCCGGGATCGCCGGCGTGCCGGCGATCCCGCCGGGCGTGCAGGTCGCGCTGGTGCCGGCCGCGCCGGAGACCGCGCGTGGCTGACACGCCTTTCGGGCTGCCGCAGCCGCTGATGGTCGGCGGCATCACCGCCGTCGTCGTCGGCCTGGCCGCGCTGCTGATCTGGGTGGAGCGGCGCGCACTCGGCTGGTGGCAGGATCGCTACGGCCCGAACCGCGTCGGCTTCCTCGGCCTGGGCCAGGTCGTGGCCGACATGATCAAGATCTTCACCAAGGAAGACTGGATCCCGCCGTTCGCCGACAAGGCCGTGTTCACGCTCGCGCCGGCCATCGTCATGGCGACCATCCTGCTGGGGTTCGCCGTGGTGCCGCTGGCGCCCGGCATCACCATCGCCGGCAACTGGAACGTCGGCCTGCTGTTCTTCCTGGCGATGACTTCGCTGGCGGTCTACTCGGTGATGCTCGGCGGCTGGGCCAGCAACAACAAGTACGCCCTGCTCGGCGCCATGCGCGCCTCGGCGCAGACCATCACCTACGAGGTGTTCATGGGCCTGTCGCTCATGGGCGTGGTGGTCCAGGCCGGCAGCTTCAACCTGACCGAGATCGTCGAGGCACAGCGCGGGCTGTGGTACGTGGTGCCGCAGTTCCTCGGCTTCGTCATCTTCATGATCGCCGGCCTGGCCGAGACCCACCGCCTGCCGCTGGACCTGCCCGAGGCCGAGCACGAGCTCGCCGCCGGATTCCACACCGAGTATTCCGGCATGAAGTTCGGCATGTTCTTCGTCGGCGAGTACGTGGCCGTGGTGCTGATCTCCGCGATGCTGAGCGTGCTGTTCCTCGGCGGCTGGCTCGGCTGGAACCCCGGCTGGACCCTTTTCGGCTGGCAGTTCGTGCCGGTGCTGTGGTTCTGGGCGAAGACCCTGCTGTTCATCATGTTCTTCATCCTGCTGCGGTCGGCGATTCCGCGGCCGCGCTACGACCAGCTGATGAGCTTCGGCTGGAAGGTCATGCTGCCGCTGACGCTGGTGAACCTGGCGGTGACCGGCGCAGTGGTGCTCTGGAGGCAGCATGTCTGAGATCAAGGAGCTGCTGGTCGGCACCTGGAGCCAGCTGGTCTCGCTGTGGCGCATGTTCCGCCATGGCTTCGCCAGGCGCGCCACCATCCAGTACCCCGAGGAGAAGCCGTACGTGCCGCCGCGCTACCGCGGCCGCATCGTGCTGACGCGCGATCCGAACGGCGAGGAGCGCTGCGTGGCCTGCAACCTGTGCGCGGTCGCCTGCCCGGTGGCCTGCATCGCGCTGCAGAAGGCCGAGAAGCCCGACGGCCGCTGGTACCCCGAATTCTTCCGCATCAACTTCTCGCGCTGCATCTACTGCGGCATGTGCGAGGAAGCCTGCCCGACCTACGCGATCCAGCTGACGCCGGATTACGAGATGGCCGAGTACGACCGCAGGAACATGGTGTACGAGAAGGAGCACCTGCTGATCGCCGGCCAGGGCAAGTACCCGGGCTACAGCTTCTACAACGTCGCGGGCCTCGCCATCGCCGGCAAGGACAAGGGCGAGGCGAAGAACGAGGAGCCGCCGGTGGACACCAAGAGCCTGCTGCCGTGATGGACTGGGTCTTCTACGGCGCCTCGGCGGTCGCGGTGTTCGCCACGGTGCTGACGGTCACCAGCGTCAACCCGGTGCATGCGCTGCTGTACCTGATCGTCTCGCTGCTCGCGCTGGCCGTGGTGTTCTTCCTGTTCGGCGCACCGTTCGCGGCACTGCTCGAGGTGATCGTCTACGCCGGCGCGATTCTCGTGCTGTTCGTGTTCGTGGTGATGATGCTCAACCTCGGTGAAGCCGTGGTCGAGCAGGAGCGTCGCTGGCTGACCCCGCGGGTCTGGATCGGCCCGGCCCTGCTGTCGCTGGCGCTGCTCGGCGAACTGCTCACGCTGATGCACCAGGGCAGCCTGCACGCCCTCGGCGCCGAGGTCAGCGCCAAGCAGGTGGGCATCGCGCTCTACGGCCCGTACCTGCTCGCAGTCGAGCTCGGCTCGATGCTGCTGATGGCCGGCCTGGTCGCCGCCTACCACCTGGGCCGCAACGAATGACCACGGTCTCGATGGAGCACGGCCTGCTGCTCGCCGCGGTGCTGTTCGCGCTCGGGCTGATGGGCCTGCTGATGCGGCGCAACGTGCTGTTCGTGCTGATGTCGCTCGAGATCATGCTCAACGCCTCGGCGCTGGCCTTCGTCGCGGCGGCGAGCCGCTGGCAGCAGCCGGACGGCCAGATCATGTTCATCCTGATCGTGTCGCTCGCCGCGGCCGAGGCCTGCGTCGGCCTCGCGCTGATCCTGCAGGTCTACAAGCGCTACACCTCGCTCGACACCGATGCACTGGCCGGGATGAAGGGCTGATGCTCGACCTGCTCTTCCTGGTCTTCGTCTTTCCGCTGGCGGGCTTCGTGGTGCTGGCGTTCGCCCGCGGCCGCCTGAAGGAGACGCCGGCGGCCATTGTCGGCGTCGGCTCGATCGGCCTGTCGTTCCTGGTGACGATCCTGGTCGGCATCTCCTTCCTGCAGCACCCGCCCGAAGGCCATGCCCACGTGCAGCTGCTGTGGCGCTGGATGGACGTCGGCGGCTTCGCGCCGAACTTCGCGCTGTACCTCGACGGGCTGTCGCTGACGATGCTCGGCGTCATCACCGGCGTCGGCTTCTTCATCCACCTGTTCGCCTCGTGGTACATGCGTGGCGACCCCGGCTACGACCGGTTCTTTTCCTACATGAACCTGTTCGTCGCCAGCATGCTGTTCCTGGTGCTCGGCGACGACCTGCTGTTCCTGTACTTCGGCTGGGAGGGCGTCGGCCTGTGCTCGTACCTGCTGATCGGCTTCTGGTACGAGGACCCGGCGAACGGGGTGGCGGCGCGCAAGGCCTTCATCGTGACGCGCGTCGGCGACACGCTGATGGCGCTCGGCCTGTTCGTGCTGTGGCACGAGCTGGGCACGCTGAACATCCAGGAGCTGCTGGTGAAGGCGCCCAACCACTGGCCGGTCGGCTCGCAGGCGGCCACGCTCGCCGCGCTGCTGCTGCTCGGCGGCGCAGTGGGCAAGTCGGCGCAGCTGCCGCTGCACACCTGGCTGCCGGACGCGATGGCCGGCCCGACGCCGGTGTCCGCGCTGATCCACGCCGCGACCATGGTCACCGCCGGCGTGTACCTGATCGCGCGGACGCACGTGCTGTTCGAGCTGGCGCCGCTGGCGCAGAACGCGGTGGGCTGGATCGGCGCGATCGGCCTGCTGGTCGCCGCCTTCGCAGGCCTCGCCCAGCGCGACATCAAGCGCATCCTGGCCTACTCGACCATGAGCCAGATCGCGTACATGTTCCTTGCGCTCGGCGTCGGCGCCTGGACCGCGGCGATCTTCCACCTGATGACGCACGCCTTCTTCAAGGCGCTGCTGTTCCTGACGGCGGGCTCGATCATCCTGGCGCTGCACCACGAGCAGGACATCTTCAAGATGGGCGGGCTGCGCAAGCGCCTGCCTTTCGTGTTCGGCGTGTTCCTGATCGGCTCGCTGGCGCTGGTCGCGGTGCCGCCGACCGCCGGCTTCTTCAGCAAGGACGAGATCCTCTGGCAGGCGTGGGCCTCGGGCCACCACGAGCTGTTCTGGTGCGGTCTCGCCGGCGCCTTCATGACGGCGCTGTATACCTTCCGCCTGATCTTCACGGTGTTCTTCGGCGAGCCGCAGGGCGAGGTGCACGTGCCGCACGGCGCCGCGCACACGCTGCCGCTGGCGGTGCTCGCCGTGCTGTCGGTGGCGGGCGGCTTCATCCACCTGCCGCTCGAGTCGGTGCTGCCGCACCACGAATATCCGGCCGAGGGCGAGCACGAGATCATGGCGCTGTCGGTCGGCGCCGGCGTGGCGGGCGTCGTGGTGGCGTGGCTTGTATTCCACCTGCGGCCGCAGCTGCGCGCGGCGATCGCGGCGAACCCGGCGGGCGGGCTGCTGCGCCGCTACTGGGCGGCGGCCTGGGGCTTCGACTGGCTCTATGACCTGCTGTTCGTGCGGCCATACCTGTGGATCGTGCACGCCAACCGCAACGACGTCGCCGAGACCGTGGTCGCGTCGATCCCGGTGGGCTTCAAGCGCCTGCACGCGCGGGCCGCGCAGACCCAGACCGGCCAGATCCGCTGGTACGCCGCGAGCGTCGCCGCCGGCGCGGTGATCGTGCTGGGCGTGATCGTGTGGAGCGCGCGCTAGGGCCATGAGCGATTCCATCCTGCTGTGGATCATCGCGATCCCTTTCATCGGCGGCCTGATCGCGTGGCAGGGCGAGCGCATCTCGCTCGGCTTCCCGCGCTGGATCGCGCTGGGCTCGATGCTGCTCTCGCTCGGCCTGTCGGTGCTGCTGTGGCTGCGCTACGAGCCCGACATGGCACTGGCGGCCGCGGCCCAGGGCCACGCGACCTGGATGCTGGAATTCCGCGCCGACTGGATCCCGCGCTTCGGCATCAGCCTGCACTTCGCGGTGGACGGGCTGGCGCTGCTGCTGGTGAACCTCACCGGCATCCTCGGCGTGATGGCGGTGGCCTGCTCGTGGCGCGAGATCCAGCGCCACATCGGCTTCTTCTACCTGAACCTGATCTGGAACCTGGCCGGCGTGTTCGCCGTGTTCATGGCGCTCGATCTTTTCCTGTTCTTCTTCTTCTGGGAAATGATGCTGGTGCCGATGTTCTTCCTGATCGCGCTGTGGGGGCACAACGCGCCGGACGGCAAGGGCCGCATCTACGCCGCCACCAAGTTCTTCATCTTCACGCAGGCTTCGGGCCTGCTGATGCTGCTGTCCATCCTGGCGCTGGTGTTCGTGCACCACGACGCGACCGGTGCGTGGTCGTTCGACTACATGGACCTGCTCGACACCCACCGGCAGATGGCGCCGCTGGTGCAGATGATGCTGATGCTCGGCTTCTTCGTCGCCTTCATGGTCAAGCTGCCGGTGGTGCCGTTCCACACCTGGCTGCCGGACGCACACTCGCAGGCGCCGACCGCCGGCTCGGTGGACCTCGCCGGCGTGCTGCTGAAGACCGCGGCCTACGGCTACCTGCGCTTCGCGCTGCCGCTGTTCCCGGACGCCTCCGCCAGCTTCGCGCCGGTGGCGATCTGGCTCGGCGTCATCGGCGTGATCTACGGCGCCTTCATGACGTTCGCGCAGAACGACATCAAGCGGCTGGTGGCATACAGCTCGGTCAGCCACATGGGCTTCGTCATGATCGGCATCTACGCCGGCACGCCGCAGGCCATGCAGGGCGCCGTGATCACCATGCTCGCGCACGGCGTCAGCGCCGGCGCGCTGTTCATCCTGTGTGGCGAGATCTACGAGCGCATCCACACGCGTGACCTGCGCAAGATGGGCGGGCTGTGGTCGAGCTTCCCGTACCTGCCGCCGATCGCCATGTTCTTCACGCTCGCCGCGCTCGGCCTGCCCGGCCTCGGCAACTTCGTCGGCGAATTCCTGGTGCTGCTCGGCACGTTCCAGGTGAGCACCACGGCCGCAGTGGTCGCCGCGACCGGCCTGGTGTGGTCGGCGGTGTACGCGCTGCTCATGATCGCGCGCGCCTTCCACGGGCCGGCGGCGTACCAGGAAAAGCTCCAGGACCTCAACGGGCGCGAGCTGGCGACGCTGATGACGCTGGCGGCGATCCTGCTGTGGCTGGGCGTCTACCCGCAACCGGTGCTCGACACCGCGCAGGCGACCATCGCGTCGGTGCAGCACGTGTTCGCGGCGGCGGGAGGCGGCCGGTGACCTTCCACACGGAGCAGTGGATCGCGCTGCTGCCGATCCTGGCGGTCGCCGGCACCGCGGTGGTGGTGATGCTGGCCATCGCCATCCGCCGCAACCACTGGTGGAACGCGACGCTGGCGGTGGCCGGCCTCAACGCCGCGCTGTTCTGGGTCGCCATCGTGTTCTATTTCTACGGCGGGGCGCAGGTGGTGACGCCGCTGCTGATCGTGGACGGTTACGCGCTGTTCTACATGGCGCTGATCCTGGTGCTGACCAACGCCACCGCGACGCTGTCGCATGCCTATCTCGAGGGCCTGCCCGGCCACAAGGAGGAGCACTACGTGCTGCTGGTGATCGCGGCGCTGGGTGCGCTGGTGCTGGCCTGCAGCAACCATTTCGCGTCGTTCTTCCTCGGCATCGAACTGCTGTCGCTGCCGCTGTACGGCATGGCGGCCTACGTCTACAAGGACGCGCGCTCGCTCGAGGCCGGCGTGAAGTACCTGATCCTGTCCGCGGCCGCGTCCGGCTTCCTGCTGTTCGGCATGGCGCTGGTGTACTCGCAGCTCGGCACGCTGGGCTTCGGCGAGATGGCGCAGCGCCTTGCCGACAGCGAGGGGCTCGCCAACCCGTACCTGCTGGCCGGCGGCGCGCTGATGCTGTGCGGCGTCGGCTTCAAGCTCAGCGTGGTGCCGTTCCACCTGTGGACACCGGACGTCTACGAGGGCGCGCCGGCGCCGGTCGGCGCCTTCCTGGCCACCGTGTCGAAGACCGCGGTGTTCGTCGTGCTGCTGCGCTGGTTCGTGCAGGGCGGCGCGGCGAAATTCGCGCCGCTGCTCGACGCGCTGTCGGCCATCGCCATCGCCTCGATCCTGGTCGGCAACGTGCTGGCGCTGATGCAGTCGAACATCAAGCGCCTGCTGGCCTACTCGTCCATCGCGCACTTCGGCTACCTGCTGGTGGCGCTGATCGCCTCGGGCGAGTTCGCGGTCGAGGCCGTTGGCGTGTACCTGGTGACCTACGCCATCACGGTGATGGGCGCTTTCGGCGTGGTGGCGCTGATGTCCAGCCCGCGCGGCGAGCGCGACGCCGACACCCTGCCCGACTACCGCGGCCTGTTCTGGAAGCGCCCCAACCTCACCGCGATCATGACCGCGATGATGCTGTCGCTGGCGGGCATCCCGGTCACCGCCGGCTTCATCGGCAAGTTCTACGTGCTGGCGGTCGGCATCGACCAGCGCCTGTGGTGGCTGGTCGGCGCGGTGGTGCTCGGCAGCGCCATCGGCCTGTACTACTACCTGCGCGTGGTCGTCACCATGTTCCTGCAGGACCCGGCCCGCCGCCGCTTCGCCGCGCCCGACAACTGGGCCTACAACGTCGGCGGCGTGATGCTGGTGCTGGTGACGGCGTTCATGTTCGTGCTCGGGCTCTACCCCGAGCCGGTGATCGCGCTGATCCGCCTGTCGGGGCTGCCGCTGCGCTAGTCCCCGCGCAACGGCCTCAGGCCCGGTTCACCCACACCCGCATCACCGACAGCAGCTTGTCCACGTCGATCGGTTTCGCCAGGTAGTCGTTGGCGCCGGCCTCCAGGCACTTCTCGCGGTCGCCGCGCATGGCCTTGGCCGTGACCCCGATGACCGGCAGACGGGCGAAGCGGTCGTTCTTGCGGATAGCGCGCGTGGTCTCGTAGCCGTCCATGCCGGGCATCATGATGTCCATCAGCACGATGTCCACGCGGTCGCCGCTGCTGTCGAGCTGGCTCAGCGCCTTGCTGCCGTCCTGTGCCATCAGCACGTGCATGCCGCGGTTCCGCAGGGTCTTCGACAGCGCGAAGATGTTGCGCATGTCGTCGTCCACGATCAGCACCGTCTTGCCGGACAGGTCCTTGTCGGCGAGGTCCTTGTCGGAGCCATTCGCGGCCGGCGCCGCCGGGCCGGCCGGCTTGCGGATGCTGTGCAGGAACAGCGTGACCTCGTCGAGCAGCCGCTCGCGCGAGCGAGCGCCCTTGACCACGATGCTGTCCGTGTAGGCCCGCAGCTTCAGGTTCTGGTCGGTGCTGAGCTCGCCGGCGGTGTTGACCACCACCGGCGGCAGCGGACCATTGCGCGCGGCGCGGTCGAGGAACTCGACGCCGTTCATGTCCGGCAGCTGCAGGTCCAGGATGACGCAGTCGAAGCCGCCTGCCGCCAGGTGCTCCAGCCCCTCGGCGCCGGAGCGGGTCTCGACCACCGCGACGTCCTCGCTCGCCAGCAGGCGCTTCACGTCGGCGCGCGCCACCGCGTCGTCCTCCACCAGCAGCACGCGCCGCACGTGGCCGGCGGTGAAATGCAGCACGCGATCCAGCGCCTTGTCGATGTTCTCGCGCGACAGCGGCTTGGTCATGAAGCCGACCGCGCCCAGCTCGCGGCCGCGCACCTCGTCCGGCTCGGCGGAGACGATGTGCACCGGGATCGTGCGCAGCGCGGCGTCGTCCTTCAGCCGGCGCATCACTTCCCAGCCGTCGATGCCCGGCAGCTTCAGGTCGAGCAGGATGCCGAGCGGACGTTCCTGCGACGCCAGCGCCAGGCCCGCCTCGCCGTCCGCGGCCACCAGCGCGCGGAATCCGCGCCGCTGCACGGTATCGGCCAGGATCTTGGCAAAGGCGGCGTCATCCTCGATCACGAGGATGCTGCGCGAAGCCATTGCCGGCCGTTCCGGCGCAGGTGTGGATGCGGCGGACGCGGGAGCCGGCGCCGGTGCGGCGGGTCGCACCGCCGCCGGCGGCCACTCCGGCGGTGCGGCCACGACCGACTCCGGCCGCGCCGCCGGGGTCTCGCCCAGGTAGACCAGGAAAGTGGAGCCCTCTCCCGGCGAGCTCTCCACGCGGATGTCGCCGCCCAGCAGCTGGACCAGGCCGCGCGAGATCGACAGTCCCAGCCCGGTGCCGCCGTACTTCCGCGAGGTGGAGGCGTCCACCTGCTCGAAGGCGCCGAAGATCTTGTCGAGCTTCTCGGGCGCGACGCCGATGCCGCTGTCGCGCACCGCGAACACCACGGCGGCGGCGGGGTCGAGCACCGGCGGCACCGCCTCGCCGGCCCGCGGGCGCCGCACCAGGAGCGTCACCCCGCCGCGCTCGGTGAACTTGAACGAGTTGCCCAGCAGGTTGGTGAGCACCTGCTGCAGCTTGGCCGAGTCGCTGACGATGGCATCGGGCAACCCTTCGCCGTATTCGACGCGGAACTCGAGGCCGCGGTCGCGCGCCACCGGGCGGAAATTGCGCTCGAGCACGGTGGCGAAGTCGCGCAGGAACACGGCTTCCTCGACCAGCTGCACCTTGCCGGCCTCGACCTTCGACAGGTCGAGGATGTCGTTGATCAGGCGCAGCAGGTTGTTGCCGCTGTCGTAGATGATCTTGGCCGACTCGATCTGGTCGGGCGTCAGGTTGCCGTCCTCGTTGTCGGCGAAGGATTTGCCCAGGATCAGCAGGCTGTTGAGCGGCGTGCGCAGCTCGTGCGACATGTTCGCGAGGAACTCGGACTTGTAGCGGCTGGCGCGCTCGAGATCCTGCGCCTTCTGCTCCAGCAGGCGCTGCGCCTCCTGCAGCTGGCGGTTGGACTCGTTCACGACGCGCGACTTTTCGGCCAGCTCCTCGTTGGCGACCCGCAGCTCCTCGGACTGGGCGCGCATCTCGGCCTCGGAGTCGCGCAGCTTCTGCTGCTGCACCTCCAGCAGCTTGTTCTTCTCCTGCAGCGACTCGTTGGTGGAGTGCAGCTCTTCCTGCTGGGCGCGCAGCGCCTCGCCGGTGGCCTGCAGCTCCTCGGCCTGTGCCTGCGACTGCGCCAGCAGCTCCTTGGTGCGCTGCGTGCGCAGGATCGCCTCGAGCACCAGGCCCGCCATCTCCACGGCCTGCTCCAGCAGCCGCTGCTGCGGGTCGGTCAGCCGCTCCAGCGCAGCGAGCTCGATCACGCCCAGCAGCCCGCTGACACCCACCACCGGCTGCAGCTGCAGGTCGCGGGGTGCCGCCTCGCCCAGGCCCGAGGCGATGCGCACGTAGTCCGGCGGCACCGGGCTCACCTGCATCGGCGCGCGCTGCGCCGCGCACTCGCCGACCAGGCCCTCGCCCAGGCGGAAGCTGGCGTGCGACGCGGTGCGGTCGACGTCGCCGTAGCCGGCCACCCAGCCCAGCCGCTCGCGCGCCTCGTCGTGCACGAAGAAGGCTGCCCGCGTGACGCCGATCAGCGGGCACATGCGCCGCAGCAGCACCTGCGCGAAGGCACGCTCGTTGTCGGTGCTCTGCATGGCGCCGTTGAGATCGGCCAGCTGCGCCTTGATCCAGGATTCCGTGTCGGCGGACGCCTTGGCCTGGCGGAAGGCCTCGAGCCCGCGCGAGATCGCGCCCAGCTCGTCCTTGCGCTGCAGCTCGGGCACCTCGATGGCGGTGTCGCCGCGGCTCAGGCGCTGCATCAGCAGCGTCAGGTGCGCCATCGGCCGCGTGATCTGGCGCGAGGCGAAGCCCAGCGCCAGCAGCACGGTGATCACGCCGGCGACGAACACCACGCCGGTGGTGAGCTGCGAGCGCCGCACGGTGTACTCGAGGCGCGCGCTCTCCTCGAGCATGTGCTCTTCCTGCGTCTGCCGCATCTCGCGCAGCAGCGCGCGCAGCTCGTCGCTCTTCTTGCGGCCGGCTTCGACCGCCTCCAGGTTCACCGCCTCGATCGCGCTGCCGAGCTTGCGGCGGAACGAGATCGCGGGCTCGGCCACCTCCTCGCGCCACTGCTGCATGATCTGCAGCGCGCGATCCAGCCGCGCGCTCTGGGCCGCGTCGCCTTCGACCAGGCGTCGTGCGTCGGACTGGGCCTGCTGGTAGGCGGCCCAGCCGGTGTCGTAGGGCTCGAGATACTCCTCGTCACCCGTCAGCAGGTAGCCGCGCAGCGCCGAGTCCTGGTTCAGCGCCTCGCCGAACATCTGCTCGATGGCGGTGACGCCGGCCCCGGTGCGCACCAGCGCCGTGCGCGCCTGCGACAGGTCGCGCTGCGTCAGGAAATAGCCGAGCGTGGAAAGCGCGAACAGCCCGAGCACCGCCACGAAGGCAAGGCCCAGCTTGGCCTGGATCGGCAGGTCCGCGAGCCACGAGCGGCCTCGCGCGCGGGCGTTTGGTTTCATGCAGCTGGCCCGAAGGTGGAACCAACGGCAGGACTATAGCGCAAGCTGCTGTCGCAGCGAGCCTTTTTTGCGGGTTTTACGGGATGACGCGCCGCACCGGCGCCGGGATCAGAAGCTGAAGCCCACCCGCAGGTTGTACAGCGTGCGGTTGCCGATGCGTTCCACTTCCGGCGTGATGCCGAGCAGCGCGAGGGTGAGGCGCAGGCCGACGAAGGCCTTGGTCTGGTTGGAATCGTGCTCGGACAGCGTGGTGGCCGGGCCAGGCTCGGCCTTGCCCCACAGGTAGCCAACGCCTACATAAGGCGTCACGAACGTGAAGCCCTTGGACAGGGAAAGGTCCACGGCGGTGGAGCTCAGGTCCAGGTTCTCGATGCCGGTGACGGTGCTGTAGGAGCCGCGCAGCGCCAGCGCCGGCGACACCGTGGAGCCGGGCAGGATCGCGTAGCGCAGCTCGCCGCCGTAGGCCTTGATGTTGGTCCCCGGCACGTAGCTGTAGAAAGCGCCGACATCGAGATCGAGCGGCAGGCCCTTGGTCACCTGCAGGCCCACGAAGGCCAGGCCATCCACGTCCTCGCCGGCGGCGGCACTCCAGTCGCTGGACTCCACCGGCAGGTAGCTGCCGACGATGCCGATGCCGAAGCCGGTGAGGCCGGTGGCCTCGGCCGGGTTCAGCGCCTTGTAGTCCACCAGCGCGATCGCATCTTCCGCCATCGCATCGAACTGCGGCTGGCACGGGCATGGCTCCGGGATCGCGGTGGCGGCAAATGCAGGTGCCACGAGCGACGCGCTCAGCAGCAGGAAGGGGGCCACGACGTTCTTCATGAGTTCTCTCTCCGATCGATGCCGAGGACGATAACAAAAGGAACGAGCCCGCCCACGCGACTCAGGTCACGCGCGCCCACTCCCGTCGGATGAAGCCCGT
>DATLCG010000179.1:0-10421 GCA_035526525.1 Binatia bacterium
AGCGCAGCACCTGCCGCTCGGTGCGCTTGCGGGCGCTGATGTCCGTGCCCACGGCCAGCACCTGGCGCAGCTCGCCGTCGGGACCGGCCACCGGCGTGAAGTCCATGTCGAACCACATCTCGGCGCCGGCCTTGGAGTGCAACTGGATCTCCTGGCGGAACGACTGGCGCCCCTGCAGGCCACGGCTGATGGATTCGATGTGCTCCTGGCGCGTGCTGCGCCCGGCCAGCACGTCGTACAGCACGCGGCCGCGCACCTCGGGCAGCTGGTAGCCGAAGGCCTGCGCGAAGCCGTCGTTGATCCAGGTAATGCGCCCGCGCAGGTCCAGCACGGCCATGGCGTTGGTGGTCTTGGCCGCCAGCAATGACAGCTGCTCCAGCTCGCGCTCGCTCTTGCGGCGATCGCCGATGTCGCGGATGAAGGCGACGAAGCGCAGGTCGCGGTCCACCCGCGTCGCGTTGAGGGCGATCTGCAGGTGCAGCTCGGTGCCGTCGCGCGACAGCGCGACGGTTTCGCAGGTGGCGCCTTCCGGCGAGTGGCTGGCGTCCGCCAGCAGGCGGTCGAGCGGGACCTGCCCGGCCTCCGGCGTCGGCGACATGAGCACCGTGGCGAGCGGCGTGCCGAGCACGGTCTCTGCGGGCCAGCCGAACAGCTGCTCCGCCCGCGGATTCCATTCGAGCACGCGGCCCTGGTCGTCGAGAAGCACGTAGACGTCGAGCGAGGTCTCGACCACCGCCTGGTGGATGGCGCCGCGGCGGTGCAGGTCGGCGACGCCGGCGTCGCGCCGCCGCAGGAACAGCACCAGCAGCGCGACGCAGGGCAGGCCGACCAGCATCACCGGCAGGCCGGAGCGCCCGAAGGCGGACCACCACGTCGCCGGATGGACCGGCACGAACACGTAGGTCAGCGGCTTGCCGGCGACGTCCACGTCGGCGACCCAGGCGCCGGTCATCGACGAGGTCGCCGCGAACCCGATGTCGCTCGGCACCGCGGTGCTGCCGTCGAAGCGCGCGTCCGGCTCGTAGCGGTGCACCGGCTGCGCCGAGGGCCCCCGCGAGTTGTACGTGTACACGCTGTGCTGGTCCGCCATGCCATCGCCGATGCCCTGCTCCAGAGCGCTGCCGAAGCGGAAGATGCCCACGGTGAAGCCTTCGAGCCGCTGCCAGCGCGCCTGCAAGCTGGCCGGCGGACTGCCCCTGGAATACAGCGGGATGAACGCGAAGTAGCCGAGCGGCCGGTTCTCGTCGAGCAGCAGCGGCACCGGGTCGGACCGCGCAGGACCGCCGCTGGCCACGGCCCGCTCCATCGCCGCGCGCAGGGCCGGATCGCTCCACAGGTCGAAGCCCAGGATTTTCTCGTTGCCGGTGAGGGGCCACAGGTGCGTGACCGGCAGGTAGCGCGTGCGTTGCGGCGCCGGCCGTGGTGCGCCGGCCGTCCCGCTCTCCCAGATGCGGTAGCTGAGCCGCAGCTTGTGCTGGATGTCGGCTTCGAAGCCGCTGCGCTGGCCGGCGCGCACCAGCGGCACGTAGCCGATCACGCCGGTGAGCGGGCGGTCGGCCTCGACTTTCAGGACGTGGTCGTAGAGCTGGTCGAGCGAAACGTTGCTCGCCGCCGCGAAAAAGCCGTTGAGCCCGTACTGGTACAGCAGCCGGCTCTGGTGCACGCGGTCGATGGCGCGGAATTCGTTCTCGGCAGACTGGTCGAGCTGCGCGCGCTGCAGCTTCTGCTCGCGCGAGGACAGCAGCAACGCACCGGACACGACCAGCGCCGAGCCGGCGACGGCCACGATCCACGGTACGTGCGCACTCCAGCGCGACGGGGCAGCCATTGTTTTTTCGTATGTGCCGGAAAGGCTGGCCAGCTTAAGAGCCCCGCCGGTTGCCGATGGAGAACCACATCACACCGGCGCGCCTTCGCCCCGCAGAAAAGTTTTCCGCGCGCCCGGCGGCGCCGTCGCCGCGGACGAACGGCGCTCAGCGCCGGCGAATGGCCGCGATCCCCAGCAGCAGCACGAGCGACAGCATGGGCAGCGCGCCGCCCGCCTTGGCACTGCCCTTGTCGGCCGCTGGCGGTGCCTGCGCAGCACCCGCCGGGTCCATGCCGTCGAGCGTGTCCGCATTGCTCGCAGCCGGGTCCAGCCAGTCGGCGACGCTGGTGATTGGCGTCGGCACCGCCGACCAGTGCTGCTGCAGGCGGCCGTACCAGTCGCTGTCCTTCGGCAGCTCGCACGACGAGCCGCCGCCGGACAGCGTGCCGACGAGATGGTGGTCCGTGTTCCAGATGCCGGAGCCGGAGGAGCCCGGCTCGGTCACGCCGCGATCCCAGCTGACGACGCGGATGTGGCTGCCGGTGTTGCTGCCGTCGCCGTTCTCGAGGTAGTTGGCGATCTCGGTCTGGTCGAAGTCGAAGCTGATGCGCTTCTCGTCGCCGTTCGGATGATGGATGCCGACCACGCCGTGCGGCGCCAGGTCGCGGCGATCCCAGCCCGAGTAGTAGACGTGGTACTCGGCCGGCGGCGTCTGCGCCAGCTGCAGCAGCGAGAAGTCGGAGCCGACCACGGTCGCTCCCCCCGACGTCGCCAGCATGACCGCGCCCATCTGCGTCTCCTCGAGGCCGCCATCGGGGCGCCCGCCGCAGGTGCTGGTCTGGTAGTTCCAGTAATAGACCGTCGTCGGCGCCAGCGCCGCGCTCGGCAGGCAATGGCTGGCGGTGAGGAACAGCGGCGTGCCGTCCCGCGCGGTGTTGTTCATCAGCGTGCCGCTGCACAGCAAGGCCCCCGCGATGGTGTAGCGCGCCACCGACCGGATCTCGTTGCCCCAGCCGGCCGCTTCGGGGCAGGCGACGTCGATCTCGCATCGGCCAGACTTGGCGGCTGCGTCGTCCTTGGCGCCGAAGGCACGGAAGCCGTAGTTCACCGCGGTGAGGGCGAGGTCTGCGGCGCCGGTGCCGGCGGGCAAGGTCAGCAGGATCACGGCCGAGCTGCCGCGCACGACCGGGGTCCAGAGTTGCCCCGCCACCGCGTTGGCGGCGCTGTACGGCCCGCGCAGGTCGCTGCCATCCGCTGCGGCGACCGTCAGCGACGCGCCCGCCGGCAGCGCGAAGCGCGTGAACGCGAAATTCAGGTGCTTCGCCCCCGAGGCCTCCACCTGCAACCGCCACTGGCGCCGACCGTCCGCCAGGACGGTCCAGTCCCCGTGCGTGAGCGGAGTGACGGCGACCGGCACGGGCACCGCGAAGCGGTACGCCGGGGGCCCGGCCTTGGCGGCATCGGCCGCCAGTGCTGCGGCCACGTCGGGCGGCGGCACCGTCAGCGCGGAGGCCGGCGCCAGCGGCGCGGCCAGCAGGAGGGCGAGGGCGGCCAGGGTGTGCAGGCGGTTGCGGTTCATGCGGGATCAACGGGGAAGCGGGCTCGCGGTGGACGCGATGGTGCGCCGCGAGCGCGGACCGCCGCAAGCTGCGGCGTCAGGGCAGCAGTTCCGCCAGGCCCTGCAGGATGCGGTCCGGGCGCGATTGCTCGATGGGCATGCCGCGGTTGTAGCCGTAGCTCACGGCCCACACCGGCACGAAGGCATTGCGCGCCGTCTGCACGTCGATGTCGGAGTCGCCGACCACCAGCACGCGGTCGGCCGACACGCCGAGGCGCCGGACGCAGTGGTGCACGGGCAGCGCATCGGGCTTGCGGGCGGCCAGCGAGTCGCCATAGACGACGACGTCGAAACAGCCTTCGAGGCCGAACGCGCGCAGCACGACGTCGGCGAACCGTTGCTCCTTGTTGGTGAGCAGCGCCAGCGCAACGCCGGCTTCGCGCAGCGAGTCCAGCGTGGCCAGTGCATCGGGGTACAGCCGCCCGCGGCGGCCGCAGCGCAGCGGGAACGCTGCCTCGAACTCGTGCACCAGCTCGTCGAGCGCGATCGGCGCCTCGGCGCCGGACCCCGCCCAGGCTTGGCGCAGCAGCTCGCGCGTGCCGTAGCCGATCCATTCGCGGATCCGCTCCTGCGGGACCTCGCGGCGGCCCTGGCGCCGGAGCACGTCGTTGACGGTGTCGGCGATGTCGGGCGCCGTGTCCACCAGCGTGCCATCCAGGTCGAAGATGACCAGGTCGAAGCCGGGAGGGCACGAGCCGGGCAGCGGCGCGCGGGACTGCGGAGCGAGCTCAAGCACGTTTTTTCAGGTCCAGCAGGCGCAGGATCATCGGCGTGAAGATCAGCTGCATGGCGAGGCCCATCTTTCCGCCGGGCACCACGATGGTGTTGGGGCGCGTCATCATCGAGTTGTGCAGCATGGACAGCAGGTAGGGGAAGTCGATTCCCTTCGGGTTGGCGAAGCGGATCACCACCATGCTCTCGTCCGCGCTGGGAATGTCGCGCGCGATGAACGGATTCGAGGTGTCCACCGTCGGCACGCGCTGGAAATTCACGTGCGTGCGCGAGAACTGCGAGCAGATGTGGTTCACGTAGTCGGGCATGCGCCGCAGGATGGTGTCCACCACCGCCTCGTGCGAATAGCCGCGCAGGTTCTGGTCGCGCCGCAGTTTCTGGATCCACTCGAGATTGATCACCGGCACCACGCCGATCAGCAGGTCGGCATAGGCCGCCAGGTCGATGCGCGAGTCGGCGTAGCCGCCGTGCAGGCCTTCGTAGAACAGCATGTCGGTGCCGGGCTCGACGTCGTGCCAGGCAGTGAACGTCCCCGACGGCTGCTGCTCGGCCAGCGCCTCTTCCTCGTCGTGCACGTAGCGCCGCACGCGGCCGGAGCCGCTGGCGCTGTAGGAGCGGAACAGCGCATCGAGCTCGTCGAGCAGGTTGGCGTCGGGCGCGAAGTGGCTGAAGCTGCGGTGGGCGGCCTCCGCCTGCTTCATGCGCGCTCGCATCTCCAGGCGGTCGTAGCGGTGGAAGGCGTCGCCCTCGACGATCTGCACCTTGATCTTCTCCCGCCGGAAGATGCCCTCGAACGCCTGCATCACCGTGGTGGTGCCGGCGCCGGAGGATCCGGTGACGGAGAGGATGGGGTGCCGGAGGGACATCAGCGCCGCGACGCGGACGTGTCGCGGAACAGCGAGCGCTCGTTGAACAGCGGCGAGACGTACGGCTCATCCGCGCCCTGGTCGTAGTCGCGGTGGTAGCGCTCGATGCGCTCGACCTCGTGGGCGGATCCCAGGAACATCGGGATCGGCTCGTCGAGCGCTTCAGGGGTGACGTCGAGGATGCGCTCGCGCCCGGTGGAAGCGTGGCCCTGGGCCTGTTCGACCAGGAAGGCGAGCGGGCTGGCGGTGAACAGCAGGCTGATGCGGCCGCGGCGCTCCGGCGCGTGCATGTCGCGCGGCGACATGAACATGCCGCCGCGCATCAGGATGCGGTGCACGTCGGCCACGTGCGAGGCGATCCAGCGCATGGTGAAGTCGCGTGCCCGGATGTCGGTGCTGCCCGCCTTGCACTCGCGCACGTAGCGCTGCACCGGCGGCTCCCAGAAGCGCTCGTTGCTGGTGTTGACCGCGAACTCGCTGGTGTCGGCGGGGATGCGCAGCTCCGGATGCGTGAGCACGAAGTTGCCGATCTCGCGGTCGAGCGTGAAGCCGTGCGTGCCCTTGCCGACGGTGAGCACCAGCATGGTCGCCGGCCCGTAGATCGCATAGCCCGCGGCGACCTGGTCGCGTCCCGGCTTGAGATAGTCCGCGGGTCCCGGCGGCAGCGTGCCGCGATGCTCGAACACCGAGAACAGCGTGCCGATCGGCATGTTCAGCTCGAAGTTCTGCGTGCCGCCGAGCGGATCGAACAGCAGCAGGTAGCGGCCGCGCTTGTAGTCGGGCGGGATCTCGTGCGGCGCGAGCGCCTTGGCGGACACCATGCCGGCGACAAGGCCGCCCCATTCGCAGCTGCGCACCACTTCCTCGTGCGCCATCACGTCGAGCTTCATCGGCGCATCCGACGCGCCGCCCTGCAGGCGCGTCCAGTTGCCGCCCAGGGCACCCTTGGCCGTCATCGCCGCCACCGCCTTGATCGCGGCGGCGACGTCCACCAGCAGCGCGGCCAGCTGCGCGTGGTCTTCCTGCAGCTGCTCGATCAGGAATTTCGACAGCGTGGTGCGGCCGGGCAGGACCATGGGATCACTCCGCCGGCGCGGTCGCCGGATGCTGGAAGACGCGCGAGGCGCGGATGTCCGGCTCCGCCAGGGTCTGCAGCGCCTCGGCCGGCGTGGGCTCGTCATCCCGCAGCGCCTGGTCGAACAGGCGGTTGGCCTGGCGCAGGCGGGCGCGGTCGAGCGCGTTTCGGATCGAGCGTGCGTTGGCGAAATTCGGCTGCCGCACGCGGTGCCCGATGTACTCGCGCAGCGCCGCCTCGGCGTCGTCCGACAGCCGGTAGTTCATGCCGCCGACCATCAGTTGGGCGATCGCGAGCAGCTCGTTTTCGCTGTAGTCGGGGAAGTCGACGTGGTGCGCGATGCGCGAGGAAAAGCCGGGGTTGCTGCGGAAGAACGTCTCCATCCGGTCCCGGTAGCCCGCGAGGATGACGACCAGGTCCTCGCGCTGGTTCTCCATCACCTGCAGCAGGATCTCGATGGACTCCTGCCCGTAGTCGCGCTCGTTTTCCGGGCGGTACAGGTAGTAGGCCTCGTCGATGAACAGGACGCCGCCCATGGCGCGCTTCAGCACGTCCTTGGTTTTCGGCGCGGTGTGGCCGATGTACTGCCCGACCAGGTCGTCGCGCGTCACCGAGACCAGGTGGCCTTTGCGCACGTAGCCGAGGCGGTGAAGGATGTCGGCCATCCGCTGCGCCACCGTGGTCTTGCCGGTGCCGGGGTTGCCGGTGAAGCACATGTGGAGGTTCGGCACCGACGCCTCGAGGCCCAGCTGCCGCCGCGCGCGCGACACCACCAGGAAGGCCGCGATCTGGCGCAGGCGCGCCTTGACCGGCGCCAGGCCGATCAGCTCGCGGTCGAGCTGGTCCAGCACGGCCTGCACCTGCGACTGCTTCAGCAGCGCGCGCAGGTCCACTTCGGCCGCGGCCGCGACCGGGGCGGCCGCGCCAGCGGCATCAGTCACCGTAACGCCCGCCTTCCGGGCGATCGGTGGCGTAGGCGCGCAGGCCGTAGCGGATGTTGCGGCCGCGCGACTCCTGGCGCTCCAGCAAAAAGCCGGGCTCGTCGGCAGGCCGGTTGACGATGAAGGACAGGCACAGCGACTCGACGCCGCGGGTCGAGTCGAACGCGTTCAGCTTGATGTAGTGGCGCGGATGCGCCTTGCGGCATGCCTGCAGTTCCTGCATCACGCCGGCGGGGTCCTTCAGGTCGAACATGGGGTTGCCCCACATCTCCCAGTAGGTGTTGCGCGGGTGCGGGTCGTCGGTGAATTCCACCGAGCAGGCCCAGCCGTTCTGGAGTGCGTACTCGATCTGCGCGCGGATCTCGTCGTCGGTCAGGTCCGGCAGGAACGAGAACGTGCCCTGGGTGATGCGCATGGCGGCGGCCTCCTAGTGCGTCACCGACGGCGTCGCCACGAAATCCGGCGTGTCCGTCGAGGTGTAGTTGAAGGACACGTCCTTCCAGACGGTCAGGGCCTGCTGCAGCGGCTGGCAGCGCTTCGCCGCGGCCTCCAGGATGTCCGGGCCCTCGTTGCGGATGTCTCGGCCTTCGTTGCGGGCCTTGACCATCGCTTCGAGCGCGACCCGGTTGGCAGTGGCGCCGGCGCGGATTCCCATCGGGTGGCCGATGGTGCCGCCGCCGAACTGCAGCACCACGTCGTCGCCGAACAGGTCGAGCAGCTGGTGCATCTGCCCGGCGTGGATGCCGCCCGAGGCCACCGGCATGACCTTGCGCAGTCCGGCCCAGTCCTGCTCGAAAAAGATGCCGCGCTCCAGGTCCTGTTTCGTCACGACGTCGCGGCAGACGTTGTAGAAGCCCTGCACCGTGAGCGGGTCGCCCTCGAGCTTGCCGACCGCGGTGCCGGCGTGCAGGTGATCCACGCCGGCGAGCCGCAGCCACTTGCAGATCACGCGGAACGAGATGCCGTGCGATTTCTGCCGCGTGTAGGTGCTGTGCCCCGCGCGGTGCATGTGCAGGATCATGTCGTTCTTCCGCGCCCAGTTGGCCATCGACTGCGTCGCGGTCCAGCCGATGACCAGGTCGATCATGACGATGTTGGAGCCGAGCTCCCGCGCGAACTCGGCGCGCTCGTACATCTCTTCCATCGTCGCGGCGGTGACGTTGAGGTAGTGGCCCTTGACCTCGCCCGACCAGGCCTGTGCCTTGTTGACCGCCTCCATGCAGAACAGGAAGCGGTCGCGCCAGTGCATGAACGGCTGCGAGTTGATGTTCTCGTCGTCCTTGGTGAAGTCGAGCCCGCCGGACAGCGCCTCGTAGACGACGCGGCCGTAGTTCTTGCCGGAGAGGCCCAGCTTGGGCTTGGTGGTGGCCCCGAGCAGCGGCCGGCCGAACTTGTCGAGCCGCTCCCGCTCCATGACGATCCCGGTCGGCGGACCCTTGAAGGTCTTGACGTAGGCGACGGGGATGCGCACGTCCTCCAGGCGCAGCGCCCGCAGCGGCTTGAAGCCGAAGACGTTGCCGATGAGCGAGGCGGTCATGTTCGCGATCGAGCCCTCCTCGAACAGCGCGAGGTCGTAGGCGACGTACGCGAAGTACTGCGGCTCGCTGCTGGTGCCCGGCCCGGTGCCGGGGACCGTGTTGATGCGGAAGGCCTTGGCCCGGTAGTTGTCCGCCGCGGTCAGCAGGTCGGTCCACACCACGGTCCACGTCGCGGTGGAGGATTCGCCGGCCACGGCGGCTGCCGCTTCTTCGGGCTCGACGCCTTCCTGGGGCGTGATGCGGAAGACGCAGACGACGTCGGTTTCCTTCGGCTCGTAATCCGGCCGCCAGTAGCCCATCTGCTTGTACTTCAGGACCCCCGGCTTGTAGCGTTTCTCGAAATCGGTGATCTGCCCCTGATCCGGACTGTTCATGAATGTCCCTCGGCCGCGGTGGGTCGCGGCCCTAGGACAGCGGCCGCGCGAGGGCCGTTGCAGTTTTTTCCCCTGAAAAATGACAAAGGGCCGGTTTTTGCGCCGGCCCTTCGTGTGCTGCAACTGGTGGAGGTGGGCGGAATCGAACCGCCGTCCAACAATCTTCCACTTTCTGAACTACATGCTTAGCCAGTCTTTGATTTTCGACGCCAGCTCCCGGACGGGCACGGATCGCTGGTGCTTATCCCCTTGAGTTTTAGCGGATCGGCCAAGGGCGGGCTTTTCGCGCGATCTGATGAAGTCGACGTTCAGTATCCGGGCATCAGCACCGCGGAAGTGAACGCTCACCGGGATTAAGCGGCGAGGGCGTAGTTAGCGTCGTTCGCAACTAGCTTTTTTGCGGCAGGGATTTACGAGGGTCCACCGCATCCTCGGCATGCACAGTCGGCTTCCAATCGCTGTCGAAGCCAGGTCACCCCCAGTCAGGGTGTCCTTATTATAGACCCCCGGCCTCAGCCGGCCGTGCGGTTCTTCGCACGCGCGCCCCGCGGCTGCTCGATCTCGCGGACCGCGGCCTCGGCATCGGCGCGCAGGCACAGGTTGGCGATCCAGCCGCCGAGCCCCCCCTGCAGCGTGGCCTTGAGCGCGGGCAGGGCGCGCGGATCGCGCTGGGCCCTCAGTTTCTTCACCACTTCGCGCCGCGCGTTGCAGGTCTCGGCGTCCTTCAGGTCCTCGAGCAGCGCGCCGGTGCGGTCGATGGCGCGCGGTTGCCCCACGTCGGTCAGCAGCTCGATCGCCCGCTGGCGGCCGAGCGCGCCGGGCTGGCTGGTCCGCCGGCTCAGCTCGTCGCGCAGCACCGGGTTGAAGTACTTGCGGATCAGGGGCGTCGCGCTTTCGGTGCCAAACCCCAGGCAGCCGACCAGGTCGGCGGCAGTGCGCGCGTCCGCGGCGAGCAGCGGGTTCAGCTCGATGGCTCTGGCGTACGCCGCGGCCGCCTCGCCCGGATGGCCGCCGGCGAGCTGGGCATGCGCCTGTCGGGCGATGCGTGACGCCGCTCGGTTGCGGGCGATCTGCGGGTCCGGCGGCGGCGGCACCGCCGCGGTCATGGCGCCCGGCTGCGTCTCGTTGTCGCCGCTGCCCGTGAAATACCAGACGTCCAGCGCCACGGACAGGACCAGCAGCAGCGCCAGCGCAGCCAGGCGCAGCCGGCGCGGATCGGCCTCCACCGTGGCGTCCTGCAGCCGCTCGCGCAGCGTTCCGACCCAGGCCGGCCGTGTGTCCGTGCACTCCACCAGGTGCATGCCGCCGTACGGCAGCACGTCTTCGGCCGCCGGCGCGACATCGGCGCCGACCGCCATCAGCCGTTGCCCCATGCGCTGCGGCACGCGGTACAGCCGCACCGGCTCCGCGATGCCCTTGAGTTTCTGCTCGCCCACCGGCTTCACCGCCACTTCGGAGCGGTTCATCATC
>DATLCG010000038.1:0-31534 GCA_035526525.1 Binatia bacterium
GGGAACATTATCCGCGGCGCCACCGCCAGCCGCGAGGGGCTCGACCGGGTCTCCGCGGACTACATGGGCATGCTGGCGACGGTCATCAACGCGCTGGCGCTGCAGGACGTGCTCGAGAAGATCGGCGTCGACACGCGCGTCATGACCGCCATCCGGATGGAGTCGCTCGCGGAGCCCTACATTCGGCGCCGCGCGATCCGCCACCTGGAGAAGGGGCGGCTCATCATCTTTGCCGCCGGCACCGGGAACCCGTTCTTCTCCACCGACACCGCCGGCGTGCTCCGGGCGCTCGAGCTGGAGGCGCAGGTGATCCTCAAGGCCACCAACGTGGACGGCGTCTTCACCGGCGACCCGCGGAAGGATCCGTCGGCGACGCTGATCCGCGAGCTCACCTACCAGGACGCCATCGTCAAGAACTACGCCGTCATGGACGCGAACGCGTTCGGGCTGTGCAAGGCCAACCAGCTGCCCATCGTCGTCTTCAACATCAACCAGCCCGGCGCCATCAAGCGGGTGCTTGAGGGCGACCCGGACATCGGGACCATCGTTCGATGAGCACCATCCCCGAACTGACGAAGCACGCCCGCGAGCTGATGCACAAGGCGGTCGAGAACACCAAGCGCGAGTTCAACGGCATCCGGAGCGGGAAAGCGAGCGCCACGCTGCTCGACACGGTGCGGGTGGAAGCCTACGGCAATGCGATGCCGCTCAACCAGGTCGCCATGGTCGCCGCCCCCGAGCCCCGCCTCCTGACCGTCCAGCCGTTCGACAAGGGCCTTACGCCAGCCATCGAGAAGGCCATCCGCGACGCCGATCTCGGGCTCAATCCCGCCAGCCAGGGGAACCTGATCCGTGTGCCGCTCCCGGCGCTCTCGGAGGAGCGCCGCAAGGAGCTGGTCAAGGTCGTGCACAAGGAAGCCGAGCAGGCGCGCATCTCCATCCGCAACGTCCGCCGCGACGCCATGCAGGAGGTGAAGGAGCTGCTGAAGCAGAAGTCCATCAGCACCGACGACGAGAAGCGTGCCGAGACCGACATCCAGAAGCTCACCGACCAGCACATCGGGCAGGTGGAGGCGGCGGCCCAGGGCAAGGAAAAGGAGACGATGTCGCTGTAAGGCGGGTCGCGATGACTTCCATTCCTCCCGCCGTCCCGAAGGACGCCGTGCCGCGCCACGTCGCCATCATCATGGACGGCAACGGCCGCTGGGCGCAGAACCGCGGCCGTCCGCGCGGCTTCGGCCACCGCGCCGGCGTCAGGAGCGCGCGCCGCATCCTGCGAGCCGCGCATCGGCAGGGCGTCGAGGCGCTGACGGTGTTCGCGTTCAGCCAGGAGAACTGGCAGCGGCCCGAGAACGAGGTGAGCCTGCTGATGCAGCTGTTCCTGCAGACGCTGTCGCGCGAGATCGCCAGCCTGCACAAGAACCAGGTGCGGCTGCGCTTCATCGGCGACCACGCGGGGTTTCCGCGCGAGCTGCGCGAGCTGATGCGCGAGAGCGAGCGCCGCACCGCGGCCAACGCCGGCCTGAAGCTGAGCGTCGCGGTGGGCTACGGCGGGCAGTGGGACATCCTGCAGGCGGTGGCGCGCTGCGCCGCGGATGGCGTACCGCTGGAGCCCCGCGCAGTTGCGGAGCGGCTGCAGACCGCCGGGCTGCCCGAGGTCGATCTGCTGATCCGCACCGGCGGCGAGCGCCGCATCAGCAACTTCATGCTGTGGCAGCTGGCCTACACCGAGCTGTATTTCGCCGACACGCTGTGGCCGGAGTTCGGCGAGCCCGAGTTCGTGCAGGCGCTGACGTGGTACGCCGGCCGCGAGCGGCGCTTCGGCCGCGTGCCGGAAGGGGCCTGAGGTGCTGAAGCAGCGCGTCATCACGGCCCTGTTGCTGCTGCCGCTGGTGCTCGGCGCCATCTGGTACCTGCCCACGCAGGTGCTCACCGGCGTGCTGGCGCTGGTGATCCTGCTCGCCGCGCGCGAGTGGAGCGCACTGGCCGGCGTGCGCCGCACCGCGGCCTACCTGGCGGCGATGGGCCTGCTGCTCGCGGTGATCTGCCTGGCGCCGGACGCACGCTGGATCTGGTGGCCGGTGGCCGGCACCTGCCTGTGGTGGCTGTGGATGATCCAGTGGGTCGTGCGATACCCGCGCGGCTTCAGCGAGACGCGGCCGCCGCGCTGGATCTTCGCCGCCGCCGGGCTGCTGGTCGTTCCAGGCACCATCGCCGCGATCGCGCTGCTGCACGGCAGCGCGCAGGGCACCTGGAAGCTGCTGTATGCGCTGTTCGTGGTGTGGGCCGCCGACGTCGGCGCCTATTTCGCGGGTCGCGGCTTCGGGCGCCACAAGCTGTCGCCGCAGGTGAGCCCGGGCAAGACCTGGGAAGGCGCGCTGGGCGGGCTGCTGCTGGCCTACGTCGTGGCGGGCATTGCGGGCACCTGGGTGTTCCGCCTCCCGGCCGGCGCGTGGGGCGGGTTCCTGTCCATCTGCACGGTGGTGGTCGCGTTCTCGATCATCGGCGATCTCGGCGAAAGCCTGCTCAAGCGCCGTGCCGGCGCCAAGGACAGCGGCACGCTGCTGCCCGGCCATGGCGGCCTGCTCGACCGCATCGATTCCGTCCTCGCGGCGCTCCCGGCCATGGCCGTCGGCTTCAAGGTATTCGGGCTGTGAGCGCGCGCGCCCTGTCCGTCCTCGGCGCCACCGGCTCGGTCGGCCGCAGCACGCTCGACGTGGTGCGCCGCCACCCGCAGCGGCTGCGCGTGCACGCGCTCACCGCGCAGCGCGACATTGCGGGTCTGCTCGCGCTCTGCGTCGAGTTCCGCCCGATGTGGGCGGCGCTGGCCGAGCCCGCGGCGGCGCGGGCGCTGGCCGCCGCGCTGGCGGCGCAGGGGCTGCCCACGCAAGTGCTGTCGGGCCCCGAAGGCATCGTCCAGATCGCGGGCGACACGCAGGCGGAGCTGGTGATGTCCGCGATCGTCGGAGCGGCCGGTCTGGTGCCGACCCTGGCCGCGGTCCGCGCGGGGCGCCGTGTGCTGGTCGCCAACAAGGAGCCGCTGGTGATGGCCGGGGCGCTGCTGATGCGCGAGGCCGAGCGCGCCGGGGCCGCGATCGTGCCCATCGACAGCGAGCACAACGCCATCTTCCAGTGCCTGCCGGCGGGATTCCGCTGCGGCCACGCCGATCCCGGCGTGGCGCGCCTGGTGCTGACCGCATCCGTCGGGCCGTTCCGGGACGCGCCGCTCGACAAGCTCGCGCGCGTGACACCGGCGGAAGCCGTGCGGCACCCGAACTGGTCCATGGGACCGAAGATCTCGGTGGACTCCGCCACCATGATGAACAAGGGCCTCGAGCTGATCGAGGCGCAGCGCCTGTTCGGCGTCCCCGAGCCGCGCATCGAGGTGGTGCTGCACCCGGAGAGCGTGGTGCATTCGCTGGTCGAGTACGTGGACGGCTCGATGCTCGCGCAGCTGGGCGCCGCCGACATGCGCGTGCCCATCGCCCATGCGCTGGCCGCACCGGAGCGGTGGGAATCGGGGGTGCGCGGCCTTTCGCTCGCCGAGATCGGGCGCCTGAATTTCCGGCCGATCGAGCCGGCGCGGTTCCCGTGCCTGGCGCTGGCGCGCGACGCTTTGCGATCGGGCGGCATCTTTCCCAACGTGCTCAACGCCGCCAACGAGGCGGCCGTGGACGCCTTCCTGGGAGGTCGCATCGGCTTCACCGACATCGCCGCGGTCATCGACCGTACGCTGGCTGCTGCGGCCGGCGCCGGCCTGCCCGGGGGTGACGGCCTGGAGGACGTCCTGGCGGTGGATGCATGGGCGCGCACCGCCGCCGTCGAGGCGATGTCCAAGCGGGCGGTGATGCATGCATAGCCCCGCGTCGACCGAGCACCGTGACGCCCCGCGTGGCCGGACGGCGCGCGCGTGATCACCTTCCTGTGGTCCATCATGGCCTTCGCCGTCGCCATCGGCGTGCTGATCTCGTTCCACGAATACGGCCACTTCTGGACCGCGCGGCGGCTCGGCGTGAAGGTGCTGCGCTACGCGATCGGCTTCGGCCGGCCGCTGCTGCGCCGGCGCGGCCGCGACGGCACCGAGTACGTGCTCGGCGTCCTGCCGCTGGGCGGCTACGTGAAGATGCTCGACGAGCGCGAAGGCGAGGTGCCCGCAGCCGACCTCCACCGCGCCTTCAACCGGCAGCCGGTGTGGAAGCGCATCGCCATCGTCGCCTCGGGCCCGGCCTTCAACCTGCTGCTCGCCGTGGTGGCGTACTGGATCGTGTACGTCGCCGGCGTCGACGGCCTGCGCCCGGTGCTGGCCGAGCCACCGGCGAACAGCAGCGCCGCGAGGCTCGGGATGCACCAGGGCGAGGAGATCGTCCAGCTCGGCGGCCGGCCCGTGCCGACCTGGGAAGTGCTGCGCACGGAGCTGATCGACCGGGCGCTCGACCGCGAGGCCGTGGAGATCGCGGTCCGCGACAAGACCGGTGCCGTGCGGCCGGAGGTGCTGGAGCTCTCCAGCGTGCGCGTCGACCCGGAGTACCTGTTCGAGGATCTCGGCCTGGCGCCTTACCAGCCGCCGCTGCCGCCGGTGCTGGCGGAAGTGATGGAAGGCGGTCCCGCGGCGGCCGCGGGCTTCCGCGGCGGCGACCGGCTGCTGTCGCACGATGGCGAAGCGATTCATTCGTGGCAGGAGTGGGCGACCTGGCTGCGCGCGCACCCGGGCACCGCGGCGCAGGTGATCGTGCAGCGCAACGGCGAGCCGGTGCGGCTGACCGTGATCGTCGGACGCGAGACCCGCGGCGGCCAGGACATCGGGCATTTCGGCGCGCGCGTGGATGTTCCCGAAGGCCTATGGGACAATCTCGTCACCGAGCAGCGGCTCGGCGTGCTGCCGGCGCTGCCGGCGGCGGTGAAGCAGACCGCACACATGTGCGGGCTCACGCTGAAGCTGCTGTACCGCATGGTGCTCGGCGACGTGTCGGTGCGGCACGTCAGTGGTCCGATCCAGATCGCGCAGATCGCCGGCTATTCGGCGCGCATCGGCCTGGTGTCGTTCCTCGGCTTCATCGCCATCGTCAGCATCAGCCTGGGCGTGCTCAACCTGCTGCCCGTGCCGGTACTGGATGGCGGACATTTGCTGTACTACGTGGTGGAACTGGTGAAAGGCTCGCCGCTGTCCGAGCGCGCCCAGCAGCTGGGCCAGCAGATCGGCCTGACGCTGCTGGTGGCGCTGATGGGCCTGGCGTTTTACAACGACATTCTGCGACTGATCGGGTAGGGCTCTCTCCTCACATGAATCTGCGCCGGCTCCTGCTGGGAGCCCTGCTGGCGTGTTGCGCGACCGCGGCACTCGCCGTCGAGCCCTTCACCATCAAGGCCATCCGCGCCGAGGGGCTGCAACGCCTCGACGACGGCACCGTGCTGTCGTATTTGCCGCTGTCGGTCGGCGACACGCTCGACAACCAGACCTCGAGCCAGGCGATCCGCGCGCTCTATGCCTCCGGGCTGTTCCAGGACGTGCAGCTGGAGCGCGACGGCGACACGCTGGTGGTGCGCGTTGCCGAGCGTCCGGCGATCTCGGATTTCAAGATCGAGGGCAACGACAAGATCGGCGGCGACCAGCTGAAGGATTCGCTCAAGAATCTGGGTCTCGCCAAGGGCGAGCCCTTCAAGCGCGCGCTGCTCGACCAGGTCGAGCAGGAGCTGCGGCGCCAGTACTACGCCAACGGCTATTACGACGTCGGCATCGAGACCGAGGTCAAGGAAGAGGGCAACAACCGCGTCTCGCTGAAGATCAAGGTGACCGAAGGCAAGGTCACGCGCATCCGCGAGATCAACATCATCGGCAACAAGGCTTTCTCCAAGGACGAGCTGCTGGAGCAGCTGAAGCTGGAGAAGACCGTGTGGTGGGTGCCGTTCCAGTCCTCCGACCGCTATTCCAAGCAGCAGCTGCTCGGCGACCTCGAGAGCCTGGGCTCGTACTACCAGGATCGCGGCTACCTGAAGTTCAACGTGACGTCGGTGCAGGTGGCGCTGTCGCCCGACAAGGAAGCGATCTACATCACGCTGAACATCGAGGAAGGCGAGATCTACAAGATCAAGGACCGCCGCTTCTCGGGCGAGACGGTGCTGACCGAGGACTTCCTGCAGCGCCTGGTCAGCACCAAGGCGGGCGACGTGTTCTCGCGCAAGGAGGCGACCGAGAGCGCCAACCGCATCGAGGCCGCGCTGGCCGACATCGGCTACGCCTTTGCCGAGGTGCAGCCGCTGCCCGAGGTGGACGAGGACAAGCGCGAGGTCGGCCTCAACTACTTCGTGCAGCCCGGCAAGCGCGCCTACGTGCGCCAGATCAATTTCAGCGGCAACTCGAGCACCAACGACGAGACCCTGCGGCGCGAGATGCGCCAGCTCGAGGCGGCGCCGTTCAGCAAGAGCTCGGTCGAGCGCTCACGCGTGCGCCTGGCGCGCCTGCCGTTCATCGAGGAAGCCGAGGTGGACACCAAGCCGGTGCCCGGCAGCGACGACCTCGTCGACATCAACTTCACGGTGAAGGAACGCCCGCCGGGCTCGATCCAGTTCGGCGTCGGCTACTCGGGGGCCTCGGGCTTCCTCGTCACCGGCAACGTCACGCACACCAACGTTTTCGGCAGCGGCAATCGCGTCGCGGTGGAGCTGGACAACAATTCGATCTCCAAGCGCCTGTCGCTGTCCTG
This sequence comes from Binatia bacterium, assembly GCA_035526525.1. Lineage (GTDB taxonomy): Bacteria > Pseudomonadota > Gammaproteobacteria > Nevskiales > Nevskiaceae > JACPFV01. The sequence continues at coordinate 6,702 of DATLCG010000038.1, forward strand.
GACCGACCCGTACTTCACCGAGGACGGCATCAGCCAGACGGCTTCGGTGTACTACCGCAAGACCGAGGGCCTGGCGCGCTTCGCCTCGGGCTTCAACCTCAACGTCATCGGCGGCAACCTGACCTACGGCATCCCGCTGTCGGAGTATTCGACCCTGCGCGCCGGCGCCGGCGTGGACGACACGGCGCTCGACACCTTCGCCAACAGTACCGCCAACGTGCTGCGCTTCGCGGTGGAGAACGGCACGCGCTACATCACCTACGAGCTGCGCACCGGCGTGACGTACGACAGCCGCAACCGCACCTTCTTCGCCACCCGCGGGGCGCTGCACCAGTTCGACTTCGACATCACCACGCCGGGGTCGGACCTGCAGTTCTACCGCGCGGCCTACCGCGTGCAGAACTACCGGCCGCTGCTGCTCGGCGCCGTGCTGGAGAGCAACGCCCGCTTCGGCGTGCTCGACAAGTGGGGCAACAAGGGCGATCCGCCGCCCTACGAGAACTTCCTGGCCGGCGGCGCGCGCACCGTGCGCGGCTACCGCGAGAGCAGCCTCGGGCCGCGCGAGAACGACATCCCGACGGGCGGGCGCTTCCAGACCGCGCTGCAGAACAACTTCATCATCCCGACCCCGCTGGAAAGCGACAACAAGTCCACGCGCTTCGCGCTGTTCTTCGACATCGGCGACGTGTTCCAGCGCCCCAGCGACTTCCGCTGGAACGAGCTGCGCCAGTCGGCCGGCGTGGCCTTCACTTGGTACACGCCGTTCCTCGGTATACTCGATCTCAGCTACGCGCTGCCGCTCAACGACAAGGCGAACGACAGCACCGACCGCTTCCAGATCACCTTCGGTACGCCGTTCTGAACGGCCTTTCTCCCCCTTTCCGTCCGAGACTCGTCATGCGTCTGCTGTCCCTGTCCGCAATCCTCCTGGTCCTCGCCGCCGCGCCGGCCCGCGCGGACGTCAAGATCGGCGCCATCCGCACGCCGGTGCTGCTGCGCGACGCGCCGCAGATCAAGGACGCCGACACGAAGCTCAAGGCCGAGTTCGACAAGAAGGAGAAGGAGCTCGACGCCGAAGGGCGCAAGCTCCAGGACGACTTCAAGAAATACCAGCGCGACGGCGACAGCATGAGCGCGCAGCAGCGCGCCACCGCGGAAAAGGACCTGTCGACGCGCAAGATCGATTTCGAGCAGAAGCAGCGCCAGTACTCCGAGGAGGCGCAAGCGCGCAACAGCCAGCTGCGCCAGGAAGTGCTGGGCAAGATGTCCAAGGCGATCGAGGAGGTCGCCAAGGAAAAGAGCCTCGACGTGGTCCTGCAGGATCCGGCCTGGATGTCGCCCGCGCTGGACATCACCGACGACGTGCTGAAGAAGCTGGGCGTCAGCGCCTCGGCGGCGCCCAAGGCGGACGCTCCCAAGAAGAAGTAACGCGCATGCCGACGCTGGGCGAGCTGGCGCAGCGCTTCGGCCTGGAGCTGCCAGGCGACCCGGCGGTCGCCGTGGACGGCGTCTGCGGCATCGACCCGGGACAGCCGGGCAAGCTCACTTTCCTGGCCAATCCGCGCCTGCGCGACAAGCTCGCCGGCACACGCGCGGCAGCCGTCATCGTCGGCAAGGCCGACGCGGCACGCTACGCCGGCCCGAAGCTGGTGGCCCGTGACCCCTACCTGGCCTTTGCCCGCGTCGCGGCCCTGTTCGACCGCAGCAGCGAGTTCCTTCCCGGAGTGCATGCCTCCGCGCAGGTGGCTCCCGGCGTCCACGTCCCCGCCAGCGCCCACGTCGGCGCCGCGGCGGTCATCGAGGCCGGCGCCCGCGTGGGCGAATCGGTCTTCGTCGGTCCCGGCAGCATCGTCGGCCGAGACGCGGTGCTCGGCGACGGCACGCGGCTGGATGCGCGGGTCGTCATCGGCGAGCGCGTCCAGCTGGGCAAGCGCGTGCGCATCAACCCCGGCGCGGTGATCGGCTCGCGCGGCTTCGGCCTGGCGCGGGGGCCGAAGGGCTGGGAGGAAGTGCCGCAGCTCGGCTCGGTGCGCATCGGCGACGACGTCGAAGTCGGCGCCAACACCACGATCGATCGCGGCGCGGTGGACGACACCGTGCTGGAAGACGGCGTGAAGCTCGACAACCTGATCCAGATCGCGCACAACGTGCGCATCGGCGCCCACACCGCGATCGCCGGCTGCACCGGCGTCGCCGGGTCAACCCGCATCGGCGCGCGCTGTATGATCGGCGGCGCTTCGACGATCAACGGCCACATCGACATCGGCGACGACGTCATCGTCATGGGCTTCACCACGGTGACCAAGTCCCTTGCAGGTCCCGGGCAGTACGCGTCGAGCATGTGGAGCGTGGAGACGGCGCGCGAGTGGCGCCGGATCACGGCGCGGGTGCGGCGCCTGGGGCGCACCGAGGAGCGGCTGGCCGCGCTGGAAAAAAGACTCGGCATCGAGCGACAGGACGCCAACGACGATGAGAACGCTTGATATCCGGCAGCTCATGCGGCTGCTGCCGCATCGCGCACCGTTCCTGCTGCTCGACCGCGTCACCGAGTGCGGCGACCAGCACGTGATCGCGATCAAGAACGTGACCTTCAACGAGCCGTTCTTTCCGGGGCATTTCCCCGAGGTGCCGACCATGCCGGGAGTGCTGATCCTGGAGGCGCTGGCGCAGGCCTGCGGCGTGATGGCCATGATCAAGAGCGGCAAGGAGACGCCGGAAGGACAGATCCTGTACTTCGCCGGCGTGGACGAGGCGCGCTTCCGGCGCCCGGTGGGCCCCGGCGACCGGCTGGTGCTGAAGGGCCAGCTGAGGCAGCAGAAGCGCGACGTCTGGAAATTCTCGGCCGAGGCGCTGGTGGACGACGAGCGCGTCTGCGAGGCCCTGCTGACCTGCGTCCTGCGCGACGCGCCCAAGACACCGTGACGGCGATCCATCCCACCGCGATCGTGGATCGCGGCGCCCGCCTGCATGGCTCGGTGAAAGTCGGGCCGTACTCGGTCATCGGCCCGGGCGTCGAGGTCGGCGAGGGCACCGAGATCGGGCCGCACGTCGTGCTCAGCGGCCCGATGACGATGGGCCGCAACAACCGCGTGTTCCAGTTCGCCTCGCTCGGCGCCATCTCGCAGGACAAGTCGGCGAAGGAAAGCGACGCGACGCGGGTCGAGATCGGCGACGGCAACACCATCCGCGAGTACGTCACCATCCAGCGCGGCACGCTCAAGCAGGAAGGCCTGACCCGCGTCGGCCACGACAACTGGCTGATGGCCAACGTGCACATCGCCCATGACTGCGCGGTCGGCGATCACAACATCCTGGCCAACGGCGTCACGCTGGCCGGCCACGTCACCGTGGAGGACTGGGTGATCCTCGGCGGCTACGTGCTGGTGCACCAGTTCTGCCGCTTCGGCGCGCACAGCTTCGTCGGCGGCGGCACACCGGTGGAGCGGGACGTCGCGCCCTTCGTCATGTGCGACGGCGTGCCGGCCAAGGCCCGCGGCATCAACAAGGAAGGGCTGCGCCGGCGCGGCTTCACCGCCGAGCAGATCGACGACGTGGAGAGCGTCTACCGGCTCGTGTTCCGGTCCGAGGCCCTGATGGCCGACGTCCGCAAGCAGCTGGCGGAGCTGGCCGCGACTTCTGCCGCGGCGGCCCGGTACTCCCGTTTTCTCGAGCAGTCGAAGCGGTCCATCGTCCGCTGAGCCGCGGCCCGCCCGCGCGACCGCCGCGGCCGGTGTTCGTCAAGTCTGGCAACGCGCGACCGCACCGCCGAAACTCCCGCGCCATGGGGCTGCGATTCGCACTGGTCGCGGGGGAGGCGTCCGGGGATCTCCTCGGCGCGGCCCTCATCCGTGCGCTGCGCGAGCGCTTTCCCGGGGCGTCGTTCTCGGGCGTGGCCGGGCCGCGCATGGCCGAGGCCGGCTGCGAGGTGCTGGCGCCGGTGGAGACGCTGTCGGTGATGGGCTTCGCCGAGGTCGTACGGCACCTGCCGCGCATCCTGTCGCTGCGGCGCCGGCTGCTCGCCCGCTTCGGCGCCGAGCGCCCCGATCTCTACATCGGCATCGACGCGCCGGACTTCAACCTCGGCATCGAGCGCGCGTTGCGTGCGGGCGGCCTGCGCACCGCCCACGTGGTCAGCCCCTCGGTCTGGGCCTGGCGGCAGGGCCGCGTGCACGGCATTGCCCGGTCGGTGGACCTGATGCTGTGCCTGCTGCCGTTCGAGCCGCGCTTCTACGACGGGCACGGGGTGCGTGCGGCGTACGTCGGCCACCCGCTGGCGGACGAGCTGGACGACTCGGTGCCGCCGGCGCAGGCGCGCGCCGCACTGGGCCTGCCCGCCGGAGACCCGGTGGTGGCCGTGCTGCCGGGCAGCCGCGGCTTCGAGGCGAAATACCTGGCGCCGGCGTTCGCGCAGGCTGCCGCGCTGCTGGCGCGCAGCCGGCCCGCGCTGCGATTCGTGGTCCCGGTGGCGCGGCCGCACCTGCGGCCCGCGATCGACGCCGCCATCGCACGCCATGCGCCGGGCCTGCGGTGGCACCTGCTGGATGGACAGTCGCGCGCCGCCATGCAGTCCGCGGACGCAGTGCTGATCGCCTCGGGCACCGCGACGCTGGAATGCCTGTTGCTGGGCCGCCCGATGGTGATCGCCTACAAGGCCTCGCCGGTGTCGGTGTTCATCGTGCGGCGCCTGGTGAAGGTGCGGCACGCCGGGCTGCCGAACCTGCTGACCGACCAGCCGCGGGTGCCGGAACTGCTGCAGGAGGACGCCACTCCCGAGCGCCTGGCCGCGGCGGTCGAGGCGCTGCTGGCGCAGCCCGAGGCACGCGCCCGGCAGCTCGAGTCCTTCGACGCGGTGCGCCGGGAGCTGCGGCGCGGCGCCGCGGCGCGCGCCGCGGCGGCCATCGCCGAGCTGCTCGCGGCTGCTCCGGCGGACCCACTGCCAGCAGTGGGTGACGCATGACGCCGCGCCAGCAGATCGCGGCCATGGACATGGCCACCATCGCCGGCGTGGACGAGACCGGGCGCGGCTGCCTGGCCGGGCCCGTGTACGCGGCGGCCGTGATCCTGCCGCCGAAGCATGGCCTGCGCGGCCTGGACGACTCCAAGAAGCTCACCGCCGCCGAGCGCGAAAAGCTGGTGCCGAAGATCCAGCGGCGCGCGCTGGCCTGGGCGGTCGGCGTGGCGTCGCTCGAAGAGATCGAGCGGCTCAACATCCTGCACGCCGCACTGCTGGCGATGCAGCGCGCAGTCGAGGCGCTCGCGGTGGCGCCGGCGGCCATCCGCGTGGACGGCACCTTCTCGCCGAAGGTCACCTGCCCGGCCGAGACCATCGTCGGCGGCGATGCCAAGGTCACGTCGATCATGGCGGCATCCATCCTGGCCAAGGTCGCGCGCGACGACGAGATGCGGCGCTGGCACGGGGAATATCCGGAATATTCTTTCCACACCAACAAGGGCTACGGCACCCCGGAGCACCTGCAGGCGCTGCAGGTCCGCGGCCCCTGCGCGATCCATCGCCGGCTGTTCGGTCCGGTCGCGCAGATGAGCCTGCAGCTCGTGATGGAAGGGGAGGACTGACGGCGTGTCCTTCGTCCACCTGCGGGTCCACACCGAGTTCTCGCTCGTGGATGGGACCATCCGCCTGGAGCGCCCGGACGCCAGGCAGGGCGATGCGAAGCAGCGCCACCTGGAGCCGCGCTTCCTGACGCTGGCAGAGCAGGCGGCGCAGCTGAAATACCCCGCGGTCGCCGTGACCGATCTCGGCAACCTGTTCGCGGCGGTGAAGTTCTACAAGACCGCGGAAGCCCGGGGCGTGAAGCCGATCCTCGGCGCCGACGTCACCATCGCAGCGCGGACGGCGAACGAGGCGCCCGAGCGCGTCACGCTGCTGGTCGCGGGCCCCGCGGGATACGCCAACCTCGTGCGCCTGCTGTCGCTGTCGTTCACGCAGGGGCAGGAGCGCGGGCAGCCGCTGGTCAAGCGCGAGTGGCTCGATGCTCACGTGGCCGGCCTGATCGTGCTGTGCGGCGCGCGCAGCGAGATCGGGCGCCTGCTGCTGGGCGGCAACGCCGCCGGCGCGCACGCGGTGCTGAAGGAGTGGCAGGGCCGCTGCGGCGACCGCGTGTACCTGGAAATCACCCGCTGCGGCCGCGCCGAGGACGAGCCGCACCTGCGCGGCGCCGTGTCGCTGGCGCGCCACGCCGGCGCGGCGGTGGTCGCGACCAACGACGTGCGCTTCCTGCGACGCAGCGACTTCGAGGCCCACGAGGCCCGCGTCTGCATCGCGCAGGGCTTCACGCTGGACGACCCGCGCCGGCCCCGCGACTACACCGCCGAGCAGTACCTCAAGAGCGCGGCGGAGATGCAGGAGCGGTTCGCCGACCTGCCCGAGGCCCTCGCCAACAGCGTCGAGATTGCACGCCGCTGCACGCTGTCACTCAAGTTCGGCGTCCACCACCTGCCGGATTTTCCGGTGCCGGCCGGTGAGACGGCGGCGAGCTTCCTGCGCCGTGAGGCCCTGTCGGGACTCGAGCGCCGCCTTGCCGCGACGCCGCCGAAAAGCGGCGCGCCGGCAGTGGACCATTACTTCAGGCGCCTGGACCACGAGCTCGGAATCATCGAGAAGATGGGTTTCTCGGGATATTTCCTGGTGGTCGCCGATTTCATCGCGTGGGGCAAGTCCCACGGCGTGCCGGTGGGCCCGGGCCGCGGCTCGGGCGCCGGCTCGCTGGTGGCGTACGCGACCGGCATCACCGACCTCGATCCGCTGCCGTACGACCTGCTGTTCGAGCGCTTCCTGAATCCGGAGCGCGTCTCGCTGCCGGATTTCGACGTGGACTTCTGCATGCTCGGCCGCGACCGGGTCATCGAGTACGTCGCCGAGCGCTACGGCCGCGAGCGCGTCGGCCAGATCATCACCTACGGCACGATGGCGGCCCGCGCCGTGGTCCGCGACATCGCGCGCGTGCTGGGCCATCCGTACGGCATGGGCGACCGCATCGCCAAGATGATCCCGGGCGGTCCGCAGGCCATGGACCTCGCCGATGCGCTCGACGAGGTGCCGGAGCTCAAGGCCGCCTACAAGTCCGAGGATGACGTCGCGGCGATCGTGGACCTCGGCCTGCAGCTCGAGGGCATGACGCGCAACGTCGGCAAGCATGCGGGCGGCGTGGTCATCGCGCCGCGCGCCCTCACCGATTTCGCGCCGCTGTTCTGCGAGCCGGGCGGCGGCGGCCTGGTCACGCAGTTCGACATGAAGGATCTCGAGGAAGTCGGCCTGGTGAAGTTCGACTTCCTCGGGCTGAAGACCCTCACCATCATCGAGGCCGCGGTGCGCCGGATCGACGCCAAGCGCGCCCCGGGCGAGCCGCCGCTCGACATCCTGAAGATCCCGCTGGACGACCGCGCCACCTACCAGCTCTACGCCGGCGGCCACACCACCGCCGTGTTCCAGATGGAATCCGGCGGCATGCAGCGCGCGTCGGTGGACCTGAGGCCGGATACCTTCGAGGACATCATCGCGCTGATCTCGCTCTACCGGCCCGGACCGATGGAGCTGATCCCGGACTTCGTGGCGCGCAAGCATGGCCGCGCGCGCATCACCTACCTGCACCCGGACATGGAGGAAGTGCTCAAGCCGACCTACGGCATCTTCGTCTACCAGGAGCAGGTGATGCAGGTGGCGCGCAAGCTCGCCGGCTACACGCTGGGCGGCGCCGACCTGCTGCGGCGCGCGATGGGCAAGAAGAAGCCGGAGGAGATGGCGCAGCAGCGCGAGGTGTTCCTCGCGGGCTGCGAGAAGAACGGCATCAGGGCCGCGGTCGCGGCGCAGGTCTTCGACCTGATCGAGAAGTTCGCCGGCTACGGCTTCAACAAGTCGCACGCCGCCGCCTACGCGCTGGTGTCGTACCAGACCGCCTGGCTGAAGACGCACTACCCGGCGGACTTCATGGCCGCGGTGCTGTCCTGCGACATGGACAAGACCGACAGCGTGGTCATGATGATCGACGAGTGCCGGCGCATGGGTCTCACCGTGCTGCCGCCGGACATCCACCGCTCGGCTTTTCCGTTCACGGTGGTGGGCCCGGACGCGATCGCCTATGGGCTCGGCGCGGTCAAGGGCGCGGGCGAGGGCGCGCTTGCCGGCGTGCTGCAGGAGCGCGACGGCCAGGGCCCGTTCAAGGACCTGTTCGACCTGTGCCGTCGCATCGACCTGCGCCGGACCAACAAGCGCGTGCTCGAGGCACTGATCGGCTGCGGTGCGCTGGACGCGTTCGGCGTGCACCGCGCCGCCCTGATGCAGACCTTGCCCAGGGCGATGGCCCTCGCGGAGCAGGCCGCGAGTACGCTCGGCACCGGGCAGGTGGACATGTTCGGACTGGCGGCGCCGGCCAGCGGGCGCGACCCGCTCATCGCGGATTGCCCGGAATGGCCGGACCTCGAGCGGCTGCGCATGGAGAAGGAAACCCTCGGGCTCTACCTGAGCGGGCATCCCGTCGAGATGTACCGCGGCGCCCTGCAGCAGATCTGCCCCGGCACGATCAAGGCGCAGATCGAAGCGCGCAGCGCCAACGCGCTGCTGGGCGGCTGGGTGGTGGACCTGCGCCGCTTCGGCAAGCGCTTCGTGCTGACGCTCGACGACCGCACCGCGCAGATCAGCTGCATCCTGGGCGAGGATTTCCTCGCCAGCCGCGCGCCGCCTCGCAAGGACACGCTGCTGTTCGTGCAGGGGCGGATCGCTCCGGACGAGTTCACCGGCGGCTGGCGCGTGTTCGCCAACGACCTGCTCGACCTCGATCAGGTCCAGGCGCGTTTCGCCGAGCGCGTGCTGCTCGACTTCCGCGATGCCGCCCCGGACCTGCGCGCGCTGGGCCAGGCGCTGCAGCCGTTGCGGGATCCGCAGGGCTGCCCGGTGACGGTAAAGTACCTGCAGGGCACGGCCCGGACGATGCTGGATCTGGGCCCCGACTGGAGAATCCGCGTGCAGGACGCCGGGCTCGAACCGCTGAAGCAGCTGCTCGGAGCCGATCACGTGCAGGTGACGTACCGCCGGCCATCGCTCGCGCCGACGCGGGACGCCGCATGAACCTCAACTACCTCGAGTTCGAGCAGCCGATCGCCGATCTGCAGAAGAAGATCGACGAGCTGCGCTTCGTCGCCGACGGCTCCGAGGTCAACATCGCCGACGAGATCCGCCGGCTCGAGGTCAAGAGCCGCGAGCTGACCGAACAGATCTTCGCCAGCCTCACCGCCTGGCAGATCGCGCAGCTCGCACGGCATCCGCAGCGGCCGTACTCGCTGGACTACATCAAGGCGCTGATCACCGACTGGGACGAGCTGCACGGCGACCGCACCTACAAGGACGACCCGGCGCTGGTCTGCGGCATCGGCCGCTTCGACGACCGGCCGGTGGCGGTGATCGGCCAGCAGAAGGGCCGTGACGCCAAGGAGCGCGTGCACCGCAACTTCGGCATGCCCAAGCCGGAGGGCTACCGCAAGGCGGTGCGCGTGCTGAAGCTCGCCGAGAAATTCCACCTGCCGGTGATGACGTTCATCGACACGCCCGGCGCGTATCCCGGCATCGGCGCCGAGGAGCGCAACCAGAGCGAGGCGATCGCGCGCAACCTGTTCGAACTGTCGCGCCTGCGCACGCCGGTGCTGGCGACGGTGATCGGCGAGGGCGGCTCGGGCGGCGCACTGGCCATCGGCGTCGCCGACCACCTGATGATGCTCCAGTACAGCATCTACTCGGTGATCTCGCCGGAAGGCTGCGCCTCGATCCTGTTCAAGAAGGCCGACCGCGCGCCCGAGGCGGCGGAGGCCATGAAGATCACGGCGCGCGACCTGATGGGCTTCAAGCTGATCGACGAGATCGTGCCCGAGCCGCTCGGCGGGGCCCATCGCGATCCGGTGGCGGTCACGCAGTCGCTGCGCGCCCGGCTCGCCGAAAACCTCGACCGCCTGTGCCGCACGCCGCTGACGCAGCTGCTCGCCAGCCGCTACCAGCGGCTCATGCAGTACGGCGTGTTCGGCACCGCCTGAGCATGCGCCGGGCGCGCCCGCCGTGCCCGCGCCCCTGAGCCCGCCGACGCTCGGCCGTCCGCCGCGGCTGGCGGCCGGCCGCAAATTCTGGCTGGGCTTCAGCGGCGGGCTCGACTCCACGGTACTGCTGCACCTGCTGCGCGAGGCGGGCGTGCCGCTGCGCGCACTGCACGTGAACCACCAGCTGCAGTCGGCGGCGCCGGCGTGGGTCGAGCACTGCCGCGCGGTGGCCGCGCAGTGCGAGGTGCCGCTGTACGTGATGGAGGTGGACGTCGCCCCGCGCCACGCCTCGGGGCCCGAGGCGGCGGCGCGGCAGGCGCGCCACGGCGCGTTCCGCAGCCTGATGAAGCCCGGCGACTGTCTCATCACCGCGCATCACCAGGAGGACCAGGCCGAGACGGTGCTGCTGCGCCTGCTGCGCGGCGCCGGCGTGAACGGTTTGGCCGCGATGCGTCCACTGGCGCCATTTCCTCCCGGCATCGTGTGGCGGCCGTTGCTGGCGGTGCCGCGACGCGCCCTGGAGGCCCATGCCCAGGCCCACGGCCTGCGCTGGCTGGAAGACCCGCACAACCGCGATCCGCGCTACAGCCGTTCCTTCCTGCGGCTGGAAATCCTGCCGCGGCTGCAGGAGCGGTGGCCGCAGGCGAGCGAAGGCCTGGCGCGCGTGTCCGCGCATTGCGCGGAGGCGGTCGAGCTGCTGGACGAAGTGGCCGCCGGCGACGCCCGCGCCGCGGCGCTGGGCGAAGCGCTGTCGGTGCGGGCGCTGCTCGCGCTGCAGCCCGCCCGTCGTCACAACCTGGTGCGCTGGTGGCTCGCGGGGCGGCACATCGAGGCCCCGCCGGCGGAGACCTTGCACCGGCTCGAGCGTGAAGTGCTGCGCGCGCGCCCGGACGCCACGCCGGTGCTGGCCTGGGGCAATCACGAGCTGCGCCGCTACCGCGACGAGCTGCGCGCCCTGCGGCGACTGCCGGCCGCGCCCGGTGACGTGCGCCTGGCCTGGCAGGGGCGCGACGACCTGCTGCTGCCGCCCGGGTGCGGCATCCTGCGGCTGAAGCGTGCGGCCTCGGAGCCACTGGCGCTGGTGGTGCGCTTCGCCCGTGGCGGCGAGCGGCTGAAAATCACCCGCGGCGGCCCCACGCGCGAATTGCGGAAGCTGTTCCAGGAGGCCGGCGTGCCGGCCTGGGAGCGCGAGCGCACGCCGCTGATCGAGCACGAAGGCGCGCTGGCCGCGGTGGCCGACCGCTGGGCCACCCCGGACTTCGCCGCATTGCGGCGGCGCTCCGGGCTGCAGTTTCGCTGGGAGCGCAAAGATTTTCGTTGAGCGCGGGGCCCGCATCCCCTAAAATTCACCAAACCAGCCGGGCCCTTCCCATGCCAGACGCTTCCCAGACACGGTACGTCTTTGTGACCGGGGGAGTGGTCTCCTCGCTCGGCAAGGGCATCGCCTCCGCCTCGCTCGCCGCCATCCTCGAGTCGCGCGGGCTCAAGGTCCACATGCTGAAGCTCGACCCGTACATCAACGTCGATGCGGGCACCATGAGCCCGTTCCAGCACGGCGAGGTCTACGTCACCGAGGACGGCGCCGAGACCGACCTCGATCTGGGCCACTACGAGCGCTTCCTGCGCGGCAAGACCAGCCGGCGCAGCAACGTCACCACCGGGCAGATCTACCGCAACGTCATCGAGAAGGAGCGCCGCGGCGACTATCTCGGCAGCACGGTGCAGGTGATTCCGCACATCACCGACGAGATCCAGCGCTGCATCGAGAAGGCCGCCGACGGCGCCGACATCTGCATGGTGGAGATCGGCGGCACGGTGGGCGACATCGAGTCGCTGCCCTTCCTCGAGGCCATCCGCCAGATGGGCGTGAACCTCGGCCGCGAGCGCGCGCTGTACATGCACCTGACGCTGGTGCCGTTCGTGCGATCGTCGGGCGAGATGAAGACCAAGCCCACGCAGCACTCGGTGAAGGAACTGCGCGGCATCGGCATCCAGCCCGACATCCTGCTGTGCCGCTCCGAGCAGCCGCTGCCCGACTCCGAGCGCCGCAAGATCTCGCTGTTCACCAACGTGCCCAACCGCGCGGTGATCTCCGCGGTGGACGTGGACGACATCTACAAGATCCCGACCTGGCTGCACCAGCAGGGGCTCGACGAGCTCGTGGTCGAGCACTTCGGCATCGAGTGCCGCAACGCCGACCTGGTGCAGTGGGACCGCGTGGTGCAGGCGCGCGACCGCCAGGACGCCGAGGTCGAGATCGCCATGGTCGGCAAGTACGTCGATCTGACCGACGCCTACAAGTCGCTCAACGAGGCGCTGAACCATGCCGGCCGGCACACCGGCACGCGCGTGAAAATCCGCTACGTCGAGGCCGAATCGGTCGAGAGCCAGGGCACCCGCGTGCTGCGCGGCGCCGACGCCGTGCTGGTGCCCGGCGGCTTCGGCAACCGCGGCATCGAAGGCAAGATCGAGGCGGTGCGCTACGCCCGCGAGAACCGCATCCCGTATCTCGGCATCTGCCTCGGCATGCAGGTGGCGGTGATCGAGTTCGCCCGCAACGTCTGCGGCCTGAAGGACGCGCATTCCACCGAGATGGTGCCGAAGACCCCGTTCCCGGTGATCGCGCTGGTCACCGAGTGGCACGACCCCACCGGCAAGATCCACCAGCGCACGCAGAAGTCGGCGATGGGCGGCACCATGCGCCTCGGCGTGCAGAGCGCGCGGCTGAAGGCCGGGTCGCGCTCGCGCGCGCTGTACAACGCCGAGGTCATCAGCGAGCGCCACCGCCACCGCTACGAGTTCAACAACAACTACCGCGGCCAGCTCGAGGAGCAGGGCCTGCTGTTCGCCGGCGAGACGGTCGAGGACCAGCTGGTGGAGATGGTCGAGCTGCCCGAGCACCCGTGGTTCATCGGCGCGCAGTTCCACCCGGAGTTCACCTCGACGCCCCGCGACGGCCATCCGTTGTTCAACGGCTTCGTCAAGGCGGCGCGCGAGCATCACCTGGCGAACCAGGCAGCCGCTGCGTAGCCCGTCCTCCGGCGCAAGCCGGAATCCCGTGCCTTCACGGCACGTCCACGCGAGACGCTGGCCGCCGGCCTGTTGCCGGCATGACGGCGCAAGAACATGAAACTGTGCGGCACCGACGTCGGCCTCGAGCATCCCTTCTTCCTGATCGCGGGCCCCGACACGCTCGAATCGCAGGAGCTCGCGCTCGAAGTCGCCGGGCACGTCGCGCCCATCGCGAAGAAGCTCGGGCTGCTCTACGTGTTCAAGGGCAGCTTCGACAAGGCCAACCGCTCCTCGCACAAGTCCTACCGCGGCCCCGGCCTGGCGGGCGGGCTGAAGATCATGGAGGCGGTCAGGAAGCAGGTCGGCGTGCCGGTGCTCACGGACGTGCACGAGGACACGCCCATCGATGAGGTCGCCGCCGTCGTCGACGTCATCCAGACGCCGGCGTTCCTGTGTCGGCAGACCAACTTCATGCAGAAGGTGGCGCGCGCCGGGCGGCCGGTGAACGTCAAGAAGGGCCAGTTCATGTCGCCGTGGGAGATGGGCAACGTCATCGACAAGATGAAGGACGTGGCGCCGCAGGGGCAGTTCTTCCTGTGCGAGCGCGGGTTTTCGTTCGGCTACAACAATCTCGTCGCCGACATGCGCGGCCTGGCGATCATGCGCAAGTTCGCGCCGGTGGTGTTCGACGCGACGCACACGGTGCAGCTGCCGGGCGGGCAGGGCACCGCGAGCGGCGGCATGCGCGAGATGATCCCGGTGCTGGCGCGCGCGGCCGTCGCCGCCGGCGTCGCCGGCCTGTTCATGGAAACGCACCCGCGCCCGAACGAAGCGCTCTGCGACGGCCCCAACTCCTGGCCGCTGCACCTGGTCGAGCCGCTGCTGAAGACGCTGCACGCCGTGGACCGGGTGGTGAAGCATCACGGCCTGGAAGAATCCCTTTACGCCAAGGAACTGAAGTAGCCATGTCGAAGATCGTCGAGGTGACCGGCCAGGAGATCCTGGACTCGCGCGGCAACCCCACCGTCGAAGCCGAGGTGGTGCTGGCCTCGGGCGCGCGTGGCCGCGCCGCCGCCCCCAGCGGCGCCTCCACCGGCACGCGCGAGGCCGTGGAGCTGCGCGACGGCGACCGCAGGCGGTACCTGGGCAAGGGCGTGCGCAAGGCCGTCGGCCATGTCGAAGGCGCGCTCGCCAAGCGCGTGACCGGGATGGACGCGCAGGACCAGGGCGCGCTCGACGCAGCCATGTGCGCGCTGGACGGCACGCCGAACAAGGGCAAGCTCGGCGCCAACGCGATCCTCGCGGTGTCGCTGGCCAGTGCGCATGCGGCGGCCGCGGAGCGCGGCGTGCCGCTCTACCGCCATCTCGGCGGCCTGCAGGCCGGGACGCTGCCGGTGCCGATGATGAACGTGATCAACGGCGGCGCGCACGCCGACAACAACGTCGACATCCAGGAATTCATGATCCTGCCGGTGGGCGCGAAGTCGTTCTCCGAGGCGCTGCGCTACGGCGTCGAGACCTTCCACGCGCTCAAGACGGTGCTGCGCGGCCGCAAGCTCAATACGGCGGTCGGCGACGAGGGCGGCTTCGCGCCGGACCTGCCGTCGAACGAGGCCGCGCTGGAATGCCTGGAGGAAGCCATCGACCAGGCCGGCTACCGGCTCGGCAAGGACATCTACCTCGGTCTCGACGTGGCCTCCAGCGAGTTTTTCAGGAAGGGCCGCTATCACCTCGAAGGCGAGGGCAAGCAGTTCACCGCGGACGAGTTCACCGATTACCTCGCCGACATCTGCCGGCGCTACCCGGTGATCTCCATCGAGGATGGCTGCGCCGAAGGCGACTGGGAGGGCTGGGCGCTGCTGACCAAAAAGCTCGGCGGCAAGGTGCAGCTGGTCGGCGACGACCTGTTCGTCACCAACACGGCCATCCTGCAGAAGGGCATCTCGGAAGGCATCGCCAATTCGATCCTGATCAAGCCCAACCAGATCGGCACGCTCTCCGAGACGCTGCAGGCCATCGAGATGGCGACCGCGGCCGGCTATTCCAGCGTGGTGTCGCACCGCTCCGGCGAGACCGAGGATGCGACCATCGCCGACATCGCGGTCGGCACCGCCGCCACGCAGATCAAGACCGGCTCGCTGTGCCGCTCCGACCGCAACGCCAAGTACAACCAGCTGCTGCGGATCGAGCGCGGGCTCGGCGCGCGCGCCCGCTACCCGGGAGCCGCGGCCTTCCCGGTGAAGCTGGTCCAGCGCGGCAGATAAATCTGCGCTAGATTAATGAGATGCGGCGCATTCTTACGGTAGTTCTTTCGGTCGCGTTCCTCGGGCTCCAGTACCGGCTCTGGATCGCGGACGGCGGCGTCGCGCACACCCAGCGCCTGAGCGGGGAGCTGGAGTCGCGCCGCGCCGAGAACCTGCGGATGCGCGCGCGCAACGCCGCCATGGATGCCGAGATCGGCGACCTCAAGTCGGGCGTCGCCGCGATCGAGTCGCGCGCACGCGCCACGCTCGGCATGATCCGGCAGGGCGAGACCTTTTACTTCGTGGTCGACAAGTCCTGAGCCGAAAGCTGGAATAATCGCGGCAGCTGCTGGGGGAACCGCTTCCGTTGAACGACACACCGGCGCCGCGCTATTGGGCCGTCATCGCTGCCGCCGGCGGGGGCGCGCGCATGCAGGCCGGACGGCCGAAGCAATACCTGAAGCTGCGTGGCCGCGCGCTGATCGAGCACAGCCTCACCGTGTTCATGGACGCGCCCTGGATCGAGGGCATCGTGGTGGTGCTCGCGCCGGGCGACGAGGACTTCGCCAGGCTGCCGTTCGGCAAGCACTGGAAACTCCACACGGCGGCGGGCGGCGGGCGCCGAGCGGAGTCGGTGCTGGCGGGGCTGGCGCGCGTTGCCGAGCTGTCGATCGCCAACGGCCATGCCCCTCCGCCGTACGTGCTGGTGCACGACGCGGCGCGTCCCTGCATCACGCGCGATGACCTCGACCGGCTGAAGACGCAGGCCTCGGACGAGCAGGGCGGGCTGCTGGCGATCCCGGTCGCCGACACGCTCAAGCGCGCCGAATCCAGCCGCTGCGCGGCCACGGTGGAGCGCCGCGAGCTGTGGCGCGCACAGACGCCGCAGATGTTCCGCCTGGACCTGCTGCGCCGCGCCCTGGAGGACTGCGTGGCGCAGGGCGTGGACGCGACGGACGAGGCGCGCGCGATGGAAGCCGCCGGCTCCCGTCCGCGGCTGGTGGAGGGCCGCGCCGCGAACCTCAAGGTCACGTTTCCGGACGATCTCGCGCTGGCCGAGTTCTGGCTGGCGCGGCAGGACAACGGCCGGTGAGCGATCTTCGCGTCGGTCACGGCTACGACGTGCACCGCCTGGAGGCCGGCGATGGCGTGACCCTCGGTGGCGTGCACATCGCCTGCGACCGCCGCATCGTCGCGCACTCCGACGGCGACGTGCTGATCCATGCGCTGTGCGATGCGCTGCTGGGCGCCGCCGGCCTGGGCGACATCGGGCGCTGGTTCCCCGACAGCGATCCGAAGTACCGCGGCGCCGACAGCCGCACCCTGCTGCGCGAAGTGGTCGCCCGGCTCGCCGCCGGCGGCTGGAGCGTGGGCAACGCGGACCTGACCCTGGTAGCCGAAGTCCCGCGCGTCGCGGCGCACGTGGCCGCGATGCGTGACCGGCTCGCCGCCGACCTGCAGGTTTCGCCCGGGCGCGTCAACGTCAAGGCCACCACCGGCGAGGGCATGGGCTTCATCGGCCGGCGCGAGGGCATCGCAGCGCACGCGGTGGCCCTGATCGCGCAGGGCGCGAGCTGACGCCGCGGCTCGAGCGCTAGAACCGCGTCTCCAGCCCCACGGTGAACCCGTCGGGCAGGATCTCCACCAGCAGCGGCGTGTCGCGCTCGTGGGCATACCAGCCGGCGAGGCCGCCAACGGTCCAGCCGGCCAGCACGTCGGTCTGCCAGTGCGCCTGGCCCTTCACGCGCGCGACGCCGATCCACGCGGGCAGCAGCAACGCCGAGTACGCGAGTACCGGGTGGTCCTGGCGATATTCCAGCAGCAGCGGCAGCACCATCGCCAGGGCACTGGCCGACTCGCCGCTGGGAAAGCTCGCGCTGGAGCGGTTCGAGAACCAGCGGCAGGGATCAGCCGTATGCCGCGGACGCTCGCGCGCGAAGGCATGCTTCAGCACCTCCGTCGAGCCCAGCGTGATGAGCTGCGCATCCAGGCTCTGCCACAGGGCATGCCCGAAGCGGTCCTCGCGGCCCTGCCAGAGCGCGCCGCCGATGTTCGCGGCGGTCACCAGCGTGAACAGCGAGCGATAGACGTCCGGATCCCACAGTCCCGCCTCGCTGCGCCGCCAGCGCTGGTCCAGGCCGTCGTTGCCGCAGCCTTGCGCGGCAGGGACATGGAGCCCGGCGAGCAGCGCGAGAAGGGCAAGGGAGCGGCGCATGGTCGAGACACAGACCGCAAGCCGCCGTTTTCGTCACGCGGGGCCCGGCTGCCGGCCGATCCGGGCGCAACGGTCGCCGGACCGCAGGCGCGCGCCATTTTCAAGCCTTCCCGCGTGCGGGGACTCTTCTTAAACTCCCCGCCGCCAGGCCCGGATCGGGCCGAAGACGATTCCAATGAGACTTTCCTCGATCAAGCTGGCGGGGTTCAAATCCTTCGTGGACCCGTCGGCGCTGCCGCTGCCGTCCAACCTCACCTCCGTCGTCGGCCCCAACGGCTGCGGCAAGTCCAACATCATCGACGCGGTGCGCTGGGTGCTGGGCGAGTCCAGCATGAAGCAACTGCGCAGCGACACGATGGAGGACGTGATCTTCAACGGCAGCAAGACGCGCAAGCCGGCCGGACGCGCGGCGGTGGAGCTGACGTTCGACAACGCCGACGGCACCGTGTCGGGACCGTACGCCGCGTACTCCGAAATCGTCGTGCGGCGCGAGCTGACGCGGGACGGCACGTCGCAGTACTACCTCAACGGCGCGAAGTGCCTGAAGCGGGACGTCACCGACCTGTTCCTCGGCACCGGTCTCGGCGCGCGCAGCGGCTACGCCATCATCGAGCAGGGCATGGTGTCGAGCATGATCTCCTCGAAGCCCGAGGAGCTGCGCCAGTGGATCGAGGAGGCCGCGGGGATCTCCAAGTACAAGGAGCGGCGCCGCGAGACCGAGACGCGCATCCGGCAGACGCGCGAGAACCTGGCGCGGCTCGGCGACCTGCGCACCGAGCTGCAGGGCCGCCTCGAGGTGCTGCGGCGCCAGTCGGCCAATGCCGAGAAGTACAAGGAGTACAAGGAGCAGGAGCGCCGGCTCAAGGCCGACCTGCTCGCGGTGCGCTGGCGAGCGCTGTCGGCGCAGTCGGACTCGCAGCAGGCGGCGATCGGCGAGCTGTCCGCGGCGGTGGACGCCGCGCGCGAGGCGCTGTCACGGGCACACGAGGCGCAGGCCGGCGCCGACAACGCCAACCGCGTTGCCCACCACGCCCTGGCCGCGCAGCAGAACCGCGTGTACGAATCCGAAGGCGGGCTGGCACGCCAGGAGCAGAGCCTGCAGCACGCGCGCGAGCTCAAGGCGATCAAGCAGCGCGAACTCGAGCAGGCCGCGACCCAGCTCGCCGAGCTGTCGCAGCGCGAGGCCGCCGAGCAGGCTCGCCTGGAGGAGCTGGGCCGCACGCTGGCCGACCTCGAGGCGGGGCTGCGCACCGCCGACGCGGCAGAGGCGCAGGCGCAGGCTGCCGCGCAGGCCGCGGAGCAGGCCGCGCAGGCCGAGCAGCAGCGCTGGGACGAGTTCGCGACGCGCGCCGAGACCCCGCTGTACCAGGCGGAGGGCGAGCGCGTCCGCGTGCAGCAGCTGGAGCGCGGGCTGGCGGACGCCGACGAGCGCCTGTCCCGGCTGGAGGGCGAGCTGGGCGGACTCGACTACACGCCGATCCAGGCCTCGCTGTTCGACGCCGATTCCGAGCTGGAGAACCTCAACCGCGAGCTGTCCGACGGCCAGACGCGGCTGCAGACGCTGGACCGCCAGGTGCAGGAGCTACGCGAGGCGCGCTCGGCGAAGGACACCGCGCTGCACGACGCGCGACAGGCGCTGCAGGGCGCACGCGGCCGCCTGGCTTCGCTGGAGACGCTGCAGCAGGCCGCGCTGCGCCAGGACGATGCGGAGCTGCAGGACTGGCTTCGCACGCAGGGGCTGGACGACGCACCGCGGCTGGCGTCCGTGCTCACGGTGGAGAAGGGCTGGGAAGCCGCGGTGGAGCATGTCCTCGGCGGCCTGCTGCAGGCGCCGCTGCTGCCGGGCTTCGCCGCGCGCCTGTCGGAGCTGCCCTCGGCCCCCAAGGTGGGCGTCACGCTGGTGGATCACGGCCCCGAAGCCGCGGGCCGCGCTGCCGACCGCCTGGCCGGCAAGGTGCGCGGCCCGGCGGCCGTGGTCGAGCTGCTGGAATCCATCTTCACCGAAGCCGATTCCGTCGCGGCGGTGCACCGCATCGCCCAGCTGCACGCCGGCGAGTCCGTCGTCACTGCCGATGGCGTGTGGCGCGGGCGCGGCTGGGCCCGCTACCCGCGGCGCGACGAGGACCAGGGCGGCGTGCTGGAGCGTGGCGTGCTGCTGCGCGAGCTGCGCATGCAGGTTGACGCGCAGGGCGCCGCGGTGGAGCAGCACGCGGCCGCTCTCGCCGAGCTGCAGCAGCGGCTGCTGGCGCTCGAAAGCGAGCGGCGCGAGCTGGCGTCGCGGTTCGACACGGGCCGCAGCCGCCAGGCGCAGCGGATGGCGTTCCGCCAGGCGCAGGCCGTGCGGCTGGAGCAGACCGAGAGCCGCGTGCGGCAGCTGCAGCAGGAAGTCGCGGAGCTGCGCGCGTCGCGCGACCAGCAGGCGGCCGATCTGGAGCAGGGGCGGCGGCGGCTGGACGAGCTCGACGCGGTCGCGCGCCGCCTGCGCGACGAGCGCGCGGCCCTGCAGCAGGCGCTGCAGGAACGCCGCGACGGCCTGGCGCAGGCCCGCGCCCCGCTGGCGCAGGCACGGGATGCCCGCCACCAGGCGCAGGTGCAGCTGGCCGGCCGCAACAGCACCCTGGAAGCGTTGCGCGGGACGCTCGGCGACCTGGGCTCGCGGCGCGAATCGCTCGGCGCACAGCGCCTGCAGCTCGAGGCCGACACCGCGCGGCTGGAGGCGCCGCTGGCCGAGCAGGCGGCCGCCATCGAGGCGGCGCGCGGCGGCGTCGAAAACGAGCGCGAGGCGCTGCGGCAGGCGCGCGGGCGCGTCGAGCAGGCCGAGGCGCTGCTGGCGCAGACGCTGCAGCAGGCGCGCGAGGCGGAGTTCGCGCAGGACGCCGCGCGCGAACGGGTGCAGCAGGCGCAGCTCGAGTTCCAGGGCCTGGCCGTGCGCTCGCAGACGCTGGCCGACCAGATCGGCGAGGCCGGCTTCACGCGCGACGAGCTGCTCGCCGCGCTGCCGGCGGATGCGACGCCGGAGGCCTGGGACGAAAAGGTGGCGGCGATGGCGCGGCGCATCGACCGGCTGGGCGCCATCAACCTGGCTGCGATCCAGGAGCTGGAGGAATCGGAAGGCCGCGAGAAGTATCTGGGCGACCAGAACGCCGACCTGACCGGCGCGCTGGAGACGCTGGAAGCCGCGATCCGCAAGATCGACATCGAGACCCGCGAGCGCTTCAAGACCACCTTCGAGCAGGTCGACAGGACCTTTCGCGAGCGCTTCCCGAAGCTGTTCGGCGGCGGCGAGGCCTACCTCGAGCTCACCGGCGAAAACCTGCTGGAGACCGGCGTGCGGGTGATGGCGCGGCCGCCGGGCAAGCGCAACAGCTCGATCCAGCTGCTGTCCGGCGGCGAGAAGGCGATGACGGCCGTGGCGCTGCTGCTGGCGCTGTTCGAGCTGAACCCCGCGCCGTTCTGCATGCTCGACGAGGTCGACGCGCCGCTCGACGACGCCAACGTCAGCCGCTTCGCCAGCGTGATCCGCGACATGTCGGACCACGTGCAATTCATTATCATCACGCACAACAAGATCACGATGGAGCTCGCGCAGCAGCTCCACGGCGTGACGATGCAGGAGCCCGGAGTCTCGCGTCTGGTGAGCGTGGATATCCAGCAGGCAGTGGACCTCGCCTCGAAGCGCGAGTCGGCCGAGGCCGTGGCGTGAGTCCCGCCGCAGCCGCGCGGGGCGCCGCATGACGACCCTGCAGTGGGCGCTGCTGCTGCTCGGCGGCGGCATCATCGCCGCCCTCCTGCTCTCCGGCCGGCGCGAGAAGAAGGCGCTCGAGCGCCTGGGCTCGCCGCCGCCGCCCGGCGGCTCGGGCCGCGACTGGGCGCAACGCCAGGCGGTCGCCGCCGATGACGAGGCGGCCGAATCCTTCGATGAATACGGCGTGGGCCGGCCGCGCAAGCGCAGTGCGCCGGGCATCGCGCCTGCAGCGGCGCCGGCCGCACCGGCGGCGCGCGCCGCTGCGGCCGCCGCGCCGGCCATGCGCCCCGGCCGTCAGCCGCCGAGCTTCGTTCGGCCCGGTGCCGAGACGCCGCAGGCAAAGGTGGTCGGCCTCTACATCGCGGAGCACGAAGGCACCAGCATCCTGGGCCCGCGCATCCATGCGGCCCTGCAGGCCGAAGGCCTGCGCTTCGGCGCGCGCAGCATCTATCACCGCCTCGATGCGGCCGGGCAGGTGCAGTTCAGCGTCGCGGCGCTGACCAAGCCGGGCCACCTCGATCCCGCGCAGGCGCAGGACTTCGCCACCCCCGGACTGTCGGTGTTCATGGCGCTGCCCGGCCCGGCGCAGCCGGCCGCCGCGCTCACCGACCTGCTGCGCACCGCGCATCGGCTGGCGCAGGCGCTGAACGCCCAGCTGTTCGACTCGGAGCTGCGCGAGCCGCTGTCCGAGGAGCGCGCGCGCAGCCTCGTGCAGTCGGTCGAGGAGTGGACGCGCCTCCACGGCGCGTGAGCACGTCCCGCCCTCCGGCGCGGCGCGCCGCCGAGCTGCGGCGGCTGCTGGAGGCTCATAACCACGAGTACTACGTGCTCGATGCGCCAACCGTGTCCGACGCCGAGTACGACCGGCTGTTCCGCGAGCTGCAGGCGCTGGAGCAGCAGCACCCGGACCTGCTCGTGCCGGACTCGCCGACACAGCGCGTCGGCGGCTCCGCCGCCTCGCAGTTCGCGCCGGTGCGCCACGCGGTGCCGATGCAGTCGCTCAACAACTGCTTCAACGAGGACGAGCTGCGCGACTTCGACCGGCGCGTGCGCGAGGGCCTGGGCGTGGAAATGGTGGACTACGTCGCGGAGCCCAAGCTCGACGGCCTGGCGATCTCGCTGACCTACGAGCGCGGCGTGTTCACACGCGGCGCGACGCGCGGCGACGGCGAGACCGGCGAGGACATCACCGCCAACCTGAGGACGGTGCGCTCGATCCCGCTGCGCCTGGGCGGAGAGCCGCCGAAGCTGATCGAGGTGCGCGGCGAGGTCTACATGCCGGTCGCCGGCTTCGCGCAGCTCAACCGCGAGCAGGAGAAGGCCGGCGGCAAGACCTTCGCCAACCCGCGCAACGCGGCCGCCGGCAGCCTGCGGCAGCTCGATCCGAAGATCACCGCGTCGCGGCCGCTGGCCTTCGCCGGATACGCCACCGCGCACCGCGAAGGCTGGACACCGCCCGCCACCCACATGGACGTGCTCGACCAGCTGAAGCGCTGGGGCGTGCCGGTATCCGCGTACGCGGAAAAAGTGCGCGGACCGGAAGGCTGCCTGAAATACTTCCAGAAGATCGGCGCGCGCCGCGCCAAGCTGCCGTTCCAGATCGACGGCGTGGTCTACAAGCTGAACGCGCTGGCGGGGCGCGAGGAGCTGGGCTCGGTGTCGCGCGCGCCGCGCTGGGCGATTGCCCACAAGTTTCCGGCCGAGGAAGCCGAGACGATCTGCGAAGCGGTGGAATTCCAGGTGAGCCGCACCGGCGCGCTCACGCCGGTCGCGCGCCTCAAGCCGGTCTTCGTCGGCGGCGCCAACGTCTCGAACGCCGGACTGCACAACATGGACGAAGTGGCGCGCAAGGACGTGCGCGCCGGCGATACGGTCGTGATCCGTCGCGCGGGGGACGTGATCCCCGAGCTGGTGAGGGTGGTGGTGGAAAAGCGTCCGCGCGGCGCGAAGCCGGTCGAGACGCCCTCGCGCTGCCCGGCTTGCGGCGGCCGGGCGGAGCGCGAGGAAGGCGAGCTGGTGGCGTACTGCACCAACAAGCTCGGCTGCGTGACGCAGATCCAGGCCTCGCTGTCGCACTTCGTGGGGCGGCACGCCATGAACGTCGAAGGCCTGGGCGAGAAGCTGCTGACGACCCTGGTCGAGCGGAAGCTGGTGCGCACGCCCGCGGACATCTACCGGCTCGACGTGCCGGTGCTGGCGGAGCTCGAGCGCATGGGGGAAAAATCCGCCGCCAACGTGATCGACGCCATCGTGCACAGCAGGCGGACGACGCTCGAGCGCTTCCTGCTGGCACTCGGCATCCCCGACGTCGGCGAGGCGACGGCGCGCGACCTCGCGCGGCACTTCGGCGACCTCGAGCCGCTGGTCGAGGCGGCACGCGCCGACCTGCCGACCGCGCACGCGGAAAAGGCCAGGGACCGCTGCCCGCGCCTGCAGGAAGTGCCGGACGTGGGGCCGACGGTCGCCGTGCACATCGCGCACTTCTTCGCCGAGCCGGGAAACCTGGCGGTGATCCGCGAGCTGCGCGAGGCCGGCGTGCAGTGGGAGCCGGTGAAGCGCGCCGCGAGCGCCGGGCCGCTGCTCGGCAAGACCTTCGTCATCACCGGCACCTTGCCGGGTCTCGGCCGCGAGCAGGCCACGGAGCTGATCGAGTCCCACGGTGGCAGGATCAGCGGCTCGGTGTCGAAGAAGACGGATTTCCTGCTCGCCGGCTCGGACGCGGGGTCCAAGCTCGCAAAGGCCGGGAAGCTCGGCGTGCCGGTGATCGAGCTGGCGCAGCTGCAGAAGATGATCGCGGGGAAGAAATGACGCGCCTGCTCGACGTCGCCGGCAGCCTGCTGCGCATCGGGCTGGCGGCCGGCGTGGTCTGGCTGTGCATCAACGATCTGCCGCGCGTGCAGGCGGTGGAAGCGCTCGCGCAGCTGCCGGACTACGACTACTGGAAGGAAGGCGAGAAGCTGCTGGACCAGCGCCGCTTCTCCGAGGCGCTGCTGGTGGTGGACGCCGGGCTGCGCGCGGCTCCGCCGGTGCAGGCCCCGGCGCTGCGTTCGCTGCGCGACCGCATCGAGGTCGAGCGCAGCAGCTGGCTGGTGCGGCTGCAGCAGGCGGGACAGGGCGCGCTGAGCGGCCGCGGCGAGAGCCCCGAGGCGCTCGGCGGCGCCATCGTCGCGGACCTGTTCGTGTTCGGCGACGTGCGCGACCTCGTCATCCAGGGCGGCCACGCGCTGCGGGGAGAGGCCACGGATCCGGTGCTCGTGGCGCTGTCTGCCGGCGGCATCCTGCTGACGGTGAGTCCCGCGCTCGACTTCGGCTCGGCCCTGCTGAAATTCGCGCGGCGCATGGGCGCGATGACGGAGCGTTTCGCCGGCAGCCTGCTGCGCACCATCGAGCGCGCGGTGCAGCGCCAGAATGCGGACGAGCTGCTGCAGGTGACCGCCGACGCCGCCGAGCTGGCGCGCC
Source organism: Binatia bacterium (assembly GCA_035526525.1). GTDB lineage: Bacteria > Pseudomonadota > Gammaproteobacteria > Nevskiales > Nevskiaceae > JACPFV01. The sequence continues at coordinate 31,414 of DATLCG010000038.1, forward strand.
GGGCGCGCCCCGCGGGCGCGGTCACCATCCTGCGTTCGGTGGACGATCCCGCCGAGCTGCGGCGCGCCGCGCTGTTCGCGCAGCAGGAGCAGGGCGCCTTCACGCTGTGGCTCGGCGGACG
>DATLCG010000001.1:0-24819 GCA_035526525.1 Binatia bacterium
GCCGCCGAGCCTGCGGCCATGGCGCCGGTGTCGCGCTCCGAGGGCGGCATGGGCGGCCGTCTCGCGCTGCGTGCCAGCATCGGCTATGGCGTCTACGACGCCGAGCGCGAGTCCACGGGATTCGAGGACACCGCCAAGTCGCCGACCTATGGCCTGGGCACCACCTTCGCGATGAACTTCACGCCCATGTTCGGCGCCTTCGCCGACGTCGGCATCGACTACAGCGAAGTGAAGGACGGCGTGAACCCGTTCTGGGCAGGCACCGGCAATGGCAACTTCGTGCGCACGGACCTGACGACCACGGTCGGCGCGCGCCTGATCAGCGTGCTGCAGCCCTTCGTCGGCTATCGCCGTGCCTGGCAGGACGCCAGCACGCCGTTCGACCAGGACGTCTGGAGCGAGCGCGGCACCTACGCCGGCCTCGGCGTCGGACCGTTCCCGATCGGCCGCCCGCTGCGCCGGAGCTTCTCCGGCGCGTACAACTGGAGCAAGGTGCACAACCCGCCGATCTTCGGTGGCGGCTTCTTCGACTACAACGGCGCCAGCGCCAAGCTGCGGCTCGGCCTTGCGAACTCGCCGCACGCGCTCGAGCTTCGCTACCAGCGTTTCGATGCCGATGGCCCGGGCACGCCCGACACGACCGAGAGCTACACGTACCTGGTGTACGTGTTCACGCTCAACGTCCTGAAGATGTAATCGCCATCACTGCAGCACCCGAAACCCCGGCCACGGCCGGGGTTTCTTCTTTTCGGGAGCGGCTCCTGCGCCGGGGCCGTACAATCGCATCGAGGCTAATGCGGCGCGCGCCGGCATGACCGGATCCACCACCACGACGGAGTACGTCGGCGGACTTCCGCCAGGATTCCTGCTGCAGGAATACCAGATCGAGCGCGTGCTCGGTCACGGCGGCTTCGGCGTCACCTACCTCGCGCGCGACACGCTGCTGCAGAAGACCGTCGCGATCAAGGAATACCTGCCGATGGAGCTCGCCGTGCGGCAGAGCGCCAACACGGTGTCGGTGCGCTCGTCGGCCGACCGCGAGGCCTTCGAGCAGGGCATGACGAGCTTCCTGAACGAGGCGCGGGTGCTGGCGCGCTTCACGCACCCCAACCTGATCGGCGTCTACCGCTTCTTCCAGGCCAACGCCACCGCCTACTTCGTCATGGAGTATGCCGAGGGCGACACGCTGCGCGGCGTGATCAAGAAGGAGGGCACGCTGAGCGAGGAGCGGATCAAGGGGCTGATGATGCCGATCATCGCCGGCCTCGAGGGCGTTCACACCGCCGGCATCCTGCACCGCGACATCAAGCCGGACAACCTGCTGGTCCGCGCGGACGGTCGCGGGGTGCTGATCGACTTCGGCGCGGCGCGCTACTCGGTGAGCTCGCGGTCGAAAGCCATCACCAGCATCCTCACCGCCGGCTACGCGCCGATCGAGCAGTACTCGACCACCGGCAACCAGGGCCCCTGGACCGACATCTACGCGATCGGCGCCGTCATGTACTACGCCATCTGCGGCCGCAAGCCCATCGACGCCGTGGCACGCGTGCACGACGACCCGCTGGTGCCGGCGTCGCTGGCCGGCAAGGGTCGCTACGGCGACCACTTCCTCGGCGCCATCGACTGGGCGCTGCGCGTGAAGCCGGAAGAGCGGCCGCGGACGCTGACGCAGTGGCGCCTGGCGCTCGACGGCGACGTGCCCGCGCCGGTGTTCGCCAGCGACCGGCCGGCGACGCTCGCCGACTTCACCCGTCCCGGCGGAGACCCCACGCAGGTGGCGACGGCGCGGCCGTCGCCGACGGCGCCGTCGAAGCCCGCCTTCAGCGGCGACGCCACGATCATCGCCCGCAAGATCGATCTGCCGAACCCGACGGCGCCCTCGGGACCGAGCCGGACGCCCACGACGGCCGATCGCTCGCGCGAGGTCGATCGCCGTGAGCGCGAGGTGCGCGCCGAGCTCGAGCGGATCGCGGCCGAGAAGCAGGAAATCGAGCGCCAGCAGCAGGACCAGGATGCGGTGCAGGCGCGCGAAAGCGCGGCGCAGGCCGCCGCGGCGGAGCGCCAGCGCGCGGAGCAGGAGCGCCAGGCGCAGGAGCGGCGCTCCCGCGAGGAAGCCGAGCAGCGCGCCAAGGAAGAGGCGGTGCGCAAGGCACGCGAGACGCAGAAGAAGACGGGCGACGAAGCCGCGCGACAGGAGCGCGAGGCGGCGGAGGCGCGAAAGCGCGCGGAGCAGGAGACCGAGCGCCGGGCCCGCTTCGAAGCCGACGAGCGCAAGCGCCAGGAAAAGGAAGCGGCGGAGCAGCAGAAGCGCCGCGAGCAGGAAGCCGCGCGCCAGGCCAAGGCCGAGGCCGAGGCGAAGCGCCGCCAGCAGGTCGAGGCCGAGCGCGAGCGCCGCGAGCAGGAAGCTCGTGCAGCGCGCGAGAAAGCCGCCCCGGCCATGGACCTCGACCTGTCGCAGCGCGCACCCGCCGCGGCGGCGCCGAGCCGCAAGCCGCTGATCGCCGGCGGGATCGTCGCGGTCCTGGCGGTGATCGTCGTGGCGGCCGCGCTGCTGCGTCCGAAAACGCCGTCCGTACCGGCAGGTTCTGAGCCCCCGACGCCCGCTGCCGTTCCGGCCACGCCCGCCGCGGGCGCTGCCCGCACCGCACCCGCGGTCGCACCGCCCGTGGTCCCGCCCACCCCGGCCAAGGTCACTCCTCCCGGCCCCAGCGCCGAGGACGCCGCCAAGGCCGCTGCGGCCCGGCAGGCCGAAGAAGCCCGCAAGCGCGCGGCCGCCGAGGAAGCTGCACGCAAGCGCGCTGCTGCGGAGGAACAGGCGAAGCGCCAGCGCGACGAGGAAAAAGCCGCCGCCGTGCGAAAACGCGAGCAGGAAGCCGCCGCGGCACGCGAAGCGGCCGCAACCCGGGAGCGCGAAGCCGCGGCCGCCCGCGAGCGCGAGGCGGCCAAGTCCGTGCAGATGCGGCCACCGTCCCGCCGCGAGCTCAAGGAAAAGCAGCGGCAGGAAGCCATCGTGCGCAAGGAAGCGGCCCGCCGCGCCGCCGAGGATGCCGCGGCGCCGCCGGTCGCCGGTGAAACTGCGCAGCAGCGCGCGGCGCGCCTCGAGGTCGAGCGCAAGCGCAAGGCCGCCGAGGAGCAGGAGAAGCGCAAACAGGAAGACGCGCCGGTGGGTTTCTAGCCCATGTCGGGGGCGCTGGCGCTGGTGATGCTGTTCGCCGCGGGAATGATCGCGGCGGGCCTGTATTTCGGGCTGCGCGCCCGCACCGCTCCGCGCGACTCAGGCCCCGACTTCTCCGCCGAGCTGGAGCGCCTGCGCGCCGCGCTGCTGGAAGCACAGCGCGCACAGCGGCTCGAGCTGACCGCCGCGGTGACGCAGTCCCAGCAGTCGCTGACGACCGCGCTGTCGCAGTCGCAGCAGGCGATCGGCGCCGCGCTGGCACAGGCCCAGCAGACCACCACCGGCGCGCTGGTGCAGCAGCTCGGGCAGCTGACCGATTCCAACGCCCAGCGGCTCGACGCGCTGCGCGGCGTGGTCGACGCGAGGCTCAAGGACGTGCAGGCCGACAACGCGGCCAAGCTCGAGGAAATGCGCCGCACCGTGGACGAGAAGCTCCAGACCACGCTGGAGTCGCGGCTGGGGCAGTCGTTCAAGCTGGTGAGCCAGCAGCTCGAGCAGGTCTACAAGGGCCTCGGCGAGATGCAGACTCTCGCCGCCGGCGTCGGCGACCTCAAGCGCGTGCTGACCAACGTCAAGACGCGGGGCAACTTCGGCGAGGTGCAGCTCGGTGCGCTGCTGGAACAGGTGCTGACGCCGGAGCAGTACGGCTCGCAGGTGCCGGTGACGCCGGGCAGCCGCGAGACCGTGGATTTCGCCATTCGCCTGCCGGGCGGCGCCGACGGCCAGCCGCTGTGGCTGCCGATCGACTGCAAGTTTCCGCGCGACGACTACGAGCGCCTGCTCGACGCGCAGGAGCGCGCCGACAAGGCCGCGGCGGACGAAGCCGGGCTGGCGCTGGACCGGAGGCTGCGGCTGGAAGCCGCCTCCATCCGCGACAAGTACATCCAGCCGCCGCACACCACGAACTTCGCGCTGCTGTTCCTGCCGACCGAGGGCCTGTTCGCGGAGGTGCTGCGGCGGCCCGGCCTGTTCGACGCGCTGCAGCGCGAATTCCACGTCACCGTCGCCGGCCCGACGACGCTGCTGGCGCAGATCAACAGCCTGCAGATGGGGTTCCGCACGCTGGCGATCGAGAAGCGCTCCAGCGAGGTCTGGCACGTGCTGGGCGCGGTGAAGACCGAGTTCGGAAAGTTCGGCAACGTCCTGGAAAAGGTGCGCGACAAGCTGGACCAGGCGCGCAACCAGATCGACGAGACCGGCGTCCGCTCGCGGGCGATCGAACGCAAGCTGCGCGGGGTCGAGGCCCTGCCGGAGGCGCAGGCAGCGGAGATGCTGCCTGCGCCCGATGGCCTGGAGACGGACGACCGCTAGGCCGCCGCGCTCAGGGCGCCGGCGCGAAGTCCAGAGTGGTCGTCTGCTCCGACTCGATCTCGACGGCGGCGGTGCCGGCGAACACCAGCGTGTCGTCCTGCTGCGGGTCGTCGCCGGCAGCACCGCAGGTGAACGCCGCGGTGTATTCGCCCGCCGGCAGGAAGGCCGCCACGTAGCGGTACGCGCCCGAATCGCCGTCCAGCGCGACCGTCGCGGTGGTCAGCGGATCGGCCGGGGTGCCGTCGACATCGTCCGGGGTGACCTCTTCGCCCTCGAACACGTACACGGCCGGCGTGCAGCCTTCGGCGATCAGCGCCGGATCGACGGTGCCCGACAGGGTGCCGGTGTCGTCGTCCTGCACGATGCGCAGCGTCGGCCGCAGCATGTAGGCGTCTTCGCCATTCATGGGCTGATGCACCGATTTGCGCAGGTCGAAATCGATCGTGTAGGTCGCCGTGCCGCCCTCGGGAACCGTGAGTCCGCCGACGAGCTTCAGGCCGCTCTGTGCGCCGCTTGGCACGTACAGCTCGTGCTGCGAGCCGTCGGTGAGCTCGATGTAGGAATCGAGCACGCCATCGTTCTCGGCCAGCACCCGCAGGCGCACCCACTCGTAGCGGCCCGCGGCGACTTCGACCCCGCTCAGCAGCGGCTCGGTGTCGCCGCCCTGCAGCGCGTACAGGTCGATCGAGCGCGGCTCGTCGAAGGTGATGACGCGGACTTCGCCGCTGGCGGGCTTGAGCTCCACCCCGGTGAACACGACCACCACATGGCTCGCGCCATCCACTGGCGCGTCGGTGAGGTCGAGGCTGAGGCGGCCGGAGTCGCTGCTGCCGCCGCCGGTGCAGGCGGCCAGCGCGATGGCGACGGCGGAGAGGACGAAATGGCGCATGGCAATTCTCCCGATGAGGGGGCCGACGGGCCCGGGGCTATGGACCGGGTCACCCGGGGCGGGTTCCGAAGGCGCGGGCTTGCAGCAGACCTGCATCACGGTTCGGAACCCGGACGCCGCTGCCTCAGGCCGTGGCGCCTCCGCAGCTGCTGCCCGCTCCCGCGGTGCAACCGAAGCAGTGCGAGTCGAAACGGATGCGCCGCTGCATCAGCGCGCCATAGTCGAAATCGAAGATCGTCATCGGCTTCGCCTCGTCGCCGCTCGCGACGCGCATCTCCAGCATCTGGTTGAAGTCGCAGTCGTACAGCGCGCCGTCCCAGCCGACCGAGATCATGCTGCGGCACATGACCCCGCCGGCCGCGCCGGGGTTGAACGCGGCGAGGAGCTTGTCCATGTACGCCGCGTACTGGCCGCTCTTCTCCAGGTGCAGGCGAAAGCGGTTGATCGGCATGTTGGTGATCGTGTACAGCGCGTTGAAGCGCACGCCGAACTTGTCCAGCAGCTCGCGCTTGTAGTCGGCCTCGAGCCCGGCCTGCGCCGCCGGCAGGTACGGGCCGACCGGGTTATAGACCAGGTTCAGCACCAGGCCCGAGTTCTCGACGCCGTAGCCGAGCGCGTTCAGGCGCCGCATCGACTCGATGCTCTTGCCGAACACGCCCTTGCCGCGCTGCGAGTCGGTGAAAAAGGACTGGTAATAAGGCAGCGACGAGATGACCTCGACACGCTGCCGGGCGAAGAATTCCGGCAGATGCTGCTTCGACGCCTTCGTCTTCGGATGACCGTCGAGGGTCACGGTGAGGTTGTGCCGGACCATCACGTGCCGCCCGAGCTTCACCGCCTCGGCCACCAGCCACTCGAAATCAGGGTGCAGCTCGGGTGCGCCGCCGGTGATGTCCAGCTTCTGCATCTGCGGATGGCGCGCCAGCAGCTCGACGATGCGCTCGATGCCGGCGCGCGACATGCTCTCGGTGCGGTCGGGCGATGCGTCCACGTGGCAGTGACGGCAGGCCTGGTTGCAGGTCGTGGTGATGTTGACCTGCAGTGTTTCCACCGAGACCGGCGGCAGCGTCACGCCCCGTGCCGCGAGCGTGCCGTCGAAGTCGTAAGCCGCCCTCACAGCACCAGCTTGTCCAGGTGGTTGTTCATCTGGATCATGTGGGCCAGCGTGATGCCGGCCTTCATCACCGCGGCGACGTGCACCGCCTCGCTCATCTGCGCCGGGTTGGCGCCGGCTTCCAGGCAGGCCGTGGTGTAGGCGTCGATGCAGTAGGGGCACTTCTCGGAGTGCGCCACGGCGAGCGCGATCAGCGCCTTCTCGCGCTTGCTCAGGGCGCCGTCCTGGCCGGTCACCGCGCCGTAGTACTTGAAGAACAGGTCGGCGTGCTCCTTGCCGTGCTTGCCGATGTCGCCGAATTTCTTCAGGTCCTCGACTTCGTAGTGGCTGCTCATGACGGCTCCCCGGAACGAGCCGGTATCGTATCCGTTATCCAGTGCGTGGCCGCCGCTGCGCGCCTAGACTGTGCGCCCCCATGAGCACCCCCGTCGCCCGCCGCAAGCCGAAAGCCGCCGCCCGCCCGGCGAAGCTCGCCGGCGTGCGCGCGCCAAAGGTGGGGTTCGTCAGCCTGGGCTGCCCGAAGGCACTGGTGGATTCCGAGCGGATCCTCACGCAGCTGCGCGCGGAAGGCTACGAGACCGCGAAGACGCACGCTGCCGCGGACGTGGTCGTCGTCAACACCTGCGGCTTCATCGATTCCGCCGTGGCCGAATCGCTCGACGCCATCGGCGAGGCCATGGCCGAGAACGGCAAGGTCATCGTCACCGGCTGCCTCGGCGCCAAGTCGGACGTGATCCGGCAGAAATTCCCTGGCGTGCTCTCGATCACCGGCCCGCAGGACTACGCCGGCGTGATGAAGGCGGTGCACGCGGTGCTGCCGCCGAAGCACGATCCCTTCCTGGACCTGGTCCCCGCAACCGGCATCAAGCTCACGCCGAAGCACTACGCCTACCTGAAGATCGCGGACGGCTGCAATCACAAGTGCAGCTTCTGCATCATCCCGTCCTTGCGCGGGCGGCTCGCGTCCCGCCCGGTGGACGAGGTGCTGGCCGAAGCCGAGAAGCTGGTGAAGGCGGGCGTGCAGGAGCTGCTGGTGATCTCGCAGGACACCAGCGCCTACGGCGCGGACCTCAGGTACCTGCCGCGGCCGTGGCGCGGCGCGCAGGTGCCGACGCGCTTCCTCGACCTGTGCCGCGGCCTCGGCGAGCTCGGCGCGTGGGTGCGGCTGCACTACGTGTACCCGTACCCGCACGTCGACCAGGTCATCGCGCTGATGGCGGAAGGCAAGGTGCTGCCCTACCTCGACGTGCCGTTCCAGCACGCCTCGCCATCGGTGCTGAAGGCCATGCGCCGGCCCGCCGCCGCCGAGGACACCCTGGAGCGCATCGGTGCGTGGCGCAAAATCTGCCCCGACCTCGCCGTGCGCAGCACCTTCATCGTCGGCTTCCCCGGCGAGACCGGGCAGGACTTCGAGCTGCTGCTCGACTGGCTGGAGCAGGCGCAGCTCGACCGTGTCGGCTGCTTCAAGTACTCGCCGGTCGAGGGCGCCGCGGCCAACGCCCTGCCGGGTGCGGTGCCGGAAGAGCTGAAGCAGGAGCGCTACGAGCGCTTCATGGAGCGCGCCGGCGCCATCAGCGAATCCCGCCTGGCCGCGAAGGTCGGGCGCACGCTGGAGGTGCTGGTGGACGAAGTCCACGGCGACACCGCCACGGCCCGCAGCCATGCGGACGCGCCGGAGATCGACGGCACGGTCTCGGTCGCCGGCAAGGGACTGCAGGTGGGCCAGCGGCTGAAGGTGAGGATCACGCATGCGGACACGTACGACCTGTACGGGGATGCAGCCTAGGTAGCGTCGCCCGGCAATCCGTACGCGCCCGGACCGACTGGGCACCGGCTCCCCGCTACCGTGACGCCATCCTCTTCGAGGGTGGCCCATGCTCACCGCTGCCGCCGACGCCGTTGCTGCCAGCGGATCCACTCTCGCGCCCCGTGGCGCGGCGCCCGTTCCGGCGGTGGCGCCGCTGGCGTTGCCGGACGAGACCACGCGGGCGGACGCATTCGACCGGCGTCCCTACGGCTTCACGCACCGGCTGCACGAGCTCGACCTGTTCCGCTTCGACGCCCTGGTCGAGCTCGCAGGGCGCCTGGCCCATCACCCGCACGACGCGCTCGTCGCCGAGGGCGCACTCGCACCGCAGCAGCGCTTCGACTCGGTGCCGCAGGACGCGTGCACACCGCAACGCGCGCTGGAGCAGCTCGACGCCGTGCCGCGGCGCGTCCTGCTGAAGCGGCCCGAGCGCCACGATCCACGCTACGCCGAGCTGCTGCGGGAGCTGTTCGCAGACGTGGCGGAGCGCCACCCCCAGCTCCACAGCGAACGGATCGTGCGACTCGAATCCGCGATCTTCATCAGCTCCGGGCGCACGGTCACGCCGTTCCATTTCGACGCGGAGAGCGCCTTCTTCTCGCAGATCGAGGGCGGCAAGCAGTACCACGTGTACCTTCCGGACGCGGTCGACGAGTCGCTGCTGGAATCGTTCTATGCGCGCGGCGCAACGGGCGTCGGTCACCTCGACCTGGCGCGGTGCGATCCCGCCCGCGAGTACGTGTTCCGCCTGCGCCCCGGCCACGGCTTCCACCAGCCGCACGACGCGCCGCACTGGGTTGAGACCGGCGCCGGGCGCTCGGTGTCCTACAGCTTCGTCTTCGAGACCGTGGCTTCCCGCCGGCGCTGCCGGACGCGGGCGTTCAACCACTGGCTGCGCGGGCGCGGCGTCACTCCGCCGCCGATCGGCGCGCATCCGCTGGGGGACACGATCAAGGCGGCGGTGATGCGGCGGAAGAATGACCCGCCCAGCCTGTCAGGCTGACACCGCACCGGGAAGGCTCCGTTCCAAAGCCTCGACCAACCGGTCCATCTCCTCCGCCGTCGTGTAATGCACGAACGACAGGCGTACCGCGCCGGACGCTGAATCCAGTCCCATGCCCTCGAACAGCCGCACCGCGTAGAAATGCCCGGCCGCGGCCATGACGCCGTGCGCAGCCAGCCGCGCAGCGACGTCACGCGGTGACGCGCGCAGCGGCAGGAAGCTGACGGTCGGCGCACGCACCGCGGCATCCGCCGGGCCCAGCAGGCGCACGTCGGGGCGGCTGCCCAGGAACTGCAGCAGCCGCGGCAGCAGCTCCAGCTCGGCGGCGCGCAGGCGTTCGCGCACGCGCGCCGCGCGCAGGGACGGCTGCGCGGCAGCGCCCGGATCGTGCCGCGCATCGAACGCGTCGAAATACTCGGCGACGCCGCGCGCCGCCGCGATCTGCGCGTGGTCCGGGCCGGCGGGCACCAGCCGCTTGCGCGGCTGCGCCGCGTTGAAATAGTGACCCTCGTTGGCGAGCCGCTCGATCAGCGTGCGGCGCACCACCATCAGTCCCTGGTGCGGGCCGTAGGTCTTGTAGAGCGAGAACAGGTACGCATCGGCGCCGAGCGCGCCGACATCCGGAAAGCCGTGCGGCGCCCAGGCCGTGCCATCCACCACCGTGATCGCGCCGGCGGCGCGGGCTTTCTCCACCAGCGCCTGCACCGGGTTGACGTGGCCGACGACGTTGGAGCAGTGCGTCAGCGCGACCAGGCGAGTGCGCCCGGTGAGCAGCGCATCGAAGCGCGCCGGGTCGAGCAGGCCGCTGTCGCGCTCGACGGCCCACTCGCGCACCACGCAGCCCAGCTCGGACAGCCGCCGCCACACGCCGCTGTTGGCCTCGTGGTCCTGCTGCGTGACGATCACCTCGTCGCCCGCCTTCAGCAGGGGCCGCACCGCGCGCGCCAGCACGTAGGAGTTCTGCGACGTCGACGGCCCGAAGTGCACCTCGTCGGCGGCGACGCCGAGGTACTCCGCCAGCCGCACGTGGGAGGCGTCCATCCACACGCCCGCCTCGGTCGAGGCCGGGTACGGGTAGTACGGCTGAACCTTCAGGCGCCGGTAGTACTCGGCAAGCCGCGCGATCGCCTGCGTGCAGGCATACGAGCCGCCGGCGTTCTCGAAGAAGGCCTGCCCCTGCAGCGTGGGCTCGGCAAAGGCGGGGAACTGGCTGCGGACGAAGTCGCGGTCGAGGGCGGGCATGCCCGCAATTATCGCAGCGGGCGCAACGGCAGGTCGTTGTGGATCGCGCTTGCCGCGATCGCCGCCTGGCCCACTCCGACGGCGATCTGGTTCAGCGCGTGCGTGACGTCGCCGATGGCGTAGAGCCCCGGCACCGCGGTGCGCTGGTGCGAGTCGGTCCAGACGTAGCCGTCCTCATCGCAGCTCGCGCCGAGCGCCTTCGCCAGCTGCGAGCGCGGGCGGGCGCCGAGCACGGGGTACAGCACGTCGGCCTGCAAGGTCTCGCCGCCGGCACGCTCGAGACGGATGGCATCATGCTCCAGCCGGATCCCGCACACGTCCTCGATCGGCTCGACGCCGATCGCACGCAGCTCGTCGCGCTGCGCGGCCGGCATCGCCGCCGCCGGGGCCACGACCGCGAGGGGCGCGTGGCTGAACGCGCACAGGAAACGGGCATGGCTGGCCAGCGCCTGCGCGCTGCCCATCACCGCCACGCGCCGGTCCGCAGTCTCGAAGGCATCGCACACCGCGCACAGCCGCACGACGCCACGCTTGACCGCGTCCTCGACGCCAGGCAGCTCCGGCAGCACGTCCACCAGGCCCGTGGCGAGCACGACGCGCTGCGCCTGCAGCCGGCCGTCATCGAACTCCGCCACGAACAGGTCCCCCTCGCGCCGCATCGCGCGGACCGTCGTGATGCGGACCTGGACGCCGTGGCGCGCCGCCTGCTCGCGCAGCTCGTCGAGCAGCTCCTCGCCGTTCACGCCGTGCGCGAAGCCGGGACAGTTGCGGCTGACGGGGATGTAGCGCGCGCGGCTGTGCGCGTCGTCCACCACGGTGAGCCGCCGGCGGAACCGCGCGAGATACGTCGCTGCCGTCAGCCCGGCCGGGCCGGCACCGATCACCAGCACTTCACACGGTTCGCCCATCCGCGGTTCGACCGCGGCCGGGGGCCATCGTCATCCGGGGCGCAGCGAGGGAATCGCGTAGGTGCCCACGGCATGCGCCACCGGATCGGCGGCGCCCTCGGAATGCAGCCAGACCTCGCCGGTCGCCAACGTGCGGCCGACCTTGAGCATCTGGCAGCGGCCCAGGATCGCCGCGCCCGCGGCGGGCTTGCGCAGGAAGTTGAAGCTCAGGCTCGTCGTCACCGCGAGCGGGACCAGGCCGATCTCGCCGAGCAGGGCCGCGTACAGCGCGAGGTCCGCCACGGCCATGAGGACCGGCCCCGACACGGTGCCGCCCGGACGCAGGTGCGCGTCGCGGATCGCCTGGCGCACCAGCGCGCGGCCACTGCCGGTTTCCAGCACTTCGCAGTCGCCGCTCTGCGGAAATTCGCGGCGCAGGAAGGCGTTCAGCTCGGCGGCGGTCACGGTCAGGGAGTGCATGGGCCCGTCAAAAGCTGGAACCGGGTGCGAAGGAGCGTAATCCAAAACAGGATGCAGGGTCCCATCGTCGTCATCCTCAACGCCAGCGCGGGCGGCTCTCCGCGCGGACACTCCGCCGACGAAGTCGCGGCCCTGTTCCGCGCGCGTGGCGTCGAAGCGGAGGTCTGGCTGGCCGACGGCGGCAGCCAGATCCGTGCGGCTGCGCGTCGCGCTGCACAGGCCCGGCCAGCGGCCGTGGTCGCGGGCGGCGGCGACGGAACGGTGAACGCGGTGGCGGCGGAGCTGCTTGGCAAGGACGTGGCGCTGGGCGTGCTGCCGCTCGGCACCCTGAATCATTTCGCCAAGGACGTAGGCATCCCGCTGGAGCTTGCGGCCGCGGTCGCCGCCATCGTCGCGGGCCACACGCGCCGGATCGACGTCGGCTGCGTCAACGAGCGCATCTTCCTGAACAACTCCAGCCTCGGCCTGTACCCGGCGATGGTGCGGGAGCGCGAGGCCCGGCGCGATCGCGGCTGGAGCAAGTGGATCGCCTTCGCGTGGGCATCCGTGAAGACGCTGCTGGCTCTGCCGTTCGTGCGCGCGCGCATCGACCTCGACGGCCACCCGCAGCAGCGCCGCTCGCCGTTCGTGTTCATCGGCAACAACCGCTACCGCCTGAACGGCGCCCAGGCCGGACGGCGCGACGACGTGGAGGGCGGCGAGCTCAGCCTCTACACCGCGCCGCACCAGGGCCGGCTCGGCCTGCTTCGACTCATGCTGCGCGCGCTCACCGGCCGCCTGCGGCCCGGGCGCGACCTCGAGGCGCACACCGCCCGCGAGATCGTGATCCGGACCTCCCGCGCGCGCCAGCGCGTGTCCACCGACGGCGAGCTGTGCTGGCTGGAAACGCCGCTGCGCTACCGCGTGAAGCCGGCAGCGCTGCGCGTGCTCGCACCGCCCGCAGATCACTGACGATGCGCACCCTCGTCCACCTGTCCGACCTGCACTTCGGCCGCACCGACGCACGGCTGCTCGAGCCGCTGCTGAGCACGGTGCAGGAGATCGGGCCGGACCTGGTGGTCATCTCCGGCGACCTGACGCAGCGCGCGCGCCGCAGCCAGTTCCGCGAGGCGCGCGCGTTCCTGGACCGGCTGCCGCAACCTCAGATCGTGGTCCCGGGCAATCACGACGTGCCCCTGTACGACGTCCTGCGCCGGGCGCTGCGCCCGCTCGCGCGCTACCGGCGCTACATCACCGACGAGCTCGCTCCCTGGTACGCGGACGAGGAGATCGCCATCGCCGGCATCAACACCGCACGCTCGCTGACCTTCAAGGGCGGCCGCATCAACGCGCGCCAGATCGAGGCGCTGCGCCGGCGCCTCTGCCCCCTGCCCCCGAAGGTCGTGCGCATCGTCGTCAGCCACCACCCCTTCGACCTGCCCGGGGACGGCGACACGCGGGACCTCGTCCGCCGCGCGCCGCTGGCAATGCAGATGTTCGCGAGCTGTGGCGCCGACGTGCTGCTGTCCGGCCACCTCCACACGGGCCGCGTGGGCGACACGGCGAAGCGCTATCCGCTCGGCGGCTATTCCGCGATCGTGGTGCAGGCGGGGACGGCGACTTCGACCCGCGTCCGCGGGGAGGGGAATTCGTTCAACGTGGTGCGGGTGGAGCCGGGTCGGCTCACCGTGACTTCGCGCGGGTGGAGTGAAGCCGCTGCGGGTTTCGTCGCGGGCCCGGAGCAGGCCTTCTCATTGAAGCAGCGCGCCTAGCCCTACTCCACCGTCACCGACTTCGCCAGGTTCCGCGGCTGGTCGACATCCGTGCCGCGCAGCACCGCCACGTGGTACGCCAGCAGCTGCAGCGGCACCGTGTAGACCATCGGCGCCTGCAGCGGCTCGACGTGCTCGGGCATCAGCATCACGTCCACGCCGTCGCCGCCGGTGATGCCGCTCTTGGGATCGGCGAACACGAACAGGCGGCCACCGCGGGCGCGGACTTCCTGCAGGTTGGACTTCAGCTTTTCCAGCAGGTCGTTGTTGGGGGCAACGGCGACCACCGGCATGTCGTCGTCCACCAGCGCCAGCGGGCCGTGCTTGAGCTCGCCGGCGGCGTAGGCCTCGGCGTGGATGTAGGAGATTTCCTTGAGCTTGAGCGCGCCTTCGAGCGCCACCGGGTAGGTCGGCCCGCGGCCGAGAAACAGGGCGTGGTGCTTGCCGGCGAAGCGCTTCGCCCACTCCTTGATCCTCGGCTCGAGCGCCAGCGTCTTGTCGACGATCTCGGGGACGTGGGCGAGCTGGCGCACGTACTGCTCTTCCTGCTCCCGCGTCAGGCCGTGGTGCTTGGCGATGGCGATGCCGAGCAGCGCCAGCGCGGCGAGCTGCGTGGTGAAGGCCTTGGTGCTGGCGACGCCGATCTCCGGGCCGGCGCGCGTCATCAGCACCAGGTCGGCCTCGCGCACCAGGCTGGACTGCGGCACGTTGCAGATCGCGGCCGTGGCGAGGTAGCCGTTCTCGCGCGCGTAGCGCAGCGCGGCGAGCGTGTCGGCGGTCTCGCCGGACTGCGAGATGGCGATGAACAGCGTGCCGGGCGGCACCACCGGCTGGCGGTAGCGATACTCGCTGGCGACCTCGACCGTGCACGGCAGGCGCGCGCCCTGCTCCAGGAAATACCGCCCGATCAGCCCGGCGTGGTAGCTGGTGCCGCAGGCGACGATGTGCACGCCCTGGATCTTCGGCAGCAGCGCCGTCGCCCTCGGGCCGAGCGCGGCCTCGAGCACCCGGTTGTGCGTGAGCCGCTCGGTGAGCGTGTCGCCGATGGCGCGCGGCTGCTCGTGGATCTCCTTGAGCATGTAGTGCGCGTACTCGCCCCGTTCCACCGAGTCGGCCGACAGATCGGACTCGTGGACGGTGCGGTCGACGGGCCTGCCGGTGCGGTCGTGGATGACGATGCCGTCGCGGCGCACGTCGGCGACGTCGCCTTCCTCCAGGAACTGGAAGCGGCGCGTGACCGGCAGCAGCGCCTGCACGTCGGAGGCGACGTAGTTCTCGCCGGCGCCGTGGCCGACCACCACCGGGCAGCCGACGCGCGCGGCGATCAGGCGATCCGGGTCGAGCTGCGACATGACGACGATGGCGTAGGCGCCGTGCAGGTGCCCGACGGCGGATTCGACCGCTTTCAGCAGGTCGCGGCGGGTCTTGAGCTCGTCGTGGATCAGGTGGGCGACCACCTCGGTATCGGTCTCCGACTCGAAGCGGTAGCCCTTCGCCTTCAGCCCGGCACGCAGTTCGTCGTGGTTCTCGATGATGCCGTTGTGGACGATCGCCAGCCCTTGTTCGGAGAAATGCGGGTGGGCGTTGCGCTCGCTCGGCACGCCGTGCGTGGCCCAGCGGGTATGGGCGATGCCGCGCGAGCCGTGCAGCGGCTGCTTCGCGATGGCGTCGGCCAGCGCCTGCACCTTGCCCTGCGCGCGGCGGCGGTCGAGGGTCCTGCTGCCATTGAGCACCGCCACGCCGGCGGAGTCGTAGCCGCGGTACTCGAGCCGGCGCAGGCCTTCGATCAGCAGGGGGACGACGTCACGCTCGGCGACGGCGCCGACGATTCCGCACATGGGGCGAACGGGTGGCGGGGAGCGGCTTCATTGTAGGGCAGCCCCACGCTGCAGCGCGCCAGCGACCCGCTACCGCCGCTTCGCCGAGCTCAGGAAGTGCGGGTGCGCCTCGCGCGGGTCCTGGATCATGGTGTGGCCCGGGACGCCGAGGGCGCGGGCGATGCGGTCGATGTTGTCGAGGCCCGGATTGACCTCGCCGCGCTCCAGCGCGCCGATGTAGGTGCGCTTGAGGCTGCACTCGAAGCCGAGCTGCTCCTGCGACCACCCGCGGAGCGTGCGGGCGTATTGCAGGTTCATGGCGAGGTAACTGCGCGACCCCGCGGAAGCGTTTTTCTTCTTGTTCGGCATCTGAACTCCCCGGTCCAGCCGCGCCATCGTGCGACGGACGCCCACCCTCGGCCACCCCTCAAAAGTGGCGCTGTGCCAGATATTTATGGCGCTGCACGGGGAGAATTGTACCGCGCGGGGTTTCCACCATTCACGAAGCACGGCCGGCTGGAAACGGCCGGCGGCCGGTGACGCCGGCAACCGCCGGAATCGCGCGTCGGCTCAGCGGCGCTTCTGCGGCCGCTTCCATCCCGGGTAGCTGCGCTGCTCCTTGGCCCGGCACACCGTCAGGGCGCCGGGGGGGGCGTCCTTGGTGATGGTCGAGCCGGCGCCGATGGTCGCGCCCGCGCCGATGCGCACCGGCGCCACCAGCTGCGTGTCGGAGCCGACGAAGACGTCGTCCCCGATCACGGTCTTGTGCTTGTGGGCGCCGTCGTAGTTGCAGGTGATGGTGCCGGCGCCGATGTTGACCTTGCGGCCGACGTCGGCGTCGCCCAGGTACGCAAGATGGTTGGCCTTGCTGCCTTCGCCGAGGCGGCTCTTCTTGACCTCGACGAAGTTCCCGACGTGCACTTCATCGGCCAGGTGCGTGTCCGGCCGGATGCGCGCGTACGGCCCGATGCGGCACTGCTTGCCGACGATGGCGCCGTCCAGCACGCAGTGCGACTCGACGCGCGTGCCGGCGCCGAGCTTGACGTTGCGCAGCACCGAGTACGGACCGACGTAGACCTCGTCGCCGAGATGCACCTCGCCCTCGATCACCACGCCGACGTCCACGGTGACGTCCTTGCCGCAGCGCACCAGCCCGCGCAGGTCGAAGCGCGTGGGATCGCGCAGGGTCAGGCCCTGGCGCATCAGCTCCTCGGCCTGGCGGCGCTGCAGCTCGCGCTCGGCCTGCGCCAGCTGCGCGCGGTCGTTGACCCCCATGACCTCGGCCGACGGAGCGACGCGGGTGGTGACGACCACGCCGTCCTTCACCGCCAGAGCGACCACGTCGGTCAGGTAGTACTCCTTCTTCGAGTTGTCGTTCTTGACGCGCGCCAGCCAGCGCTTCAGCAGGCGCGCAGGCGCGGCGACGATGCCGGTGTTCACTTCGCGGATGCCGCGCTCGGTGGCGGTGGCTTCGTGCTCCTCGACGATGCCGGTCACGGCGCCGTCCTCGTCGCGCAGGATGCGGCCGTAGCCCTGGGGCGCGGCGAGCACGGTGGTCAGCACCGCAAGGCCCTTGACCTGCGCCAGCGGCTCGAGCGTCGCCGCGCGCACCAGCGGCACGTCGCCGTAGAGCACCAGCACCTGGGCGGCTTCGGGGACGTCCGGCAGCGCCTGCATCACGGCGTGGGCGGTCCCCTTCTGCTCGGACTGCAGGGTCCACTTCACCGCCTTGTCGGGTGTGCCGCCGTCGTACCAGGCGCGCACGGCGTCGGCGCCATGGCCGTGGACGACGTGGATGCAGCGGGCGCCGAGCTCGCGTGCCACGCCCAGCACGTGGTCGAGCAGGGGCCGTCCGCCGATCTCGTGCAGCACCTTGGGGCGCTGCGACTTCAGGCGCGTGCCCTGGCCGGCGGCGAGGACGATGACGTGGAGTGCGGGGGCAGGCATGGAGCGTGTCATTTAACCCCGTTCGCCCCGGGCCTGTCGAAGGGCGCCGGGCGGGGCTGCGGCGGGATCCGCGGGCGAACCGGCTGCAGAACCTAGCCGCCGTGCACCGTCGTGCGCAGCTTCCTGACGAACTCCAGGCGCGCGGCCGCCTCGACCACCAGCGCCTGCGCCTTGGCGAGGTCCATCTCGGTCGTCGCGGACGCGAGCGCGGCCTCGGCGTCCTGCTTGGCCTTCTGCGCCGCGGCTTCGTCCGCGTCCTTCGCGCGCAGCGCGGTGTCGGCCAGGATCGTCACCAGGCGGGGCTGCACCTCGAGGATGCCGCCGCCGACGAAGAACTGCAGCGTCTCGCCCTCGGGCGTCTTCACCCGCACCGTGCCGGGCCTCAGGCGCGTCAGCAGCGGTGCGTGGCGCGGCGCGATGCCAACCTCGCCCATCTCGGCCGGCGCGAACACCATCGCGGCCTCGCCGCGATGGATCTCTCCTTCGGCGGAGACGATGTCGACCTGGAGCAGGGCCATGGCTTAGAGCTTCTTCGCCTTCTCGACCGCTTCGTCGATCGCGCCGACCATGTAGAACGCCTGCTCGGGCAGCGCGTCGTACTGGCCGTCGACGATGCCGCGGAAGCCGCGAATGGTCTCCTTCAGCGGCACGTACTTGCCGGGCGAACCGGTGAAGACCTCGGCGACGTGGAAGGGCTGGCTGAGGAAGCGCTGGATCTTGCGCGCCCGCGACACGATCAGCTTGTCGTCCTCGGAGAGCTCGTCCATGCCCAGGATCGCGATGATGTCGCGCAGTTCCTTGTAGCGCTGCAGGACCTTCTGCACGTCGCGGGCGCACTGGTAGTGCTCCTGGCCGATGACGTTCGGGTCCACCTGGCGCGAGGTCGAGTCCAGCGGGTCCACGGCCGGGTAGATGCCGAGCGCGGCGATGTCGCGCGACAGCACGACGGTGGCGTCGAGATGCGCGAACGTGGTCGCCGGCGACGGGTCGGTGAGATCGTCCGCCGGCACGTAGATCGCCTGCACCGAGGTGATCGAGCCTTTCTTGGTGGAGGTGATGCGCTCCTGCAGCACGCCCATCTCCTCGGCCAGCGTCGGCTGGTAGCCGACCGCGGAGGGCATGCGGCCGAGCAGCGCCGACACCTCGACGCCCGCCAGCGTGTAGCGGTAGATGTTGTCGACGAAGAACAGCACGTCGCGGCCTTCGTCGCGGAAGTACTCGGCCATGGTCAGCCCGGAGAGCGCGACGCGCAACCGGTTGCCCGGCGGCTCGTTCATCTGGCCGTACACCATGGCCACCTTCGACTCCGGCAGGTTGTCGAGGCGGATGACCTTGGATTCGGCCATCTCGTGATAGAAATCGTTGCCTTCGCGCGTGCGCTCGCCGACGCCGGCGAATACGGAAAGGCCGCTGTACTGCTTGGCGATGTTGTTGATCAGCTCGAGCATGTTGACGGTCTTGCCGACGCCGGCACCGCCGAACAGGCCGACCTTGCCGCCCTTGGCGAACGGGCACAGCAGGTCGATGACCTTGATGCCGGTCTCGAGCAGCTCGGTCGAGCCGGACTGGTCCTCGTAGGAAGGCGCCGGCTGGTGGATCGCGCGGGTGTCCTTCGACTGCACCGGGCCCTTCTCGTCGATCGGGCGGCCGAGCACGTCCATGATGCGGCCGAGCGTGCCGGGGCCCACCGGCACCGAGATCGGCGCGCCGGTGTTCTTCACCGCCAGGCCGCGCTTCAGGCCCTCGGTGGCGCCCATGGCGATCGAGCGCACCACGCCATCGCCCATCTGCTGCTGGACCTCGAGCGTCAGGCCGGCGGCGTCCACCGACAGCGCGTCGTAGACCCGGGGAATCGCGTCGCGCGGAAATTCCACGTCCACGACGGCGCCGATGATTTGAACGATCTTGCCCGTGCTCATTGCTGGTTCCTGTAAGCGATCCGTTTAGACGGCGGCCGCGCCGCCGACGATTTCCGCGAGTTCCTTGGTGATGCCCGCCTGCCGCGCCTTGTTGTAGGCGAGCTGCAGGTTGCTGATGATCTTGCCGGCGTTGTCGCTGGCGGCCTTCATCGCGACCATGCGCGCCGACTGCTCGCAGGCGGCGTTCTCGACCACCGCCTGGTAGACCTGCGACTCGATATAGCGCTGCAGCACCGTGTCGAGCAGCTCGACTGCGTCCGGCTCGTAGATGTAGTCCCAGCGCTCGAGCAGGCCTTCGCTCTTCACCGGCTCGATCGGCAGCAACTGCAGCATTCGCGGCCGCTGCGTCATGGTGTTCACGAACTGCGAGGACACCAGGACCACGCGGTCCACCTTGCCCTCGCGGTAGGCATCGCTCAGCACCTTGATCAGGCCGAGCAGCTTTTCCAGCTGCGGCTTGTCGCCGAGGTGCGTGGCCTGCGCCAGCAGGCGCCCGCCGATGCGCCTGAAGAACGACAGGCCCTTGTTGCCGATGACGGCCGCTTCGACGCCGACGCCCTTCTCCTTCCACTCGCGGATCGAGCGGACGGTGGCGCGAAACACGTTCATGTTCAGGCCACCGGCCAGGCCGCGGTCGGTGGAGACGACCAGGAAGGCGACGTTCTTCGGCTCGCGCGTGACGGTGAACGGATGCTTGTATTCCGGCGTGGCGAGGCCCAGGTGGCCGATGGTCCGGCGGATGCGCTCGGCGTAGGGACGCGCGGCGCCCATGCGCTCGATGGCGCGGCGCATCTTCGACATCGCCACTTTTTCCATCGCGCGCGTGATCTTCTGCGTGCTCTTGACGCTCTTGATCTTGTTGCGGATCTCTCTCGGCGCGGGCATTACAGGACCTTGAAGTGGAGCGTGGTGATCTTCTGGCCGTCCATCTGCAGCGCGCAGCGGGTGCGGATGCCGGAGCCTTCGGCCTTGCTGCACAGGGCGCGCAGGTTCTTGCCCTCGAAACTGCCGCTGAAGTCGCCTTCCCCCGACCAGATGCTGACCTTGCCCTGGATCACCGGCGTGCCATTGATCGAGATGGTGAGCTGGCCGAGGCCGGACTCGCGCCCCTCGATCAGCCACTGCGGCGCCGTGTCGGTCGGCTGGTAGGTCTGCTTCGCGGCGGCCGCGCAGCCGGACGCGAGCACGCCCACTGCCATCGCTGCCGCCGCCGCCGTGCGGTTCATCGAGGTCTCAGACCGCCGCCTGCTTCTTGTACGCCTGCAGCGCGGCCTTCATCTGCTTCTCGAGGTCGTCGTTCCAGTCGCCCTTCTCGTTGATCTTGTCGATCAGCGCCTTGTGCGACCCGGCCAGGAACTGGTGAAGGCCCGCTTCCCACGCCTGGATCTTCTCGACGGGCACTTCGTCGATGAAGCCTTCGTTCACCGCGTACAGCGACGCCGCCATCTGCGCGACCGTCATCGGCGCGTACTGCTTCTGCTTCATCAGCTCGGTGACGCGCTGGCCGCGCTCCAACTGCTTGCGCGTGGCTTCGTCCAGGTCCGAGGCGAACTGCGCGAACGCGGCGAGCTCGCGGTACTGCGCCAGCGCCAGGCGCACGCCGCCGCCCAGCTTCTTGATCGCCTTGGTCTGCGCGGCGCCGCCGACGCGCGACACCGAGATGCCCGCGTTCATGGCCGGGCGGATGCCGGAGTTGAACAGGTCGGTCTCGAGGAAGATCTGGCCGTCGGTGATGGAAATGACGTTGGTGGGCACGAACGCCGAAACGTCGCCCGCCTGCGTCTCGATGATCGGCAGGCCCGTCAGCGAGCCGGTCTTGCCCTTGACCTTGCCCCCGGTCATCTTCTCGACGTACTCGGGGTTCACGCGCGCGGCGCGCTCCAGCAGGCGCGAGTGGAGGTAGAACACGTCACCCGGGTAGGCCTCGCGGCCCGGCGGGCGTCGCAGCAGCAGCGACACCTGGCGGTAGGCCCAGGCCTGCTTGGTGAGGTCGTCGTAGATGATCAGCGCGTCTTCGCCCTTGTCGCGGAAGTACTCGCCCATCGAGCAGCCCGAATACGGCGCGATGAACTGCATCGCGGCGGATTCGGACGCCGAGGCGGCCACCACCACGGTGTGCTTGAGCGCGTCGTTCTCCTCGAGCTTGCGCACCACGTTGGCGATCGAGCTGGCCTTCTGGCCGATCGCGACGTAGATGCACTTAATGCCCGAGCCCTTCTGGTTGATGATCGTGTCCACCGCCAGCGCGGTCTTGCCGGTCTGGCGGTCGCCGATGATCAGCTCGCGCTGGCCACGGCCCACCGGCACCATCGCGTCGATGGCCTTGTAGCCGGTCTGCACCGGCTGGCTCACCGATTGGCGCGCGATCACGCCGGGCGCGACCTTCTCGATCGGCGACTGGCCCTGCGCCTTGATGGGTCCTTTGCCGTCGATCGGATTGCCGAGCGCGTCCACCACGCGGCCGAGCAGCGCCTCGCCGACCGGCACCTCGAGAATGCGGCCGGTGGTCTTCACCGTGTCGCCTTCCGTCAGGTGCTCGTAGTCGCCGAGGATCACCGCGCCGACCGAGTCGCGCTCCAGGTTCAGCGCGAGGCCGAAGGTGTTCTTCGGGAACTCGAGCATTTCGCCGAGCACCGCGTCGGACAGGCCGTGGATGCGGACGATGCCGTCCTGCAGCGACACGATGGTGCCGGTGTTGCGCGACTCGGTGGCCGCCGCGAAGTTCTGGATGCGGCTCTTGATGAGCTCGCTGATTTCGGAAGGATTCAGTTGCATGGGGATATCCGGTGATCGCGCTAGGCCGTCAGGGCCGTGCGCAGTTGATTCAGCTCGGCCGCGACGGAGCCGTCGATGACGAGGTCGCCGGCACGCACGACGGCGCCGCCGATGAGATTGGGATTGGACTTCCAGTCGATCTGCACGTCGCGCTGCAGCCGCTTGCCGATGGCGTCGGCCAGCGCCTTCTGCTGCGCCGGGTCGACCGGCTGCGCCGCGGTGATCTCCACTTCCAGCGTGCGCTCGGCGTCGGCCTTCAGCTGCTCGAACTGCGCGGTGATTTCCGGGGCGAGCGTCAGTCGATCGTATTCCGCCAGCAGCTTGACCAGGTTGCGCGCCTGCAGGCTGGCACCCGCGCCGAAGGTCTCGATCAGCACGTCGCCGAGCTGCCCGCGGCCGATGGCCGGGTGCCCGATCCAGCGCTGGACGTCGGGGTCGCGCACCGCCTGTGCCAGGCCAGCGAGCAGCGCCGACCATTCGCCCAGCTTCTTCTCGCTGAAAGCGAGATCGAAGATGGCCTTGGCGTAGGGACGCGCGAGGGTGGCGGCTTCGGCCATCGTCAGATCCGCGCCGCCAGCTCTTTCAGCACGTCGGCATGCGCCTGGGCGTTGACCTCGCGCTTGAGGATGCGCGAGGCACCCTCGACCGCGAGCTCGCCGACCTGCTTGCGCAGCGCGTCCCGGGCCTGGGCGATCTGGCGGTCGACGTCGGCCTTCGCAGCGGTGACGATGCGCTCGCCTTCGCGCTTGGCCTGCGTCCGCGCCTCCTCGACGATCTGTGCGGCCTGCTTGCCGGCCGCGCCCAGGATCTCCTGCGCCTGGCCGCGCGCCGCGCGGATCTGCTCGTCGCTGCGCAGCGAGGCTTCCTGCAGCGCCTTGTTGCCGCGCTCGGCGGCAGCGAGACCCTCGGTGATGCGGCGCGTGCGCTCATCCATGATGCGGGTGAGCATCGGCACGATGAACTTCATCGTGCCGAGCACGAAGATCGCGAAGGCGATCATCTGCACGATCAGCGTGGCATTGATGCTCATGTTCCGGCCCCGGTGAGGATGGGCGAAGCGCTCAGTGCGCGCCGGCCGCGGCGGCCAGCTGGCCGACGAACGGATTGGCGAACACGAAGTACATGCCGATGCCGATGCCGACGAACGTCACGGCGTCGAGCAGGCCGGCGACCAGGAACATGCGGCCGGTCAGCATGCCGGCCATCTCGGGCTGGCGCGCCACGCCTTCGAGCAGCTTGCCGCCGAGCAGGCCAAAGCCGATGGCCGTGCCGGCGCCGCCGAGGCCGAGGATCAGGCCGACCGCGAGGGCCGTGTGGCTCAGAATCGCATCCATTGCAGATCTCCTACGACTTGTTTTCGGTGAGTGAGTGGATCAGTGATCGCTGTGGCTTTCGGCCGCAGTCGACAGGTAGACGATGGTCAGCACCATGAACACGAACGCCTGCAGCGGCACCACCAGCAGGTGGAAGATCGCCCAGAACACGTTGGCGACCAGGCCGAGACCGCCGAGGGCGGCGCCGCCGACGGTGCCGTTGAACGTCTGCGCCAGCAGCAGGGCGATCAGGATGAAGATCAGCTCGCCGGCGAACAGGTTGCCGAACAGTCGCAGGGCCAGGGACACCGGCCGCGCCACTTCCTCGACGATGCGCAGCACCACGTTCACCGGGAACAGCCACGGCCCGAACGGGTGGCTCAGCACTTCCTTCAGGAATCCGATGGGGCCCTTGAAGCGGATGTTGTAGATCAGGATCAGCAGGAACACCGAGATCGACATGCCGAAGGTGATGTTGACGTCGGTGGACGGCACGATCTTCAGGTGGCCGACGCCGGCGTGTCCCGCCATCCAGGGCAGCAGGTCCACCGGCAGGAAGTCCAGCGAGTTCATCAGCAGCACCCACATGAAGATCGTGAGCGCCAGCGGCGCGACCAGCGGATTGGCCTTGGGGAAGACTTCGCGGACCTGCAGCTGGACGAACTCCAGCACGGACTCGACGAAGTTCTGCGTGCCGGACGGCACGCCGGCGCTGGCCTTGCGCGCGGTGTTCCAGAACAGGAAGAAGAAGATCGAGCCGAGCAGCAGCGAGAAGATGACCGAATCGAGATTGAGCACCCAGAAGCCCTGGGCCTCCGGATTGATCGTCATGCTCCGCAGATCCAGCTTGAGGTTGGTCAAGTGGTGCAGAACGTAATGACCGGAGTCGGTCCCGCCTTCAGCGCTCATCGCGTCGCCGCTATTCCCTGTATGTGGCCAGCACCGCCGGGTACGCCAGCTGTGCGGCCATGAACGTCAACAGCAGCGCCAGGAACTGCTTCGCGAACAGCATGACCCCGATGAAGAACAGGACCGCCGTAAGCCCCAGCTTGCCGACCTCTCCCCGGTAGAAGCCGCCGACGACCTCCTGCGGCGTTGCCTCCACCCGCGCGTTCAGCGCCTTGCGCGCCATCCATGCCATCGGGACCGCCGCTGCGATGCCGCCGAAAACTGCAGCGGCGGCCGCGGGCGGGCCTTTCGTACCGAGCGCAATCGCGGCGGCGGCGGCGGTGATTCCGCACTGGACGGCGAACACCCGCCGGGCCAGTGCGACGCCACGCGTTGATTGCGGTTTCATCGGTGAGCCCGGCTCGGACCGCCGCCGGGCAGGAAGGCGCGCGGCGCGGATTTTAGCGGCGCGCCCGGAGCAGGGTCAACGAAAATCTCCGC
>DATLCG010000054.1:0-4842 GCA_035526525.1 Binatia bacterium
GCGACGCGCGGCGTCCGCGACCGCCAGCGACACGGCAGGGCCCGGCAGGCCGCGCCAGGCCGCGTGGCCGCCCGGCAAGGGCAGCGGCAAATCGAGACTGACTCGTGGATCGGACAAGGCAAACCCTTCCGGACCGCCGGCGCGCGCGATTATGCCGGGGGAGCGCGGCCACCGGCGGCGACGCAGGTCGCTGGCGATGCCCTGCGCTGTTGGGCTAACGTCCGGTCTGCCCCCGGACGCCGACGCATGACCGCCGAACGCACGATCGAGAAGCTGCTCCTGTCCGCACGCTGGCTGCTGGTGCCGCTGTACGCGTCGCTGCTGCTGATCCTGGTGGTGTTCGCTGCCAAGTCCGTGCAGGAGCTGGCGCACCTGGCGGCCGACTGGACGGACATCGACGAGTCGCGGCTGGTGCTCTCGGTCCTGTCACTCATCGACATGGCGCTGGTCGCCAACCTGCTGCTGATGGTCGCGCTGTCCGGCTACGAGACGTTCGTGTCGCGTTTCGACACCGTGGACGAGATGGAGAAGCCGGGCTGGCTCGGCAAGCTGGACCCGGGAACCGTGAAGCTCAAGGTGGCCGCCTCCATCGTCGCGATCTCCGCCATCCACCTGCTGCGCGCCTACATGTCGCACGACTCGTTCGACAAGGAGCGGCTGCTGACGCTGACCGCCGTGCACCTGGCGTTCGTGGTGTCCGCGCTGTTGCTGGCGTTCGTGGACCGGCTCGCCTTCCGGCACGGCCCATGAGCCCGGGCGAGCGGTTCCTCACGCACTCGGTGGAGAACCAGGCGCCGCCGCTGGCGCCTTACGACGCCTGGACGTCCGACCGACCGCTGCGCGAGGCGGTCGCACGCGAGGGCGGCGCATGGGCGGAAGCCGCGCTCGCGGCGTTCGGGCCAGTGGCCGGCGGCGAGCTGATGGAGCTGGGCTTCGCCGCCAACGAGAACAAGCCGAGGCTCAAGCTGTTCGACCGCTACGGCCACCGGCTCGACGAGGTGGAGTTCCACCCGGCCTGGCACCAGGTCATGCGCATCAACATGGCGCACGGCGTGCACGCCTTCGGCTGGCGCAACGAGGGCAAGCCCGGCGCCCACGTCGCCCGCGCCGCGCTGTCGTACATGGCCGGGCAGATGGAGGCGGGCACCGGCTGTCCGCTGACCATGACTTATGCGTCGGTCCCCGCGCTGCGGCACGCACCCGAGCTGGCGCGCGAGTGGCTGCCGCGCATCACCTCGCTCGAGTACGACCCGCGCGTGCTGCCGGCCGCGAGCAAGAAAGGCTGCACCGTCGGCATGGGCATGACGGAGAAGCAGGGCGGCTCCGACGTGCGTTCCAACACCACGCGCGCGGCAAGGCTTGCGGACGGCGCGTACGAGATCGTCGGGCACAAGTGGTTCTTCTCGGCGCCCATGTGCGACGCCTGGCTGGTGCTGGCGTACGCCGAGGCCGGCCTGACCTGCTTCCTGATGCCGAAGGTCCGCCCCGACGGCAGCCGCAACGCCATCCGCATCCAGCGCCTGAAGGACAAGCTCGGCGACTGGAGCAATGCGTCGAGCGAAGTGGAATTCCACGGCGCCTGGGCGCAGCGCGTCGGCGAGGAGGGGCGGGGCGTCGCCACGATCCTGGAAATGGTGGCGCTCACCCGCCTCGACTGCATGATCGGCTCGTCGGCGCTGATGCGGCAGGCGCTGGTGCAGGCCATCCACCACGCGCAGCACCGGCGTGCGTTCGGCAAGAGCCTGGTCGAACAGCCGCTGATGCAGAACGTGCTCGCCGACCTGGCGCTGGAATCCGAGGCCGCGATGGCGCTGACGCTGCGCGTTGCACGCGCCGTGGACGCCTCGCCGCGCGATCCCGGGGAGGCCGCGCTGGCGCGCATCGCCACCGCCATCGGCAAGTACTGGGTCTGCAAGCGCTGCCCGCCGATGGTGAACGAGGCGCAGGAATGCCTTGGCGGCGCGGGCTACGTGGAGGAATCCATTCTGCCGCGGCTCTACCGGCAGGCTCCGCTCAACTCCATCTGGGAGGGCAGCGGCAACATCCAGTGCCTCGACGTGCTGCGCGCGCTCAAGCGCGAGCCCGCCACTGCACAGGCGCTGTTCGCGGAACTCGAGACGGCGCGCGGCGGACACCCTGCGCTCGACGCGGAAGTGGCGGCGCTGAGGCGCGAACTCGCGGACACCGACTCGATCGAGCCGCGAGCGCGCTACGTCACCGAGCGCGCGGCGCTGGCGCTGCAGGCCTCATTGCTGGTGCGCGCGGGCGACCGCGCGGTGGCCGACACCTTCTGCGAGACGCGGCTGCAGAACCATCGCGGCCTCGCCTTCGGCACGATGCCGGCCAGTGCGCCGGCCCGGGCACTGGTCGATCGCGCCGCCCCGGCGCGGGGCTAGGCCGTGGCGGCGCGCGGCAGGCGCCGGTCGGCCGCGGCGAACAGCCCGAACAGGACGCCGCTGTAGAACAGGTCGCCGAGCACCGTCGCTCCGAAGAACGGGATCGCGGCGACGTAGCACGCCACCAGCCCTTCGGCACTGCGCGGGTACAGCAGGCCTTCCGCCCAGACTGCGAGGTTCGTCGCGGCGAAGAACAGGACGGACGCGGCGAGCGACGCTGCGGCCACCGGCAGCGGCCGGCGGCGCGTGCGCAGCGCCAGGCCGATGCCGACCACTGCGACGAAGCTGGCGTAGACCGCGGGCAGCGTGGAATGGAAGCCGTAGCCGTGGAGGCCCTGCAGCGCCAGATCGCTGAGCAGCATGGCGGCGAGCGGGACGGCGAAGGCCCAGGCCCGGCGCTCGAAGTGCGCACCGGCGAACAGCGCCAGCGCGGCCACCGGCGTGAAATTCGGCGGATGCGGCAGCAGGCGCATCGCCGCGGCGCTGGCGACGAGACCGAGGAGCAGGACGAGGCGCGGATTCATGGCGGCGGACCGTGGAATCGTGACGGCCGCCACGCTAGCGGTTTTGCCCCGGGGCGGCAACGCGGCCTGGGCGTTTTTCCCGCAGAAACACGGGTCTCCGCTGCTATACTCGCCGCCGTTTTCGCGCGAGCGAAAGTGGCGGAACGGGTAGACGCACCGGATTTAGGTTCCGGCGCCGCAAGGCATGGGGGTTCGAGTCCCTCCTTTCGCATACTTCGCGGCGCTGCCGCCTCGCTCGCGCATCAACCGCTAAGGACACGCTCATGGAAGTGAAGCTGGAAACGCCCGGCGGCCTGGTCCGCCAGGTCCGGGTGCGCATTCCCGCCGACAAGGTCGCGCGCGCCTACGACGAGCAGATCCGCAAGATCGCCAGCCGCGCGCGGCTGCCCGGCTTCCGCCCGGGCAAGGCGCCGCTGAACGTGGTGCAGAAGCAGTACGGTGATTCCGCACGCATGGACGTGATCCAGGACCTGGTGCGCGGCTCGTATCCCGACGCCGTCACCCAGGCCGGAGTCAACCCGGCCAGCGCCCCCAGCTTCGAAGTCACCGCGGAAAAGCCGGGCGAGCCGCTCGAGTACGTCGCACGCTTCGAGGTCTATCCGGAGATCAAGCTGCGCGGGCTCGACCAGCTGAAGATCGAAAAGCCGCAGGTGGACGTCACCGAGGCCGACGTCACCAAGGTGGTCGACTCGCTGAAGAAGGCGCGCCGTGCGCTCGAGCCGGTGGAGCGCGCCGCGCGCGAAGGCGACGTGCTGCAGGTGGATTTCGAAGGCTCGCTCGACGGCCAGCCCTTCGCCGGCGGCAAGGGCGAGAACGTCGAGATCGAGATCGGCCAGAAGCAGTTCCTGCCGCAGCTCGAGCAGAGCCTGGTGGGGCGCAGGACGGACGACGCATACGACACGGCCGTGGACTTCCCGCCCGATTACGGTGCCGAGAACCTGCGCGGCAAGACCGCGCAGTTCCGCGTCAAGGTGCGCTCGGTGCGGGAGCCGAAGCTGCCGGAAGTGGACGCCGAGTTCCTGAAGGCCCATGGCGTCGACGAATCGGCCGGCCTGGCCGGGCTGCAGGGCAAGGTCCGCGCGGCGCTCGAAACCGAGCGTGACAAGGCGATCCAGAACCGGCTCAAGCAGCAGGTGCTGGACCAGCTGCTGGAGGCCAATCCCATCGACGTCCCGCAGGCGCTGGTGGCGAGCGAGACGCAGCGGCTGCGCGAGGAGACCGCCGCGCGCTTCAACGCCGGCAAGCTCAAGCCGGAGCAGAAGCAGAAGCTGCTGCCGGACGAGATGCTGGCGCCGCAGGCGCGCCGCCGGGTGTCGCTGGGGCTGCTGATCGGCGAGGTCATCAAGCAGAAGCAGGTGCAGTTCGACCAGGCGCGGCTCGACCGGCTGCTCGACGAGGTGTCGGCGGACTACCAGCAGCCGGAGCAGATCCGGCAGTACTACCGCAGCCGGCCCGACCTGCTGCAGGGTCTGCGCGCCATCGTGCTCGAGGAGCAGATGGTGGATGCCTTGATTTCCGGCGTGACGCCCACAGAGAAGGCCCTGAGCCTCGACGAGCTGCTGGGCTCCAAGAAATAAAGAAGTCCCACCGAAGACATCGAGAGACAGATGAACGACATCCGTGAGCGGGCCCAGCACCTGGTGCCGATGGTGGTCGAGCAGACGCCGCGCGGCGAGCGCGCCTTCGACATCTACTCGCGGCTGCTGAAGGAGCGCGTGGTGTTCGTGGTCGGGCCGATCGACGACCACATGGCCAACCTGATCGTGGCCCAGCTGCTGTTTCTCGAGTCCGAGAACCCGGACAAGGACATCCACCTGTACATCAACTCGCCGGGCGGGGTGGTCACCTCGGGCCTGTCGATCCTGGACACGATGCGCTTCATCAAGCCGGACGTGTCGACGATGTGCCTGGGCCAGGCCGCC
>DATLCG010000062.1:0-5204 GCA_035526525.1 Binatia bacterium
GCCGGCCACTACCGCAAGGCGCTGTACCTGGACCCGGCGCACCAGGAGACGCTGGCGCACCTGGCGCTGCTGCTGGAGAAGCAGGGTGATGCCGCCGGCAGCGAGCTGCTGCGCACCCGCGCCCGGCGCCAGCAACACAAGGGAGGACGCGCATGACCCGCCAGAGCCGCGCCGCGGCCGAGCCCGCGCACGCCGAGATCAACGACTGCTGGAACCGCATCGGCGTGCGTGGCGACGGCACCTGCAAGGAGCTGGAGAAGCACATCCATTGCCGCAACTGCCCGGTGTTCGGCGCGGCGGCCACCGAGCTCCTCAACGGCCGCGTGCCGGCGGAGTACATCGCCGAGTGGACCCGGCACTTCGCGCGGCCGGCCAAGGCCGGCGACGCCGGCACCATCTCGGTGGTGGTGTTCCGCATCGGCGAGGAATGGCTGGCGCTGCCGACCGGGATCTTCGAGGAGGTGGCGGAACTGCGCCCGATCCACTCGCTGCCGGAGCTGCGCGAGGGCGTGGTCATGGGCCTGGTCAACGTGCGCGGGGAGTTGCTGGTGTGCGTCTCGCTGGCACGCATGCTCGGCCTGCCGCCCGCGGCCCCGCACAAGGACGAGCGCCACCACGCGCCGCCGCGCCTGCTGGTGATCCGCTACGAGAAGTCGCGCACGGTGTTCCCCGCCGACGAGGTCTACGGCATCCACCGCTTCCAGGCGCGCGACCTGAAGGAGCCGCCCGCCACCGTGGTCAACGCGATGGTGCACTTCGCCTGCGGCATCCTGCCGTGGCAGGACAAGTCGGTCGGCCTGCTCGACGACGGCCTGCTGTGCCATGCGCTCAACCGGAGCCTGTCATCAGCGACCCCGCACTGAACGCCGGCTCGCTCCTGGAGCTGTTCCGCGGCGACGCGGAGCAGCAGGTGCGTACGCTCGACGGCGGCCTGCGCGTGCTGCTGCGCGACCCGTCCTCGGCCGCGGCGCTGGACACCTGCCTGTGCGCGGCCGGCTCGCTCAAGGACGCGGCGCGCATGGCCGGGCATCGCGCCGCCGCCGGCCTGGCCGGCGCGCTGGAGGATTGCCTGGTCTCGGCGCAGCGCGGGCGCATCGTCCTGCGGCGCGAGTCGGTCGAGCTGCTGCTCGGCGGCGCCAGCCTGCTGGCGCGCGCCGCCGCCAATCCGGAAGTCAACGTCGTGCGCTGGACCGGCGAGCTGCGCCAGCAGGTCGAGGAGTTCCTCGGCGGGGTCAAGCGCCTGCGCGACGGCCGCGACGATGCACGCGCCACTGCCCCGCCCGCCGCTGCCGCTGCGCCTGCAGTGCAGGCGCCACCGGTCGAGCCGGCAACGCCAGCGCCCACCCCCACGGCCGCGGACGCTCCCGACTCCGGGCAAAGCCTGCTCGAGCCGTTCCGCCGCGAGGCGCGCAGCCAGGCGCAGCAGCTTCTCGCCGGCATGCAGCAGCTGGAGCAGGACGCCGCGGCCCAGGACACGCTCGAAACCTGCCGGCGTGCGGCCCACTCGCTGATGGGCGCCTCGCGCAGCGTCGGGCTCAGCGCCGGGCTGCTGCTGGGCCACGCGCTCGAGTCCAGCTTCGCCGCCGCGGTGCAGGGCCGCGTTGTGCTGCACCCCGAGGCGCTGGCGGTGCTGCGCCGCGGCCTGGAGCTGTTCTCGCGCATCGCCGCCTCGCCGCCGGCGGAGTTCGGCGCCTGGGTGCGCGAGCGCCGCCCCGAGCTCAAGGCCGCGCTGACCGAGCTGGAAAGCGTGCGCCACGCGCCCGGCGCCGCGGCTGCGGCCTCGCTGCCCCCGCTGGAGGATATCGACAGCGTCACCCTGCTCGACCTGTTCCACGACGAGGCGCAGAACCTGTCGCAGACCCTGACCGCCGGCCTGCTGGCGCTGGCACGCGAGCCCAACTCGCCCGAGCAACTCGAGAGCTGCATGCGCGCCGCGCACTCGTTCAAGGGCGCCGCGCGCATCGTCGGCCTGACCATGGCGGTCAGCCTTTCGCGCGCGCTGGAGGACACCTTTACCTCGGCCCAGCGCGGCGAGATCCACCTGGGCCAGGAGGCGGTGGACCTGCTGCTGCGCGGCGCCGAGCTCCTGGCCATGATCACGCGCGCGCAGGACACCGGCTTCGGCCAGTGGGGCAGCGGCAAGCGCGCCGAGGTCGAGGTGTTCCTGGCCGCGCTCAAGCACCTGCGCGAAACCCCGACCGCGCCCCCGGCTGAAACCGCGCCTGCGCCCGCACCCCTACCCGCGCCGAGTGCCGAGCCGGCGGCGGAGACCTCGACCGCCGCCGGGCTGGCTCACGACGATCGCATGACCCTGTTCGGCCTGTTCCATGACGAGGCCGAGCACCTGGCGCAAGCCCTGACCGCCGGCCTGCTGGTGCTGGAGCACGCCCCGGCCGACGCGCCGGCGCTGGAGACTTGCGTGCATGCGGCCGGCTCGATCAGGGACGCGATGCGCATGGTCGGCCGCACCATGGGTGCAAGCCTGGCGCGCGCCCTGGAGGAGTACCTTGCCGCGGCGCAGCACGGCAGCGCGCCGCTGCGCCAGGGCTCGGTCGACCTGCTGCTGCGCGGCACCGAGCTCATCGCCGTGATCGCGCGCGCACCCGAGGCGCAGTTCGGCCAATGGGGCAGCGAGAAGCGCGCCGAGGTCGAGGTGTTCCTGGCGGCGCTCAGGCGCTTGCGTGACGAACCCGCCGCCGCGCCGGCGCTGGAAATCCAAGCGGACGGGAGCCTGCCATCAGCGACGACCTGAGCCAGATGTCGATGCTCGACCTGTTCCGGGTCGAGGCGGAGAACCAGTCGCAGGTGCTGACCAGCGGCCTGCTGGCGCTCGAGCGCGAGCCGGCCGCGCCGGAGCAGCTGGAATCGTGCATGCGCGCGGCGCATTCGCTCAAGGGCGCGGCGCGCATCGTCGGCCTGGCGGTCGGGGTGACCCTGACCCACGCGCTGGAAGACCTGTTCGTGGCCGTGCAGCAGGGCAAGGTGCGACTCAACCAGGGCTCGATCGACCTGTTGCTGCGCGGCGTGGACCTGCTGACCCGCATCGCCCGCACGCCCGAGGCGCAGTTCGCGCGCTGGGAGGGCGACAAGCGCGGCGAGGTCGACGGCTTCCTGGCCGAACTGGCTCACGTGCGCGAGGGCGGCGAGGCTGCCGCTCCGCCCGCAGCACCGGCCGCACCGACCACAGCGGCCGCACCGGTGCCGGTTGCCGCGGCCAGCGCGGCGGCCGCCGCCGAGCCGCAGGGCACTGCGGCCGCGCCCGAGGCAGCCGACCGCGTGCTGCGCGTCACCGCCGAGAACCTCAATCGCCTGCTCGGCCTGACCGGAGAGTCGCTGGTCGAGTCGCGCTGGCTGGGGCCGTTCACCGAGTCGATCCTGCGGCTCAAGCGCCGCCACCACGACCTGCGCGGCGCGCTCGAGCACCTGCGCGATTCGATGCCGCCGCTGGCGCAGGCCGAGGAAGCCTGGTTCGCGCTGGGCGATGCGCAGCGCCGCGCCCTGGAATGCGAGCAGCAGCTGTCGCTGCGCCTGGCCGAGCTGGAGATGTTCGGGCGGCGCTCGGCCAACCTGTCGCACCGGCTCTACGGCGAGGCGCTGGCGTGCCGCATGCGCCCGTTCGCCGACGGCGTGCGCGGCTTTCCGCGCATGGTGCGCGACCTCGCGCGCACGCTGGGCAAGCAGGTGCGCCTGGAGATCATCGGCGAGTCGACCCAGGTCGACCGCGACATTCTCGAAAAGCTCGACGCGCCGCTCGGCCACCTGCTGCGCAACGCCGTCGACCACGGCATCGAGACGCCGGAGGAGCGCCTGGCCGCCGGCAAGCCGGCCGAGGGCCTGATCCAGCTCGAGGCGCGCCACAGCGCCGCCATGCTGCAGATCTCGGTCAGCGACGACGGCCGCGGCATCGACCCGGAGACGCTGCGCCGCGCGGTGGTCGAGCGCCGCCTGCACAACGCCGCCACCACCGCCAGCCTGACCGAGACCGAGCTGTTCGAGTTCCTGTTCCTGCCCGGCTTCACCACGCGCAACACGGTCACGGACATCTCCGGCCGCGGCGTCGGCCTGGACGTGGTGCGCGACATGGTCAAGCTGGTGCGCGGCACCGTGCGCGTGATGTCGCAGCCGGGCAAGGGCGCGCGCATGCAGCTCAAGCTGCCGCTCACGCTGTCGGTGGTGCGCACCCTGCTGGCCGACATCGGCGGCGAGCCTTACGCCTTCCCGCTGGCCTTCATCGTGCGCACGCTGAAGTTGCAGCGTATGCGCATCGAGCACCTCGAGGGGCGGCCGCACTTCAGCCTCGACGGCAAGCCGGTCGGCCTGATCGCCGCGCACCAGGTGCTGGGCGGCCCGGCGCCGGTCGCGGTGGAGGGCGAGTGGCCGGTGGTGGTGATCGGCGAGCGCAGCAACATGGTCGGGCTGATCGTGGATCGCTTCCGCGGCGAGCGCGAGCTGGTGGTGCAGGCGATCGACGCGCGCCTGGGCAAGATCAAGGACGTGCAGACCTGCGCCCTGATGGCCGACGGCTCGCCGGTGCTGATCGTCGACGTCGAGGACCTGATCCGCTCGGTCGAGAAGCAGGTCGCCGCCGGCGGTCTGGCCGAGATGCAGCGCGAGGGCGCGCGCAGCGCCGCCGCCAAGCGCAAGCGCGTGCTGGTGGTGGACGACTCGCTGACCGTGCGCGAGCTGGAGCGCAAGCTGCTCGGCAACAAGGGCTACGAAGTCGAGATCGCGGTCGACGGCATGGACGGCTGGAACGCGGTGCGCGCCGGGCGCTTCGACCTGGTGGTGACCGACATCGACATGCCGCGCATGGATGGAATTGAACTGGTGCGCCTGATCAAGAAGGATGCGAAGCTCAAGTCCATGCCGGTGATGGTGGTGACCTACAAGGACCGCGAGGAGGACCGCCGCCGCGGCCTGGAAGCCGGCGCGGACTATTACCTGACCAAAGGCAGTTTTCACGACGAGACGCTGATCCAGGCGGTCGTCGATCTGATCGGAGAGGTGGAAGCATGAGAATCGGTATCGTCAACGACACGCCGTTCTCGGTCATCGCGCTGCGTCGCACGCTGTCGATGAAGACCGAGAACAAGGTGGTGTGGGTGGCGCAGAACGGCGCCGAGGCAATCGCGATGTGCGCCAAGGACACACCCGACCTGGTGCTGATGGACCTGTTGATGCCGGTGATGGACGGCGTCGAGGCG
>DATLCG010000094.1:0-12919 GCA_035526525.1 Binatia bacterium
GGCCGCCCGAGGGATCGGAGCCGCTCCAGCCGCCGATCGCCGCGAACTCGTAGCCGCTGTAGTTCACGCCGCGCAGCTGCACGGTCTGACCGGAAGCGTTGACGAAGCGGTTGCCTTGAGTGCGGATGGAAGGCGCGCCCGCGGTGGGCGTCGGTGCGGGAGCCGGTGCCGGCGCAGGAGCCGGTGACGGTGACGGTGACGGTGACGGTGCGGGAGCCGGTGCCGGCGCCGGCTGCGGTGCCGGGGTGCTTCCCGGCGTCAGCGTGAACGATTGCGCCGTGAAAGCCGCCGCCGAGCCGTTGAGGATGCCGATGGCGCCGGTGGTGGCGTCCGCCGGAATCGTCACCTTGACCTGGGTGCTGCTGACCACGGTGATCCCCGCGTCGTGGGCATTGCCCGCCCACGCCTGGTTGAGCCCGGTGAATCCGGTGCCGTTGATCGTGACCACCGTGCCGACCGGTCCCGAGGTCGGAGAGAAGTTGCTGATCCACGGATTCGACGTGGCGGTCGAACCCGAACTCGGGGGCGACCCGGGCGTCGTGGTCGTTCCCGAAGGCGGAGGGCTCGAGCCCGAAGGCGGGGGGGTCGTCGATGACCGCACGGTGAAGGACTGCGCGGTGAACGACGCCGACGCCGGATTGAGGATGCCGATCGCGCCGGTGGTGCCGCTGGCCGGAATCCAGACGCGCACTTTCCCGTCGTTGACCACGCTGAGGCGGGCGTCGTGCGCCTTGCCCACCCAGGCCTGGTTCAGGCCGGTGAAGCCGCGCCCGATGATGGTGACCTCGGTCCCGGCCGGCCCGGAGGTCGGCGAGAAGCTCGAGATGTACGGTTGCGGATACGCGGCGGCGATGGCACTGGCGAGCATGAGCCCCAGGCCGACAAGGCCCTTGAGCATGCGAGCGGTACCGCGAGTGGAAGAAAGCCCTGTACTGCGCGGGCACGAATACGTGGAGTCATTCATGTGATGTTTCCCCGAAGAATCGACACCGGGCAGGAATGCGCCGATGTCACCGGCGCTCCAGAAGTGGCGAAGTCCCCCGATGGCGCAGACGGTAAACGTGCGGACGCACGCAGTCTTTAAACAAAAATGGCCGCGGGCCAAAACCTCTATTGCCTGATGGAGCGATGCGGGTTCGCTCACATGACGTGTTGCCGCAACTGTCTTACCGTTGGGGCCCCGATGGCACGGCCGTTCTCCAGATGCGCTTCTGGCTTCTGCTCCGCATCCTGCTGCACCCCCTGCGCTACGTGCGCGAGCGCATCGATGCGTGGGTGATGGCGCGGGTGAAGCGCCAGCCCGGGCCGGTGCAGGTGCCGCGGCACCGGGTGTACATCGTCCCGAGCAACTTCGGCTTCGCCATGGCGTTCATGACCTTCGCCATGCTGCTGGGCTCGATGAACTACTCGAACAACATGGCCTTCGCCCTGACCTTTCTTCTCGCCGGGCTGGGACTGATTGCCATGAACCACACGCACGCCAACCTGGTGCACGTGCAGATCCGGTCCGGCGCGGCGGCACCGGTGTTCGCCGGCGACACCGCGCACTTCGAGGTGCACGTCCACAACCCGGGCCGGCGTACCCGCTACAGCATCTCGGCCGGCTGGCCGCGCGCGCCCGTCGCGGCATCGGCGGACCTGCCGGCCGGCGACCACGCCGTGCTGCTGTTGCCGCAGCTCGCGACCAAGCGCGGCTGGCTGCCGGCGCGCGTGTTCGCGGTCTCGACCGAGTTTCCGCTCGGCATGTTCCACGCCTGGACCTGGCTGGAACTGGACATGAGCGTGCTCGTCTATCCGAAGCCCGCGCCGGCCGGCCGCGTGCCGCCGCCCACGCGGGGCGCGGGCGAGCAGCGGGCGGGC
Organism: Binatia bacterium; assembly: GCA_035526525.1. Classification (GTDB taxonomy): domain Bacteria; phylum Pseudomonadota; class Gammaproteobacteria; order Nevskiales; family Nevskiaceae; genus JACPFV01. The sequence continues at coordinate 1,861 of DATLCG010000094.1, forward strand.
GAGCGGCCCGGGCTCGACGAGTTCGCGGGGCTGCGCAATTACCAGCGCGGCGACACGCCACGCTCGATCCACTGGAAGAGCTTCCCCAAGCTGCGCACTCCCATGGTCAAGCAGTTCCAGGAGACGCTCGAGCAGGAGTTCTGGCTCGACTGGAACGAGCTGCCGGAACTGGACGCGGAAGGCCGCCTGTCGCAGCTTGCGCGCTGGGTCCTCGATGCCGACGCCGCCAGCCTCGCCTACGGCCTGCGGCTGCCGGGCACGCGCATCGCGCCGGGGCGCGGCGAGAGCCACCGCCACGCCTGCCTGAAAACGCTGGCGCTGCACGGGACCGCGTGACGACGCGCGCCGGCGACTGGCTCGCGCAGGCCTCGCTGCTGCGCCTGATCGCGGTAATGGCGCTGGTCGCGGCGCCGCACGTGGTGCGCCTGCCGCCCTGGGAGTCGGCGGCCGTCGTCGCGATCATGCTGTGGCGCGCGGCATCGGCGATGCGGCAGTGGCCGCTGCCGCCGGCCTGGCTGAAAGTGCTGCTGTCGCTCGCCGCCTTTGCCGGCGTCAGCGCCAGCTTCGGCCGCGTCAACGGCCAGCACGCCGGCGCGGCGCTGCTGGTGATGATGCTGGCGCTGAAGCTCACCGAGATGCGCTCGCGCCGCGACGTGCTGGTGGTCGTCGGCCTGTGCTACTTCGTGATGATCACGCACTTCCTGTTCTCGCAGGAGGCGTGGACCGTGGCCTACCTGCTGGCGTGCGCGGTGGCGGTGACGGCGCTGCTGGTCGAGGCCAACCACGCCAACGGCGCACTGTCGCCGCGCATCACGCTGCGCATGGGCGGCGCGCTGGTGCTGCAGGCGCTGCCGCTGATGGTGCTGCTGTTCGTGCTGTTCCCGCGCGTGCCGGGACCGCTGTGGGGCCTGCCCTCGGACTCCGGCGCCGCGCGCAGCGGCCTGACCGACTCGATGGCGCCGGGCGACATCCAGCGGATGATCCAGTCCGACGAGGTCGCTTTCCGCGTGCGCTTCCTGGACCCGCCGCCGCCGGGACACGCGCTGTACTGGCGCGGCCCGGTCTTCACCCATTTCGACGGCCGGCGCTGGAGCGCGCTGTTCAACGGCGACGACTACTTCGCCAGCTACCGCCAGCGCGTCAACGACGAGGCCTACGAGGGCACCGGCGTCGAGCTGGTCGGCGGCGCGGTGCGCTACGAGATGATGCTCGAGCCGCACCGCCAGAACTGGCTGCTGGCGCTCGACGTGCCGAGCCCGCGCGAGCTGCCGCCGAACAGCGTGCTGACCGGCTACTACCAGCTGGTCACGCCGGAGCTGGTGCGCGAGCGCATCAGCTACCAGACCACGGCCTGGACGCGCTTTCGCCTGTCGGCGCAGCTGTCCGAGGGCGCGCGCCGCAACGCGCTGCGCCTGCCCGCCGAAGGCAATCCGCGCGCGCGGGCACTGGCCGCGGGCTGGCGCAGCGAGGGGATCGACGACGAGCAGGTGGTGGACCGCGCGCTGGCCTGGCTCCGCGCGGGCAAATTCGTCTACACGCTGGACCCCCCGAAGCTGGGCCAGGACATGGTGGACGAATTCCTGTTCAGGACGCGCAAGGGCTTCTGCGAGCATTTCGCCGGCTCGTTCACCGTGCTGATGCGCGCGGCCGGCATCCCGGCGCGCGTGGTCACCGGCTACCAGGGGGGCGAGCGCAACGACGTCGGCGACTACTACGTGGTGCGCCAGTACGACGCCCACGCCTGGAGCGAGGTCTGGCTGCCGGGCCGCGGCTGGAGCCGCGTCGATCCGACGGCGATCGTCGCGCCGGGCCGGCTCGAGCAGGGACTGTCCGGCGCGCTTGGCGATGACGAGCTGCCCTCCTTCGCCCGGCGCGGCCGCGGCGCCAGTTCGCTGGCCCTGCTGCGGCTGCAGCTCGAGGTCGGATGGGACATGGTCACGGTGGCCTGGAACCGCTGGGTGCTGGCGTACGGGCCGCAGCTGCAGCTCGACTTCCTGCGCCGCTTCGGAATCGACGACTGGTCGAAAATGGTGCTGGCCCTGACGGTGCTGCTCACCGCGACGATGGGCGTGCTCGGCGCCCTGGCGCTGCGGCGCACGCGGCCACGCCATGCGCCCGACCGCGCACTCGCCGCGTGGCGCCGGGCCTCGCGACGGCTCGCGCGCCGTGGCCTGGTGCAGGCGCCGCACGAGGGACCGCGGGATTTCGCTCAGCGCGTGGCGCGCGAGCGTCCGGACCTGGCGCGTGCGGTCGAGGCCCTGGCCCGGGCGTATGTCGCGGCGCGCTACTTCGGGCGCGACGAGGCGCTGGGCGAGCTGGACGCGGCGGTGCGCGCCCTGCCCGCCCGCTGAATCAGAGGCGCGAGCGGATTTCCCAGAGGTCCGGGAACAGCGGCCTGAACAGCGTCTGCCGCAGGTAGGCCGCGCCGGCCGAGCCACCGGTGCCGATCTTGGCGCCGATGGTCCGCTCCACCATCTTCACGTGGCGGTAACGCCACTCCTGCAGGCCCTCGTCGAGGTCCACCAGGCGCTCGCACAGCTGCGCCGCGAAATCGTCGCGGCGATACGCCTCCAGCAGCAGCTCCTGCACCGCCGCCGACGGTTCCAGCGCCTGGCGCACGTCGCGCGCCAGCACCCCGGGGGGCACCGCGTAGCCACAGCGCTCGAGGTAGCGCAGGAAGGCGTCGAACACGCTGGGCTCGGCGAGCAGGGCTTCGAGACGCGCGCGCGCCGGCGAGCCGGCAGGGTGCGCGTCCAGCACCTGCGGGCGCTTGTGGCCGAGCAGCGTCTCGATCTCCCGGAACTGCGCCGACTGGAAGCCGCTGGCGGCCTCGAGCCGTGCACGGAATGAATTGAACGAGACCGGCGTCATCGTCTCGATGACGTCCACCTGCGCCACCAGCGTCTTCAGGATGGTCAGCACGCGCTTGAGCGCGGCGAGCGAGCGCGAGCTGCTGCCGGCATCGAGCGCGGTGCGCAGGGCGCGCAGCTCGTGCAGCACCTGCTTGAACCACAGCTCGTAGACCTGGTGCACGACGATGAACAGCATCTCGTCGTGCTCGGGCCCGGTGGAGCGGGGCTGCTGCAGCGCCAGCAGCTCGTCGAGACGGAGGTAGCTGCCGTAGGTCAGCGTCTTGTCGTGCGCGGCCATTGCCTGCGGTCCGGCGGAAAGGCGCGCATTACACCATTACACTGGGCGCCGGGGGAGTTTCCGAAGAACGACATGATGCACGTCATCGACGTGCCGCCGCGCGTGCCGCGCTGGGGCAACCGCTTTCTGGCCGCCTTCGGCCGTGCGGTGATCGATCTCCTGGGCTGGCGCCTCGACATCCGCCTGCCCGACGAGCCGAAGTTCGTCGTGATCGCGGTTCCGCACACCACCAACTGGGAGTTCGTGATCGGCATCGCGGCGATCTTCGCCATCCGGGTGCGGGTCAACTGGTGGGCCAAGCACAGCATGTTCCGCTGGCCCTTCCGCGGAATCCTGCAGTGGGCTGGCGGCGTCCCGCTCGACCGCGCGCGCACGCGGGGCTCGGTGCCGCAGATGATCGAGGAGATGCGGAGCCGGCCGCAGTTCGTGCTCGGGCTGGCGCCCGAGGGCACGCGCAGCCGCGTCGAAAAATGGAAATCCGGCTTCTACCAGATCGCGGCGGGCGCGCAGGTGCCGATCGTGCTCGCCTGGATGGACTACGCGAAGAAGGAATGCGTCGTCGGCCCGGTGATCCGGCCCAGCGGCGACTACGCCGCGGACGTCGCCCGCATGCTCGACGTCTTCAACCGCGTCACGCCGAAGCACCCGCAGAACTGGTCCGGGAAGGCATAGGCACGCGCAGCAGCAGCGCGCCGCCGGCGGCGAAGAACACCAGCAGCGACAGGATCGAGGCGCGCGCATTGCCGGTGGTCGCGGCGGTGACGCCGACGGCCAGCGGACCCAGCACGGCCGCGAACTTGCCGAGCATGTTGTAGAAGCCGAAGAACTCGCCGGCTTTCTCCGGGGGAATCAGGCGGGCATACAGCGAGCGCGACAGCGACTGCACCCCGCCCTGCACCAGCGCGATGGTCGCCGCCATCCACAGGAACTCCCGCTCGTTCTGCAGGAAGTAGGCCCAGCCGGTCACGCCTGCGTAGACCACCAGTGCGGCCAGGATCGCCGGGCGCGTGCCGATGCGTCCGGCGATGCGGCCGAAAGCGATCGCGGCGGGAAAGCCGATGAACTGCACCATCAGCAGCGCCACGATCAGGCGGTCGGGCGCAAAGCCGAGCTTCTGCCCGAAGTCGACGGCCATGACGATGATCGTGTCCACGCCGTCGATGTAGAGCCAGTAGGCGACGAGGAACATCCACACCTGCGGCATGCCACGGATTGCGCGCAGCGTCGCCAGCAGCTCGCGCCATCCGGAGTTGGCGCCGCCCGTGGCCCGCTCCGGCACGCGCAGGAACAGCGGCAGCGAGAACGCCAGCCACCAGGCCGCGACCATCAGGAAGGAGACCCGCGTGGCCAGGGCCGCGTCGGCCAGGCCGAACATCGCCGGCTTCAGCGCCATGGCGACGTTGACCGCGAACAGCAGGCCGCCGCCGAGGTAGCCCAGGCCATAGCCCAGCGCCGAGACCCGATCGGCCTCGCGCTCGTGCGCCACGCTCAGCAGCAGCGAGTCGTAGAACGACAGCCCGCCGAAGAAGCCGATGCGGCCCAGCACGGACAGCGCCACTGCCCACTGCCACTGCCCGCGTCCGACCAGGAACAGCGCCGCGGTGGTCAGGCAGCCGAGCACGGTGAAGCCGAACAGGAAGCGCTTGCGCGCCCCGCGGCGATCGGCGATCGCGCCCAGCAGCGGCGACGCCAGCATGACGACGACGCTCGCGAGCGTGGACGTCAGCCCGAGCCACAGCGTCTGCGTCTGCGGCGCCAGGCCTTCCCCCCAGTACCTGTTGAAGAAGATCGGGAAGAAGCCGGCGATGACGGTCGTGGCGAAAGCCGAGTTGGCCCAGTCGTACAGCGCCCACGCCCACTGCGCCCGGCGCGCCGGCGTCACGTCAGCGGCCGGGATGCAGGTTCTTGCCGAGCAGCCAGGCGTCCTCGCGCCCGTCCACCGCGGGGTAATAGCCCTTGCGCACGCCGAGGCGCCGGAACCCGGCGTTGTCGTACAGCGCGATGGCCGCGGCATTGGACTTGCGCACCTCGAGCAGCATCATCTCCATGCCGGAGCTGCGCGCCAGGCGCAGCAGGTGCGTCAGCAGGAAGCGGCCGAGACCCTGCTGGTGGTGCGCGGGCTCGACGCACAGGTTCAGGACGTGCGCCTCGCCGACCGCCATGGACATCACGGCATAGGCCAGGGTCTGGCCGCCGCCCTGCGTGACCAGCCAGCAGCTGTAGCCCACGCGCAGGCAGTCGCGGAAGATGCCCTCGGTCCACGGGAACTCGTAGGCACGGCGCTCGATCTGCATGACGTCGTCGAGGTGCTGCGGCGTCATCGGCTGCAGGCGCCACAGGACCTGCGGCTGCGCGCTCACGGCGGCGCCGCCTGCAGGAATTTGCGGATCTGCTTCAGGTCCTCCCAGCTCTTGGCCTTCTCGCCGGGGCTGCGCAGCAGGTAGGCGGGGTGGTACGTCACCAGGAGCGGTGTCGCGTCCGGTCCCCAGGCGTGCATCCGCCCGCGCAGGCGCGTGAGCGGCGCGTCGGTGGCGAGCAGGCGCTGCGCCGCGATCCGGCCCAGCGCCACCACCAGCTTCGGCCGCACCAGGCGCAACTGCTGCTCGAGAAAGCCGCGGCAGGCCTCGGCCTCGTCCTCCGCGGGCTCGCGGTTCCCGGGCGGCCGGCACTTGACCACGTTGGCGATGAAGGTATCGGTCTGCCGCGAGCGGCCGATCGCGCGCAGCATCTCGTCGAGCAGCTTGCCGGCGCGTCCGACGAAGGGCTCGCCCTGCGTGTCCTCGTCGGCGCCGGGGCCCTCGCCCACGACCATCAGCGGTGCGCGCGCCGGCCCGACGCCGAACACCGTGTTCGCGCGGGTCTCGCAGAGGCGGCAGCCGCGGCAGGCGGCCACCGCCTTGCGCACGGCCTCCCAGCCGGCGTCGTCGGCGGTCGTTGCCGGCTCCGCTGCAGGCGCCGGCGCCGCGGCCAGTGACACGAAGACGGGCGCGGCGCCCTCGCGCAGCCGCCACGCCGGGATCTCCAGTGTCTGCAGGTAGGCGCGGCGGCGCGAGGCGTCCATTCCACATTCTAGACGCGCCGCGCGCCGCACTTCCCGCTACGGCATGCCGACCGTGTCCACGGCCTGCGGATGCCGGCGCGTCGCCGGGCCGGCCTGCAGGCGATTGACCGCGTTGACGTAGGCCTTGGCCGACGCCACCACGATGTCGGTGTCCGCACCCTGGCCGTTCACCACCTGGCCATCCCTGCGCAGCCGCACCAGCACCTCGCCCTGGGCGTCGCCACCGCCGCTGACGCTGCTCACGGAGAACAGCAGCAGCTCGGCGCCCGACTGCACCACGCACTCGATGGCCGAGAACACGGCGTCCACCTGTCCGTCGCCCTCGCCCCGTGCCTCGTGCGCCTCGCCATCGAGCGCCAGCGACACGCGCGCCTGCGGCCGCGTGCCGGTGCGCGCCGCGGTCTCCAGCCCGACGAAGCGCACGCGCTCGCCGCCGCCGGTGTGCACCTGCTCGGTGACCACGGCGCGCAGGTCGTCGTCGTAGATCTCGTGCTTCATGTCGGCCAGTTCCTTGAAGCGCTGGAACGCCTGGTTGAGCTGGATCTCGGATCCGAGCGTGATGCCGAGCTGCTCCAGCCGCTGCCGGAAGGCGGCGCGGCCGGAATGCTTGCCGAGCACCAGCTTGTTGGTGGACCAGCCGACTTCCTCGGCCCGCATGATCTCGTAGGTCTCGCGGTGCTTGATCACGCCGTCCTGGTGGATGCCGGACTCGTGCGCGAAGGCGTTGGCGCCCACGATCGCCTTGTTCGGCTGCACCGGGAAGCCGGTGACGCCGGAGACCATGCGCGAACAATGCACGATCTGGGTCGAGTCGATGCGCGTGTCGCAGGGAAACTCGTCCTTGCGCGTGCGCACGGCCATGACGATCTCCTCCAGCGCCGCGTTGCCGGCGCGCTCGCCGAGGCCGTTGATGGTGCACTCGACCTGGCGGGCGCCGTTGAGCACCGCCGACAGCGAATTGGCCACGGCCAGGCCGAGATCGTTGTGGCAATGCACCGACCACACCGCCTTGTCGCTGTTCGGCACGCGCTCGCGCAACTGGCCGATCAGCGCGCCGAAGAGATGCGGCAGCGTGTAGCCGACCGTGTCCGGGACGTTCACCGTGGTGGCGCCGGCGGCGATGACCTGCTCGAGCACGCGGCACAGGAAATCGGGCTCGGAGCGGCCGGCATCCTCCGGCGAGAACTCGACGTCGTCGGTGAAGCGTCGCGCGAATTTCACCGCGGCCACGGCCGCCTCGATCACCTGGTCGGGGGCGAGGCGCAACTTGCGCTCCATGTGGATGGGACTGGTGGCGATGAACGTGTGGATGCGCCGGCGCGGCGCGGGCTTGATCGCCTCGGCCGCCCGCTCGAGGTCCTCCGGCTTGGCGCGGGCGAGCGAGCAGACGATGCTGTCGCGCACCTGCGAAGCCACGGCCTGCACCGCGGCGAAGTCGCCGGGGCTGGCCGCGGCGAAGCCGGCCTCGATCACGTCCACCTTCAGCCGCTCCAGCGCCAGCGCGATGCGGACCTTCTCGTCCTGCGTCATGGAGGCGCCCGGCGACTGCTCGCCGTCGCGCAAGGTGGTGTCGAAAATGATCAGGTGCTCTTTCATCGGAGGGTCCGGTGAGCCGCGTTCCAGCGGACGCCATGGCGCCGCTGAACGCGGTGGGGCTGTCGGGTCTTCGGGTCTTGCACGGTGTGGGCCCCGTGCGGCCTTTTTGCGGTGTCTGCCTTACGGCAGAAGCAGCAGCGCGAGCAGGAGCAGACCGGCGAGCACCAGGCCCGACGGCAGCAGTCCCTCGCCCGGCATGGCCGGAGCGAGTGCGATGACGCGTGGACTGCGATCGGTGCGCATGAGCCGACTATAGAGCACGGACCGGGCGGCCTACAACGCCGGCGGCTCGCGCGGCGCTGCCACCGCCGCCGCTGCCGGCCTGCGCGCGCGGCCGTACAGCCACAGCACCGGGCCCGACAGGGCATAGGAGAAGAAGATGAGGAAGAAGGTCAGCGGCGGCTCGATGCAGAAGAGCGCGAGCACGCCGACGCTGAACACGATGTAGCGGAACGGCACCCGCTGCGTGAGCCGGATGGTCTTGATGCTGAAGAACCGGAGATTGGTGACCATCAGGATGCCGGCGCCGATGGTGAGGATCACCGCGGGCAGCACCAGCGTCGAGCCGCGCCAGCCGAAGCGGTCCGACATCCAGACGAAGCCGATCAGCACCGCCGCTGCTCCCGGGCTCGGCAGCCCGAAGAAATTGCCCTTGGCGCCGCCGCGGGACGCCAGCACGTTGAAGCGCGCCAGCCGCAGCGCCGCGCAGGCAGTGAACAGGAACGCCGCCAGCCATCCCAGCTTGCCGCCGAGCCACTCGTGTGCCGACAGGTAATGCAGGCTGAAGGAGTACATGACGATCGAGGTAGCGACGCCGAACGCGACCATGTCGCAGAGGCTGTCGTATTCCTTGCCGAACTCGCTCGCGGTGTTGGTCTTGCGCGCGACCAGGCCGTCCAGGGAATCCGCCGCCATCGCGACCGCCACCGCGATGCACGCGTGCGAGAACTTGGCGTTCATCGCCGCGATGATCGCGTAGAACCCGCCGAACAGCGTCGCCGTGGTGAACAGGTTCGGCAGCAGGTAGACGCCACGGCGGCGGCGAGGCGCAGCAAACCGTTTTTCTTCGTCCATGGGGCGTCGCGGCGGTCCGGCGAGGCGCAATCTTATGCCGGTTTGGACCGTGCAGACGACAAGGGGTGCCGCAGCACCTCATCTATTCCGCCGCGACGCCGCGTCAGTTCCGCGTCTTGTCCACCAGCTTGTTCTTCGAGATCCACGGCATCATCGCGCGCAGCTTGCCGCCGACCTTTTCGATCGGGTGCTCCTGGCCGATGCGGCGCTGGGCCTTGAGCGTCGGCGCGCCGGCCTGGTTCTCCAGCACGAATTCGCGCGCGAAGGCACCGGTCTGGATCTCGCGCAGGATCTTCTTCATCTCCTGCTTGGTCTGCTCCGTGACGATGCGCGGGCCGCGCGTGTAATCGCCGTACTCGGCGGTGTTGCTGATGGAGTAGCGCATGTTGGCCATGCCGCCCTCGTACATCAGGTCGACGATCAGCTTGAGCTCGTGCAGGCATTCGAAGTACGCCATCTCCGGCGCGTACCCTGCTTCGACCAGCGTCTCGAATCCGGCCTGCACCAGCGCGGTGGCGCCGCCGCAAAGCACCGCCTGCTCGCCAAAGAGATCAGTCTCGGTCTCTTCCTTGAAGGTGGTCTCGATAATGCCGGCGCGGCCGCCGCCGTTGGCGCTCGCGTAAGAGAGTGCGATCTGCTTGGCCTGGCCGCTCGCGTCCTGATGCACGCAGATCAGCGAGGGCACGCCGCCACCCTGCGCGTAGGTGCTGCGCACGAGGTGTCCCGGGCCTTTGGGCGCGATCATGATCACGTCGAGGTCCGCGCGCGGCTCGATCAGCTGGAAGTGGATGTTGAAGCCGTGCGCGAAGGCGAGCGCCCCACCCTTCTTGAGGTTTTGCGCCACCGACTCTTCGTAGATCTTTCGCTGGTCCTGATCCGGCGCCAGGATCATGACGACGTCGGCGCCTTTCACCGCTTCGGCCACTTCCTTGACCTTGAGGCCTGCGCCAACCGCTTTCTCCCACGACTTGGAGCCCTTGCGCAGCGCGACGGTCACGTCGACGCCGCTGTCTTTCAAATTCTGCGCGTGCGCGTGGCCCTGCGAGCCGTAGCCCAGAATCGCAACCTTCTTCGACTGGATGATCGAAAGGTCGGCGTCCTTGTCGTAATAAACACTGCTAGTCATGTCTTCGCTTCGCTCACTAAGTGTTGAACGGGGGCTTCGGCCCCGAAAGTCAGAATTCAAACAGCAACAGCCAAAACCTGGGTGCCCCGCGCCAGCGCGGCGACGCCGCTGCGCACCATCTCGAGCACCACGCCGAGCTTGCTCACCTCGGCCAGGAATGCATCGCACTCTGCGCCGGTGCCGGACATCAGCACCATGCGCGTGTTGTCGGACTCGTCGAGCATCTGTCCGCGATGCCGGCGCACGCAATCCACCACCGCGCGTGCAGAACCATCCTTGACCTGGACCTTGAGCATCAGCAGCTCGCACTCCAGGTGATCGGCGCTGGACAGGTCGGTGATCTCCACGATGTCCACCAGCTTGCGGGTCTGCTTGATGATCTGGTCGATCACTGCATCCGAGCCCATCGTGACGAGCGTCAGCCGCGACACGGCCGGATCGTGCGTGGGCGCGACCGTCAGCGAATCGATGTTGTACCCGCGCGACGAGAACATGCCCGCCACGCGTGCCAGCGCGCCGGCTTCGTTCTGCAGCAGGATGGAAATGATGTGCCGCATGGGGCGCGCAAAGTAACTTTGTTGCAGCGCAAAATCAAGTTAACATGCCGGTCCGATTGCCCTTTTGGATTGCTCCCCCGGATTCGTCGCGATGAACGCCGTCTTGAAGCCGCATCCGCATCCCCTCGCCGGCAAGACCATGTCGGGTGCGGAGATCGTCATCCAGATCCTGGCTGACGAGGGCACGGACGTCGTCTTCGGCTACAGCGGCGGCGCGATCCTGCCGACCTACGATGCGATTTTCCGCTTCAACAAGGCCAACCAGGAGCGGATGCCGCTGATCGTCCCTGCCAATGAGCAAGCCGCCGGATTCATGGCGGCCGGCTACGCCCGCGCTTCGGGCAAGGTCGGCGTCGCACTGGTGACCTCGGGACCCGGTGCCACCAACACCGTCACGCCCGTGCGCGACTGCATGGCCGACTCGATTCCGATCGTGGTGATCTGCGGCCAGGTGCCGACCGCCGCCGTCGGCTCCGACGCGTTCCAGGAAGCGCC
>DATLCG010000105.1:0-5254 GCA_035526525.1 Binatia bacterium
AAGCCGACGTCGCCGGTCTGGCGGCGCCCGAGCAACTCGCCCGGGCCGCGCAACTCCAGATCCTTCTGCGCGATGGCGAAGCCATCCTGGGTCTGCCGCAGCACGTCGAGCCGCTGCTTCGCCAGGTCCGACAGGGGCGGCTGGAACAGCAGTACGCATTGGCTCTCCACCGCGCCACGCCCGACCCTGCCCCGCAGCTGGTGCAGCTGGGACAGCCCGAGGCGCTCGGCGTTCTCGATCACCATGATGCTGGCGTTGGGGACGTCCACGCCGACTTCGATCACCGTCGTCGCCACCAGCACGTGCAGCTCGCCGCGCTTGAAGGCCTGCATCTGCGCTTCCTTTTCCGCGGGCTTGAGCCGGCCGTGCACCAGCCCGACACGCAGGGCGGGCAACTCGGCAGTGAGCTTCTGCGCCGCGACTTCGGCCGCCTGCGCCTCCAGCACCTCGGATTCCTCGATCAGCGTGCACACCCAGTAGGCCTGCCGGCCTTCGGCGCAGGCCGCGCCGATGCGCGCCAGCACCTGGTCGCGGCGCTGCGCACCGATGACCACGGTCGTCACCGGGCTGCGCCCCGGCGGCAATTCGTCGATGACCGAAACGTCGAGATCCGCGTACAGGGTCTGCGCCAGCGTGCGCGGGATCGGCGTCGCGGTCATCACCAGCTGGTGCGGCGTCACCCCGCCCGGAGCCTTGTCCCGCAGCGCCAGGCGCTGCTGCACGCCGAAGCGGTGCTGCTCGTCGATCACCACCAGCGCGAGCCGGGAGAATCGCGTCGCCTCTTCCAGCACCGCGTGCGTGCCGACCACCACTGCCGCGTCGCCGGCGACAATCGCGGCGAGCGCATTGCGTCGCTGTGCCCGTTTCAGCGCGCCCTTCAGCAGACACACCGGTGCCCGCAGCGGCTCCAGCCAGCGCGCCAGGTTCTGCGCGTGCTGCTCGGCGAGGAGCTCGGTCGGCGCCATCAGCACGCCCTGCAGGCCGGCGCGCGCGGCGGCCAGCAGTGCGCCCGCGGCCACCACGGTCTTGCCGGAGCCGACGTCGCCCTGCACCAGGCGGAGCATCGGTGCGGGCCGGGAAATGTCGCGCGCCACCTCGATCAGCACGCGCCGCTGCGCGCCGGTCAGCCGGAAGCCGAGCCTGCCTTCCAGGTCCGGCAGCGCGGCGGCAAGGCCGGGAACCGGCAAGGCCACGTGGCTGCGCACGCGGCGGCGCAACGCACGCATGCAGAGCTGGTGTGCGAGCAGCTCCTCGTCGATCAGCCTCTGCTGCGCCGGGTGCGTGCCGGCGAGGATGCGGGCCGCGTCCTCGCCGCTGCCGGGGGCGTGCAGCACGCGCAGCGCTTCGAGCGTGGCGGGGCCCTCGAGCCCAGGCAGCGGCGCACCGAAGGCGGCATCGCCCGAGGCGACCTCGAGTGCGGCCGCGATCAGCGTCCGCAGCCGCTGCTGCGTCAGCCCCGCGGTCAGCGGGTAGGAAGGCGTCAGCGCGTCCTCCGGCGGCAGCGCTTCCGGCACGTCCGCGACGCGGTACTCCGGATGGATCATCTCCGGGCCGCCGCGTCCTGCGCGCACGTTGCCGAAGGCTCGCACCCAGCGGCCCGCAACGAAGGCCGCTGCCTGCGCGGCGTTGAAGTGGAAGAAGCGCAGCAGCAGCCAGCCGTCCTGCTCGTCGCGCACGGAAACCTGGAAGCTCCGGCGCCCGGCAAAGCGCACCTGCGCGTGCTCGATGCGGGCACGCACGAGCGCCCTGCCGCCATCGCGCAGCTGCGCCAGCGGCGTGAACGCGCGGCGGTCCTCGTAGTGCAACGGCAGGTGAAACAGGAGTTGTCCGACGCGCTCGATGCCGAGTGCGCGCAGGCGAGCGGCCAGCGCCGGGCCGGCGCCCTTCAGGTACTGGACCGGAGTGTCGAGGGTAACGAGCGGCCGGGTCGGCACAGGCAGGGTGGGCGGAGCCAGGCGCGCGCCGCGCAGAGCGGGCGGCGTCAACCGAGGACGAGGACCGCGTCGGCCTCCACGCGTGCGCCCTTCGGCAGCGCCGCCACGCCGACCGCGGCTCGTGCCGGATACGGCTGGCGGAAGTACTGCGCCATGACCTCGTTCACCTTCGGGAAATGGGCGAGATCGGTGAGGTAGACGTTGACCTTGGCCGCCTGGTCGAGGGTCGCACCCGCAGCCTGAGCCACCGCCGCGAGGTTGCGGAACACCTGGTGGATTTCCGCCTCGATGCCGCCGCCGACCAGCACGCCGCTGGCCGGATCGAGCGGAATCTGCCCCGACAGGTACACGGTGTTGCCGCAGCGCACCGCCTGCGAGTAGGTGCCGATGGCGCCGGGCGCCGCCGACGTCGCCACGATCTCGCGATTCACGTCGCCACTCCGCCGACGCGCACCACGCGCGCGACCACCGGCAGCGCCCGGATGCGCCGCATCACCCGCGCCAGATGGGTGCGGTCACGCACGGTGATGACGAAGCGCATGTCAGCCGCCTCGTTGGCCACTCGCTCGGACATGGTGACGTGCTCGATGCTGGATTCCGCGCTGGAGATCTCGGTGGCGATCTTGGCCAGCACGCCGCGCTCATTCTGGCCCTTGATGCGCAGCTCCGCCATGTAGATGCCCTGGACGGTGTCCGCCCAGACCAGCGGGATCCAGTCCTGCTGCGTGCCCTTGCGAGGCTGCGCCACGCGGCACTCGGAGCGGTGGATCACGATGCCGCGGCCGACGCTGACGTGGCCACGGATGTCGTCGCCCGGCACCGGCCTGCAGCAGCGCGCGTAATCGACCACCAGGCCCTCGGTGCCTTCGACGGCGAACGGCAGCGTCTCGCCCGGTGCGGCGGCGGCATCGCTCGACGGGATGAAATGCCGGGCCACCAGCGGCGCCAGCCGCTGCCCGAGCCCGATGGACAGGAACAGGTCCTCGAGGTGGGGCAGCTCGTAGGTCTTCAGCACGGCCGCGACGTTCTCCTCCCGCAGCTTGGCGGGCGGGATCTTGAGCTCGCGCATGGATTTCTCGAGCAGGCGGCGCCCGAGACGGATCGCCTCGTCGTGGCGCTGGTTCTTCAGCTCGTTGCGGATGCAGTGGCGCGCCTTCGCGGTCTTGACGAAGTTGAGCCAGGCCGCGTTCGGCCGGGCGTGGCGCGCCGTGATGATCTCGACGGTCTGGCCGTTCTTCAGCGGCGAGGTCAGCGGCTCGAGTTGCTGGTCCACGCGTGAGGCGACGCAGTGGTTGCCGAGATCGGTGTGCACCGCGTAGGCCAGGTCGACCGGCGTCGCGCCGCGCGGCAGGCGGCGGATGTCGCCCTTCGGCGTGAACACGTAGACCTCGTCGGGGAACAGGTCGACCTTGACGTTTTCGACGAAGTCGATCGCCGGCGCGCCGCCCTGCATCTCGAACAGCTGGCCGAGCCATTCGCGCGCCCGCACCTGCGGTGCGGTGTGCTGCGCGCCGGCGCGGTCGCCGAGCTTGTATTGCCAGTGCGCGGCAATGCCGCTCTCGGCGATGTGGTGCATGTCGCGCGAGCGGATCTGCACCTCGATCTTGCGGCCTTTCGGACCGACGCAGGTCGTGTGCAACGACTGGTAGCCGTTCACCTTCGGGTTGGCGATGTAGTCGTTGAACAGCTCCGACACCGGCTTGTACACGTGGTGCACGACGCCGAGTGCGCGATAGCACTCGTCCACCTTGGTGACGATGATGCGGAAACCGAGCAGATCCATCACGTCGGGAAACTTCAGCCGCCGGCGCCGCATCTTCTGGTAGATGCTGTACAGGTTCTTCTGCCGGCCGACGACGCTCGCACCGATGCCCTCGTCGCGCAGCTCCTGGTTGAGCCGCTCCTCGATTTCCTTGATCGTGGCCTTGGTGTCGCCGAGCTGCTCGCGGATCGCGCGTTCCAGCACCAGGTTGCGGTGCGGATACAGGTGCGCGAATGCGAGGTCCTCGAGCTCGGTGCGGATGAAGTGGATGCCCAGCCGCTGCGCGATCGGCGCATAGATCTCGAGCGTCTCGCGCGCGGTGCGGCGCCGCTTGGCCGGCTCGCGGTGCTCCAGGGTGCGCATGTTGTGCAGCCGGTCGGCGAGCTTGATCAGGATGACGCGCAGGTCCTGCGTCATGGCCATCAGCAGCTTGCGGAAGCTCTCGGCCTGCACCTCGGCGCGGGTGCGGCCCTCGATCTTCTGGAACTTGCTGACACCGTCCACCAGCTCGGCCACGTCCGGTCCGAACTGCCGTTCCAGCTCTTCCTTCGAGGTGGTGGTGTCCTCGATGGTGTCGTGCAGGATCGCCGCCATCAGCGTGACGTGGTCGAGCCGCATCTGCGCCAGGATCCGCGCGACCGCCAGCGGGTGATAGATGTAGGGCTCCCCGGAGGTGCGCAGCTGCCCCTCGTGCAGCCGCGCGCCGAACTCGTGCGCCCGCCGGACTTCGCCGATCTGCGGAGCCGGCAGGTACTCCTCGAGCAGGACGGTCAGGGCGTCGATGCCGAACTCGCGCGCGACGCTGCGCGTGCGCAGCGCGGCGCCGATGCGCTGGATGACCGGCAGTTCCATGGTCGTCCGAGTATATGCCCGGGGTTCGGACCGTCCCATCAATGAAAAAGCCCGCTCGCGGCGGGCTTTTTCGTACGGCTGACGTCCTAGAGGTCGAAGCTCGGATCCAGCGCCTCGAGCTCGACCTTCGGCGCCTGGACTGCCGGCAGGTCCGCTTCCTCCAGCACCTTCTTGTCGGTCAGGCCCTCGGCGATCTCGCGCAACGACAGCACCGTGGACTTGTGCGTGCCCCAGGGCAACTTGGCCTCGGCGCCGCGAGCCAGCTGGCGCGCGCGCTTGGCAGCCACGAGCGTGAGCTCGAACTGGTTCGGAATGAGACTGAGGCAGTCTTCGACGGTGACGCGGGCCATGGGGACGACCGGTGAAACGGGGGCGCGAATTGTACCGGAGGGCGACCCCGAAAGCGACGATTCCTTCCAGGGCCGCGCCCGGGCTCCGCTAGGCCAGGAGTTCCCGGATCAACGCGCCGTGCGCGGCTTCCTGCGCGGCGCGCAGAGGTCCGCCGCGCCCCTCGATCACCGACACCAGCTCGGCCAGTGCCGTGTCGAAATCGCGGTTGACGATCAGGTAGTCGTATTCCGCATGGTGGGACATCTCCTCGCGCGCCTGGGCCATTCGTCGCGCGATCGCCTCGTCGCTGTCCTGCCGGCGCTGGCGCAGGCGACGCTCCAGCTCCATGCGCGAAGGCGGCAGGATGAAGACCGAC